>JBCBWF010000149.1:0-10946 GCA_039817245.1 Pseudomonadota bacterium | reverse complement strand
GGGGGGGGGGGGGGGGGGGGGGGGGCGCGGCCCCGGGTGGGGCCCCCGGCGGGGCGGAAGATGGGCGACCGGAGCGCCATGGCGCATCCTCCCAACCTCGCCCTTGTGGGCGGGCGAACCGACCGGCATGGTGCGCGCGAAAGGAGCCCGCCATGCCCCGTGTCGCCGCCCTCTCCGCCGCCTGCCCCCGCGCCGTTTTCCGCGCGCTCGCAGCCCTCGTCCTCGCCACCGCAGCCCTCGCCCCGCCTCCCGGCGGCGCCCGCGCGCAGGAGGCCGAGGCGGCCCGCGCCACGCCCGAGGCCGAGAGCGGCCGGCGCAGCAAGCCCCTGGTCGAGGCGCAGCGGCACATGATCGTCGCCGCCCATCCGCTCGCCAGCGCCGCGGGGCTCGAAATGCTGCGCGCCGGCGGCTCCGCGGCCGATGCGGCCATCGCGACCCTCCTCGCGCTCAACGTGGTGGAGCCGCAATCGAGCGGGCTCGGCGGCGGCGGCTTCGCGCTCGTGCACGGGCCGAAGGGCCTGACGAGCTACGACGCGCGCGAGACCGCCCCCCGCGTCGCGGGCCCGGACCTCTTCCTAGAGCGCGGCGAGCCGATGGGCTTCTGGGACGCCGTCGCCTCCGGCCGCTCCGTCGGCGTCCCGGGCCTCGGCCGTCTGATGGAGACGCTCCACACCCGCCATGGCCGGCTCGCCTGGGCACGCCTCTTCGAGCCCGCGATCCGCCTCGCCGAAGAGGGCTTCCGCGTCACCCCCCGCCTCGCGACGCTGGTGGCCGGCTCAAGCGAGCGGCTCGCCGCCAGCCACGCCGCCGCGCTGTTCCTGCCGGACGGCGTCCCCATCGCGGAGGGCGCACTCCTCCGCCAGCCCCGCCTCGCGCAGAGCCTCCGCCTCATCGCGGCCGAAGGCGCGGATGTGCTCTATGGCTGGCCGCTCGGCGCCGCGATCATCAGCGCCACGCGCACCGGCCGCAGACCGGGCGCGCTCGGCCTCGCCGATCTCGAAGGTTACCGGGTCATCGAGCGCTCCGCGGTCTGCCATCGCTTCCGCGCCGGCTGGCGGGTCTGCGGCATGGGCCCGCCCTCCTCCGGCGCCACGACCGTCGGCCAGATCCTCGGCCTCGCCGCGGCCTTCGCGCCGCCGCCCGATGCCGCATCCGGCGCGCATATCTTCGCCGAGGCCTCGCGCCTGGCCTATGCGGATCGTGCGCTCTACCTCGCCGATCCCGATCAGGTCTCCGTCCCGGTCGTGGGCCTCCTCGACCGCGGCTACCTCGCCACCCGCGCGCGCCTCATAAACCCGGGCCAGGCCAGCACGGGCCCCGCCGCCGCCGGCACGCCGCCGCTCCGCTCCGGCCACCTGCTCGCGCCCGACACCGGGCGGACGCGCCCCGGCACCACCCATCTTTCGGTGGTCGACGGCGACGGGCTCGCCATCTCCCTCACCGCCTCGATCGAGACAGCGTTCGGCTCGGGCCGCATGGCCGGCGGCTTCCTGCTCAACAATCAGCTGACGGATTTCTCCTTCCGCCCCGTGAGCGACGACGGCCGCGCCATCGCAAATGCGCCGGCCGCCGGAAAGCGCCCGCGCTCCTCGATGGCGCCGACGATCGTCTACGCCTCCGATGCGCCCGGAACCCCGCGGATCCTGATCGGCTCGCCCGGCGGCTCGCGCATCCCCGAATATGTGGCCGGCGCCCTGCGCGCGATGCTCGACGCGGGCGCCGACCCCGCCGCCGCCGCCGCCCGGGCCCATGTCTCCCATCGCAACCGCGGCGCACTCGCGCTGGAAGCCGGCGCGCATCCGGCCACGCTGGCCCCGGCCCTCGAAGCCCTCGGCCATGAGGTGACGGAGAGCGCCATGACCTCCGGCCTCCACATCATCGAGATCCTGCCCGACGGCCGGCTCCGCGGCGGCGCCGATCCTCGCCGCGACGGTATCGCGCTCGGAGACTGAGCCCGCCCCTCACGGGCCCCACCCTACCGAACCCGCGCCAGCGCCGCGCCGGAGCGGCGCGCAGCGGGCGGGCGGGTGGGGCAAGCGGCGCTTCGGCGCGGCGCTGGCGCGCGCCCCGGCCGCTCAGGCGCCGGCAGCCCCCCGCCGGCGCAGGAGCTTTGCCCGCGCCTTCGGCACGCGCTGCACCTCCACGCCCGTGAACACATGCAGCGTGTTGAGATCGTTATCGATCACCGCATGGTCCGAAACCCAGCCACCCATCACCAGATAGGTGCGCAAGAGCGGCGGCATCCGCCGCATCGCCAGCTTCAGATCCGGCTTCTTCAGCCGCAGCGCCTTCGCAAACCGGAACACCTTCGGCGCCTTCACCCGCGGCAGCCAGCGCTTCGGCGCCAGATGCTTCTCCTTCAGCAGCGCAAACGCATCCGAATAAGGCGTGTCATCCACCCCGCTGAAGGAGGAGCACCCGAACAGGAGCTCGATATTCTCGCGCTCCACGAAATCCGACATGGCCGACCAGGCCACCCGCAGGATGTTCGGATCGCGATAGCCCGGATGGATGCAGAACCGCCCCATCTCCAGCATCTTCCCCGGATACTCGGTGAGCGCGGAGAGCTCGTAATACTTCGCCGAGTAGCTCTCGCCGATGCGCGCGCCGCTCTCGAAGACCTGCATGCGGAAGCAGCAGACGAGCGTGCCCGTCCGGCATTCCTCCACCATCATGTGCCAGCAATGCGGGTCGAACTCGTCCGCGTCGAGCGCGCCGTCCGCGTAGCCTTCGCGCCCCGCCTCCGCGGAAAGGCCGGGCCCCGTGCCGGCCCCTGCCCGGAAGGTCATGTAGCGCAGGCGCTGGCAGCGGCGCGTATCCTCCTCGCCCACCGCCAGCCGCGCGCTGTACTTGCCGAGACCGAACATCTCCCCCTCCCCCTCCTGGCCGTCCGCGCATTCCGCGCCGAGGGCGAAGCGCCCCATGGGAGCGCGGCCAATCCCGCCTATATATCTCTGCTCCAGTGACAACACTATGACTGAGCGTGGGTTTCACGCACCGAGCCGCAAGCGAGGAGAGAGCATGTCCGACACCGCCGACAAGATCGCCAAGACCGATGCCGAGTGGCGCGAGACCCTGTCGCCGGAGGCCTATCGCGTCACCCGCCGGAAGGGCACGGAGCGCCCTTTCACGCATGACAGCTTCCCCAAGGCCGCCGGCACTTTCCACTGCGTCTGCTGCGGTGCGGCGCTCTTCGAGCAGGACCAGAAATTCGATTCGGGCACCGGCTGGCCGAGCTTCTGGGCGCCCGCGAGCGAGACCGCGCTCGAGGAGCACACGGACCGGTCCTGGTTCATGACCCGCACCGAGGTGGTCTGCGCCAATTGCGACGCCCATCTCGGCCATGTCTTCCCGGACGGCCCGCCGCCCACGGGCCAGCGCTACTGCATCAACGGCGTCGCCCTCTCCTTCGTCCCGAAGGACTGAGCGCGCCCCCGGGCGCGGGCCGGATCAGGCCCGCGCCGTCACCACCCAGACCCGCGCCCCGAGCCGCACGGCCCCGTCGGACACGTAAGGCCGCGCGGCCTCGGCCAGCACCGGGGCGAGGGCAGCCTCCGCCCCCTCGGGCGCGTCCTGCAGCCGGCGCGCGACCGTGCCGATGCGCAGCATCAGTGCCGCCGCGCGCACCGCCGGGTCCGGATCGTCGCCATACCCCACCTCGACCGAGAGCGCGCGCGGCTCCCAGGCGATGTCCCCGAACCCGCCCGCCTTCAGGATCGGCGCAAAGAAATCGGGATCGGACCAGCCGAAGGGCCCCGCCGCACCGCGCTTTCGCGGCGGCGCGGGGCCGAGCACCGCCTCCGCCGCCTGCGCCGGCACCGCCGCCCAGGGGTTCTCGGCGATATCCGTGTAGACCACGAACACCGCCCGCGCGCCCGGGCTGAGCGCGGTGTGCAGGTTCGCGAACGCCGCCTCCGCCTCGTCGAAGAACATGCAGCCGAACCGGCTGAAGAGCGCGTCGAACCGCGTCTCGCCGAAGTCATGCGCCCCCGCATCCGCCAGCACGAAGGAGAGCTGCGGCAGTCCCGCACCGGCCGCGCGGGCGATCTCCACGAGCTCCGGCGAGATGTCGATCCCGGTCACCCGGCCCCCTGGGCCGACCGCCTCGGCGATCATCCGGCTCGTCTCGCCCCCGCCGGAGCCCAGATCGAGCACCCGCTCGCCCGGCTGCGGCGCGAGGGCGGCGAGCCCGATCTCGGCCATCGGCGCAAGCTGGCGATGCATCGCCTCCACCCGCGCCGCCCAGCTCTGGCCGAGCGCGCCGGCCCAGCTCCCCTGCGCGCACTGCTCGCTCTCGTCCATGCCCTTCTCTCCCGCCCTGCTCTTCGCTACCAAACGCCCGCACCGCCAAGCGCCGGAGACCGCCATGCCTGAGACCGCCATGCCTGCCTCAACGCCGCCCGGGCCCGAACGTCCCGGAACTCCGCCGGATTTCGCCGCGGTCGAGACCTGGGTGTTCGATCTCGACAACACGCTCTACGCGCCCGGCCTGCGCCTCGTCGAGCAGATCAACGCGCGCATCACCGCCTATATCATCCGCGAACTCGGTGTCGGCCGGGCCGAGGCGGACCGGCTGCGCGCGCAGTACTGGCGCGAGCATGGCATCACGCTCACAGGCCTCATCGCGCATCACGGCGTGCCCGCCGATCACTTTCTCGACGATGTGCACGACATCGACCTCAGCGCCCTCCGGCCCGATCCGCGCCTGAACGCCGCCATCGCCCGCCTGCCGGGCCGGCGCGTGATCCACACCAACGGCGCGCGCGCCCATGCCGAGCGCGTGCTCCGCGCCACGGGGCTCGAGGACGCCTTCGAGGCGATCTACGGCATCGAGGACAAGGCGCTGGTGCCGAAGCCCCATGAGGGCGCCTACGCCGCGGTGCGCGCGGCGGACGGCTTCGCCCCCGACCGCGCCGCGATGATCGAGGACACCGTGGCCAATCTCGAGGAACCCAAGCGCCTCGGCATGGCGACCGTCTGGCTCTGCCACACCGAGGGCGCCAAGGCCCCGGCCCATGTGGACCGCCGCATCACCCGGCTCGCGACCTTCCTCGAGGGCCTCGCCTGAGGGGCGCGAGAGGTCGACGGCGGCCCCGTACCCCGATCCGGGGCCTCCTTGATCGACCGGCGAGGTCCCGGGTCAAGCCCGGGACAGCCTCAGATCTCGATGCTCTCCATCACCGTAGGCACGCGCACCTCCAGCGGTGCGACCTTCTCCACGAACGCGTCCGCCGAGGGTTCGAGCACCGGGAAGGTGCCGTAGTGGCACGGGATCACCGCCTGGAAGTCGAAGAACTTCCGGCACGCATAGGCCGCCCGGGTGCTGTCCATCGTGAAGAGCCCGCCGATGGGCACGATCGCATGGGTGGGCGCGTGGAGCTCGGCGAAGATGCCCATATCGGCCATCACATCCGTGTCGCCCATCGCGTAGAGCACCTTGCCCTCGGCCGCGATCATGAAGCCCGCCTCGGCGCCCGAATAGACCGGCGCACCGCCCTCGCCCGCCACCGAGGAGGAATGCTGCGCGTTCACCATCGTCACGGCCACGTCGCCGAGCATCACGGTGCCGCCCTTGTTCATGCCCTGGCCCGTCACGCCGTCGCGCGCCGTGACCCAGGTCACCCAATCGTAGATGCCGACGAGCCCTGCGCCCGTCTCCTTCGCGATCCCCGCCGCATCGCCCGCATGATCGCCATGGCCATGCGTCACGAGGATATGCGTGGCGCCCGCGATCGCATCGCCGCGCCGCGCCGGATCGAAGCTCGGATTGCCCTCCAGCCAGGGGTCGAGCAGGAGCACCTGTCCTGCGGTTTCGATGCGAAAGCCGGCATGGCCGAGCCAGGTGATCTTCATCGCCGTCATCTCCCTCTCTTCCGCTCTCCCGGCACCCGCCGCCCCCGCCAGCCCGGGCCTTGCGGCGCGCGGCCCGGGGGCGCTACACCAGCGCCCGGTCCCTGAAAGCCCTGCCCGAGAGGAGCGCCCATGTCCATCGACGCAGACACCGCGCGCAAGGTTGCGCGGCTGGCGCGCATCGCCGTCACCGAGGAGGAGCTGGCGCCGCTCGCCGCCGAGCTCTCCTCGATCCTCGACTGGGTGGAGCAGCTCCAGGCGGTGGATGTGGAGGGCGTCGAGCCCATGACGGCCGTGCAGCCCATGCCCCTCCCCCGCCGCGCGGATGCGGTCACCGATGGCAGCATCCGCGACGATGTGCTCGCCAACGCGCCGGAGACCCGCGAGGGCTTCTTCGCCGTGCCGAAAGTGGTGGAGTGAGCGCGATGGGCCTTGCCACGCTGACAATCGCCGAAGCGCGCGATCGCCTGCGCGCCGGAGACATCACCGCCCGCGCCCTCGCCGAGGATTGCCTCGCCGCCATGGAGGCCGCCGCACCGCTCAACGCGGTCGTCACCTCCACGCCCGAGCGCGCGCTCGAGATGGCCGATGCCGCCGATGCGGCCCGAAAGGGCGGCGCCGATGGCGCGCTCCTCGGCATCCCGCTCGGCGTGAAGGACCTCTTCTGCACCGATGGTGTGCGCAGCCAGGCGGCCTCGGCGATCCTCGAGGGCTTCGTGCCGCACTACGAGAGCACCGTCACCGCCAGGCTCTGGTCCGCCGGCGCGGTGATGCTCGGCAAGCTCAACATGGACGAGTTCGCCATGGGGAGCTCCAATGAGAGCTCGGTCTACGGCCCCTGTCTCTCGCCCTGGCGGCGTGCGGGCGACACGGCCGAGATCGTTCCCGGCGGCTCCTCGGGCGGCTCGGCGGCGGCGGTGGCGGCCGATCTCTGCCTCGGCGCGACCGCCACGGATACCGGCGGCTCCATCCGCCAGCCCGCCTCCTTCTGCGGCGTGGTCGGCATCAAGCCCACCTACGGTCGCTGCTCGCGCTGGGGGATCGTCGCCTTCGCCTCCTCGCTCGACCAGGCCGGGCCCATCGCCAAGACGGTGGAGGACGCCGCGATCCTGCTGGGCGCCATGGCGGGGCACGACCCGAAGGACTCGACCTCCGCCCCCCGCCCCGTGCCCGACTTCGCGGCCGGGCTCGAGGGCGACCTCCGCGGCCGGCGCATCGGCATCCCGGCGGAGTATCGCGACGGGCTCTCCGACGAGATGTCGGCCCTTCTCGACCAGGGTGCCGCGATGCTGCGCGAGGCGGGCGCCGAGGTGGTGGAGATCTCGCTGCCCCATACCCGGGCCGCGCTGCCGGCCTACTACATCATTGCCCCGGCGGAGGCCTCCTCGAACCTCGCGCGCTACGACGGCGTACGTTACGGCCACCGCGCCACCCTCGGCCAGGGCGACGGCATCGTGGACCTCTACGAGAAGAGCCGCGCGGAGGGTTTCGGGCCGGAGGTGCGCCGTCGCGTGATGGTCGGCGCCTATGTGCTCTCGGCGGGCTACTACGACGCCTACTACCTGCGCGCCCAGAAGGTCCGCCGCCTGATCCGGCAGGATTTCGACACGGCGCTCGAGACGGTGGACACGATCCTCGCACCGGCCGCCCCCGGCCCCGCCTTCGCGCGCGGAGAGTTCGAGGGCGACCCGGTGCAGATGTATCTGCAGGACGTCTTCACGGTCACGCTCAACCTCGCCGGGCTGCCCGGCGTGAGCGTGCCGGTGGGGCGCGCGGCAAACGGCCTGCCCGTCGGCCTGCAGCTCATCGGTCGCGCCTGGGAGGAGGGCCCGCTCCTCAACGCCGCCCGCGCGGTCGAAGCCCGCGGCCCCGGCCGCCTAGTCCCCGAGCGCTGGTGGTGAGCCCCGCGGCGCCGATCGTGTCGTCCCCCTCGCCCGCCGGCTTGCTCCGGCCTTGAGCCGGAGCCTCCCGGGCGCGTCGAGGAGGTCCCGGGTCAGGCCCGGGACGCCCGGCGGCCACCGGCAAGGCCCAGACGCCCGGCGCATCGCGCCTGCCGGGTGCAGCGGCTCGGTACAGGGGAACACCGCCGACGGGGTATCCGGACAGGGGTCGCGGGCGGCCTAGGGGAGACCGCCCGCGGATCGGAACCCACCTGTCAATCCGGGCATGCAGACGTGCCACGGGAGCCCGGAGCCCGTGCGAGAGAGCTTTCCGGGGCGACGAGAACACTGAACGCGACACACACAAGCCGGACAGGAGCGAGGAAACGACAAGCACAAGCTCCGATGCCCCGTACTGGGGCCCTGCGTACGGTCTGGGTTGCGATTCCCCCCATCACCGACGTGGTTAACCTACGTGTGATGAGACCGCACTTCAACTCTTGCGTGCATATGCGTCTAGCGCATGAAGATTATCGTAAACAGCCCTCCGAGCGCGGCGATGAAGGTCAGCTCGCGCTGCGCCCCGATCATCAGGGCGAGAAAGAGGGGCAGAAACGCCGCGAGCACGATGCCGTCGAGCATCGTGAATTCGCCGGCGCGATAGACGTCGGGCACTGGGTGGAACTGCATGACGCGCACTCCATCACACGGGACATAAACCGGCCAAACACTGGCCAGACACGCAGCAATGCTACGGTCGCCCCGTTGATGGATCGTTAGCGCGTCGGCTCAGCCGCCGCGCATGAACATGAGGCCGGTCATAAGGAAGAAGTAGATGGCGGCCCCGCGCCGGATCCCGATCGCGAACAGCACGAGCGACGGGATCGTAATGAGATACACGTTCTGGTGCTGCGGATCGAACATTGTCTCGATCCAGAGCCCGTTGCTGGCACCCACAGTCTGCATGTCACCCTCCAAGCCGGCTCCCGCAGAACCGGTCCCCTAGGTCGCGCTGATACAGCTTTCACGCGAAAAAAGGGCGAAAATGGGGGCGAAAGGGGCGCCGCGCCGCTTATGCGGCGCAGATACGGCGCCTGGGGGGCGGCGCCGACACCGATTTCGGAGACGTTCAGAGGATGGCGAGGTTGCCCGCGAACATCCGGCCGTCGCGACCGGACTCAAGATCGTACGACACTTTCTGGTTGTCCTGCAGACCCGGCAGGCCGGCCTTCTGCACGGCCGTGATATGCACGAAAACGTCCTTGCCACCTTCGTCGGGCGCGATGAAGCCGTAGCCCTTCTCGGTGTTGAACCATTTCACGGTTACGGTAGCCATTGGCACTGTTCCTTCGCTTGCGGGCGGGGGCCCGCCGTCGTCCTGGGTCGTGAGGCACGCCGATTCTCGACGCGGGCCTCGGTGAGCGGATCGCCCCGCGCCCCCGCATCCCCCCGCGCGGCGAGGAATGGCGAAGCACGGCGCCGACCGGTGAGGCCGCGGCCCCAACGCCGCGTCGATACCCCGAATCGCCGGGCCCATACAAGGAAACGGCGGCTTCGCGGCGCTGCGATGGCGGGGTTAAGGCATGGCGATGGAGCGATTTTTCGCATCTTTGTCGCATTGCAGGGCGGGCTTTACGCAGCGTTTCGGCACGTGCAAGGCCGTTTTGCAAACTGAGGGCTTTTCTTAACGCTTCAATGACACTACTTCGGTCGGCAACGGGCGCCCCTGAGCGGCCCGGCCAGCATGCATTGTGAGAGGAGAACGGGCCATGCCGCGCGACATGGAGGACATCGGTTTCGCTAACGAACAGGGCTCGCGGTGTCGCAAGCTCTTCGCCGCGGTGGTGCTCGCGGCGCTGGACGATGCGGTGAAGGAGCAGAAGGAGTCCGGCACCGGCGTCGACTCGATCGCTTCCTGGGCGCGGACCCGCGACGGCAAGATGGTCCTCTCCAATGCCGGCCTCGAGATCAACGACCGCACCATTACCCTGCTGATGGAATTCGTCCGCCGCGGCATCCGCCCCGCCGCCGCCTGATTGCCGACCCGGCGCCCGGCCCGTTCCCACGGAGTCCGGCGCGGCGCTTGATGCGCCTCAAGGCCAGACCTCGCCTCCCGTGACATCCTCGCTGCAAAATTATGACAGGAGGATGCGCCATGATCGCCATTGAGGATCTCGTCGGCCTGAGCGGCCTCACCTTCGAGGAGGTGGACGCCATCGCCGAGCACGAGCATCTGCCGGAGGCCGCGGCGGCAGCGCTCGCGGCCTATCTCATGCGTGACGAGGCCACCGGCGGGCGGATCATCGTGGCGATGATGCGCGACGATATCCGGCTTGCGCTGAAGCGGCGGGACCGGGCGCATGCGGCGACGCTGCTGGCGGCGCTGCGGCGCTTCGTGGCGGAGCATCCTGCGGCGGCGAAACCGGCCGGGTGACCTGCATCAAGGCGCGGGCCGGCCGCTCCGGGCGATCCTGCCTGCGATCAGGGAGGCGCCGATGACCGTTGTCGACTTTGCCGGATGCGCTGCGAAGGGCTGCTTCGCGGAGGCCGATCTCGCGGCGCTCACCGCCTACACCGCAACCCATGGCGCCGCCGAGCCGCTCGACGCGGAGGCGATGGCCGATTACCTGCGCGAGGCCGAGGGCGCCAACGTGCCCTGCATCTGCGCGCGCCTGCGCCAGGACATCACCCTCGCCCTCCGCCGCACCGACCACGCCCACGCCGCCCGCCTCCTCGCCACCCTCGACCGCTACCTCCAATCCCACCCCCGCACCTGCCCCTAAGTCCCGATGCGAGCGACATGCAGCAACCACATGAACCTTGCTCAGGTAGCTGCCACGCAGAACAGCAAAGCGAAGACGCTGGCCGAGCTTCAAGCGTCATTCAATCTCTAGAAAAACGCCAAAGCCCCAAACCTCAACGTAAGCCACCAAACCCATAATCAGAATGACCAAATAGTTTGGATACACTTGCCTTCTCGACGTCAAAAATAAATACCTAGCAATCCAATATGCTTTCTCTATCAACCCATTATTGAACTCCTTGTGTTTCTCAATCTTGAAGCGCAGATAATCGATTTCATGATGATTATCGATGAACCTTTTCTGTATTTCAGCATACGCCTCAAAACCCTCTCTCATTTTCTGCTCATCACCACGGAAAACGAGAAGGTCATTATACAACTCAAGAAGCTCCAGAGCAGATCGATGCATCCTC
>JBCBWF010000388.1:0-4821 GCA_039817245.1 Pseudomonadota bacterium | reverse complement strand
CTGCCGCGTGGTGCGCCGCAAGGGCCGCGTCTACGTGATCAACAAGACCCAACGGAAGTTCAAGGCCCGCCAGGGCTGAGCGAACGAAGGGCGGGCGCCGAGGCGGCCGCCCTTTTTCTTTGCGGGAGGGGGCGATGGCGTCGCAGGCGGATCTGCTGGGCAGCTGGCGCATGCTCTCCTGGACCCGGCGGGCCGTGGCCACGGGCGTGGTCACCGATGCGCTCGGCCCCGATCCGATCGGCTATATCGCCTACCACGCGGACGGGCGGATGATGGCCTATGTGCAGCGCCGCGAGCGCCCCGTCCCCGACGGGCCGGTGACGGAGGCAGGCAAGGCCGCCCTCTTCGATTCGATGCTCGCCTACACGGCGGCGTACCGGATCGAGGGCGACACGGTGATCCACACCGTCGACGGGTCCTGGAACCCGGTCTGGGGCCGTGAGCCGCTGATCCGGCCCTTCGCGCTCGACGGGGACCGACTGGTGATCAGCGGCGCGCCCGGGCAGGACCCGGTGACTGGCGAAGAGGTGGTCTACCGGATGGAGTTCGAGCGGGTGGCCGCGGCACCCTGACGCCCCGGCTCAGCCGTAATCGCGGGTGTCGTCGATCACCTTGCCGTCGTTGGGCAGCGAGCCGGGGGCGGCGGTCTCCACATGGCCGCGGAGCTTCAGGACATCGCGCAACGTGCCGGCCACCGCGTCGGCCAGCGCCGGATCGGCCTCGGCGGTCTCCACCGTCAGTATCATCGCATCCTGCTCCGCCTCGCGCGAGACGGTGAGGCGGGCCTTGGTGACGGCGTCGTGGCGCGCGACGATGGCCGCGACCTGCTCGGGGCGCACGAACATGCCCTTCACCTTCGCTGTCTGGTCGGCGCGGCCCATCCAGCCGCGGATGCGCATATTGGTGCGCCCGCACGGGCTGGTGCCGGGCAGGATCGCGGAGAGATCGCCGGTGCAGAAGCGCAGCAGCGGATAGTCCGCGTTCAGCAGCGTGACGGCGACCTCGCCCACCTCGCCCTCCGGCACGGGATCGCCGGTGCCGGGGCGGAGGATCTCGACGATCACGCCCTCGTCGACGATGAGGCCCTCCATGGCCGTCGTCTCGTAGGCGATGGAGCCGAGATCGGCGGTGGCGTAGCCTTGCAGGCACTGGATGCCCGCCTCGCGATAGCCCTCGCGGAGCGACGGGAAGAGGGCGCCGCCGGAGACCCAGGCGCGTGTAATGGCGGAGAGGTCGCGGCCGATCTCCGCCGCCTTCTCGAGCATCACCTTCAGGAAGTCCGGCGTGCCGATATAGGCGGTGGCGCCGCAATCGGCCGCGGCGGTCACCTGCGCCTCGGTGTTGCCGACGCCGCCGGGGATGACCGCGCAGCCGAGGGCGCGCGCGCCGCTCTCCAGCATCGTGCCGGCCGGGGTGAGGTGATAGGCGAAGGCATTGTGCACGCGGTCGCTGCTGCGAATGCCGGCGGCATGGAGCGCGCGGGCGAAGCGCCACCAGTCCGGCACGCTGGTCATGCCCGGCTCGTAGATCGGACCCGGGGACTGGAAGAGGTGGTCGAACTCATGCGCGGGCCGCGCGGCGAGGCCGCCGAAGGGCGGGGCCTTGCGCTGGCGCTCCACGAGGCTGGCCTTGCGCAGGATGGGCAGGCGGGCGAGCGCCGCGCGGTCGGTGATGCCTGCGGGATCCACGCCGTCCAGCGCCTCCGCCAGCGCCGGCGTCGTCTCCCGGCCCATGGTGAGCTGGGCGCGCAGGCATTCCATGACGCTCGCCTCGCGCTCGTCCGGGCTGCGGGTTTCCAGCGCGTCGAAATGGTCGGTCATGCGGTCTCCCCCTCAGCCTGCGCGGCCGCGCGCCGGCGCCATTGTATACCGACGCCGAGGGCTAACGCCTTTTGCAGCCGAATGCGCCCCTTTCTTGCGCGCGCGGCGCGAGAGGGGGCGCATTGTCCGGTTTTCGTCAGCCCCGGCCGCCGCGAAAGCGGGCGGTTATCGGAGCTGGCAGGCCACCCGCTTGCCGAGCGAGGTGAGCGCGAGCTCGCCGGCGCAGAGCTCGGCGAGGCCGAGCTTGATCAGCGCCTCGGCCGCCCCGTTGCGGACGGGCGGCGGATCGGTGGAGAGATGCGCCATTCTGAGACAGTTGAGCGCGGTTCTCTCACGCTCGGAGATTTGGTCGATCGTCGTCGATGCGCGATCCATGCTGTGCTGCCTGTCAATCGTTTCACACAAGAACACTTAGGCATCAGGCTGAAGCGAATACTCACTCAACTCCGGAAACCCTCGCCGCAGGGTAGAAAACCTGCGAGCTGGCACCAGTGTACCGTGATTCCGCCGAAAATATGGGCAGTTTTCAAACTGTTAACTGACCTATTTTTGGACAGCTGTGATGCCCGCAAGGGCAGTGCTGCGCTGCGGCAACAGGCGCGGTCCGCTCCTGATCTTGGCGATCAGTTCAGCCAGCGCTTGCGGCGGCGGTAGCTGCGGACGTCGCGGAAGCTCTTGCGGCCCTCCTCGGCCATGCCGAGGTAGAATTCCTTAACGTCCGGGTTCTCGCGCAGCTCCGGGGCCGGGCCGTCCATCACCACGCGCCCCGACTCGAGGATGTAGCCGTAATGGGCGTAGCGCAGGGCCACGTTCGTGTTCTGCTCGGCGAGCAGGAAGGAGACGCCCTCCTGCTCGTTGACCGATTTCACGATCTCGAAGATCTGTTCCACGAGCTGGGGTGCGAGGCCCATGGAGGGCTCGTCGAGCAGGATCGTCTCGGGCCGGCTCATCAGCGCGCGGCCGATCGCGGTCATCTGCTGCTCACCGCCGGAGGTGTAGCCCGACTGGCTCTTCCGCCGTTCCTTGAGGCGCGGGAAGTAGCCGTAGACCATCTCGAGATCCTTCATGATCTCCGCCCGCCCGTCGCGCCGGGTGTAGGCGCCCGTGAGCAGGTTTTCCTCGACGGTGAGATGCTCGAAGCAGTGCCGCCCCTCCATCACCTGGATCACGCCGCGGCGCACCAGATCGGCCGGGTTGAGATCGGCTACGGGCGAGCCGCGATAGAGGACCTGGCCCTTGGTGACCTCGCCGCGCTCGGAGCGCAGCAGGTTGGAGATGGCCTTCAGCGTGGTGGTCTTGCCGGCGCCGTTGCCGCCGAGCAGCGCCGTGATGCCGCCCTTCGGCACCGACAGCGACACGCCCTTCAGCACGAGGATCACGTGATTGTAGATCACCTCGATATTGTTCACCTCGAGCAGGGTTTCGCTGCGGGGCGTGGCGTCGAGCATCGGGAACCTCGGTTTGGGGGTGGCGGCGCGCTCAGGCGGCCTCGCGCTCGGGCGCGGCAGCCTCGGCGGCTGGCGTGGCCTTCGCGGCGGCTTCGGCCGCCTCGCGCGCCTCGCGGCTCTCCCGCGCGGCCCGGCTGGCCGAGCGCCATGCGTAGATCAGAAGCCCGAAGAAGGCGAGCTTCGTGACCAGAACCAGAAAACCGGCCGTTGTCAGCGTTTCCATCGCCGCCTTCCTTCCCTTTTCAACCCGGAGCGGACCGCGCGTGGCGCGATCCGGCTGAAGGGGATATGCGGCTGAAACGCGGTCTTGCCAGCCGCGACGAAACCTCAGAGCGCTTCGTGATCGGTGGGGATGTACTTCACGCGATCCTCGGTCTTGCCCGAGATGACGTCCATCCAGTTCGCGCCGAACATTCCGCTGAGCGCAACATAGGCGGGGCCAAGAAACATCAGAACGACAAAGATGATAGCAGCCATCGAACAGTCCCTCGTTTTTCAGGTTATGGCCGGCGGCTCGTTCCGCCGACCATGCGCCGCTCGGGCACTCGCGTCGTTATGGCGCAGCCCGATTGCGGGGTAAAGCCCGCTCAGTTGCAGTCGCGCGGCGTGATGTTCGCTTCGGCCGCATAGGCCGCGCTGTCCTCGGCGATCAGCGGATCGACCACATCGCGGTCCGCCGGGATGAAGTCGGTGATCAGCTTGAAGGTGCCGGCGCCGGCATCCCACTGCTGGATCGCACCGAGGCCCGGGGGGCCGTGGTTCTCGCAGGTCACCTGGAAGCTCGGCATGAAGCCGGGCAGGCCCAGCTCGGTCAGCAGCGCCTCGGTGATCTCGAGGTTCTCCATGCCGTCGCGCATCATCGCGGGGGTGATGTCGGCGACGCCGTGGATCTCCTGCGCCTTCTTGGCGGCCTGGGAGGCGAGCATGGCCGCCACGATCCCGCGGTTGTAGAGCACCGTGCCGTGCTGGTCGCCCGCACCCGCCGAGAGGCCCTTGTCGTAGACATGGGTCTTCAGCTCCTCGTAGAGCGGGTAGCCGTCGCCCACGCCGTGCAGGGTGATGGCCTTGTAGCCGTCGGCCGCATCGCCGGCGGGGCGCACATCGTTCTCCGAGGCGGACCACCAGACGCCGATGAACTTGTCCATCGGGAAGCGGATGGAGGCGGCTTCCTTGATCGCCACCTGGTTCATCACGCCCCAGCCCCACATCACGACATAGTCGGGCTTCTCGCGGCGCACCTGCAGCCAGGTGGCCTTCTGCTCCTGGCCCGGATGATCGACCGGCAGCAGCTGCAGCTCGAAGCCGTGCTTCTCGGCGAGGATCTCAAGGGTGCGGATCGGCTCCTTGCCGTAGGCCGAGTTGTGGTAGACGAGCGCGATTTTCTTGCCGGAGAGATCGCCGCCCTCCTCGGACATGATGTGCTTGGTGATGATCGAGGCGGCGTCCCAGTAGGTGCCGGGGGTCGTCGGTACCGGGACTTTCTGGTCGGGCGTGGTTGACTACGTGGCCGGGACGCCAGCTGAGCAGGTGCTCGACAGTATTGAAAGCAGCTG
>JBCBWF010000318.1:0-6003 GCA_039817245.1 Pseudomonadota bacterium | reverse complement strand
GATGGAGGTGCCCAAGGCGCTGCCGCAGGCCTTCTGGGTGGCGGGGCTGGGAGTGTTCCTGCTCGTCTGCCTCGCCCTGATGGTGCTGGCGGTGGCGAGCCTGCGGCGCGGGGATACCGCGCGCGCCGGGCGCATTGCCGGGGTGCGCGGCGCGCTGGAGGAGGCGCGCGAGGAGACCGTGGCGGCCGAGGCGCGCGGCGGATGAGGGGCGCGGCGAGGCGCGATGTGGCGCGCCGGGCACCCCGGCGATGCGCCCGGCGCGCGCGGTATCCCCGCGCCGCAGACTCGCCACCGCCAGCACCATCAGGGCGAGGCAGACGAGCAGGAACACTCCCAGCCCCGCCACCCAGAAGGCCTGCGGCAGCGCCTTGGGCACCTCCATCGGCGTGTTGGAGACAGCCCCCTTCGCCCAGTTCGTCGCCAGCAGCCGCGCGGCGAACCAGGCCCAGAGCCCCACGAACGCCGCCAGCGCCGCCAGCGCCAGCAGGTCCAGCAGCGCGCGGGCATGGCGGGGCAGCAGGTTGTAGACCACGTCGATGCGCACATGCGCCCGGCGCACCACCGCGAGCGAGAGCCCCCAGGCCACGCTGATCGCCAGCACATAGCCCGCGATCTCGTCGGCCCCCACCAGCGAGGCGCCGATCAGCTTGCGCGCCAGCACCTCCGCCGTGATCAGCAGCGCCGTGCCGAGCAGCGCGAAGCCGGCCACCCGTGCCAGCACCGTGGAGAGCCCCGTCACGATCCGCTCGAGACGGCGCTCCCAGCCCGGCACCTCGCTCCCGTCCATCACCCGCAGCCCCGGCGCGGCAGGCTCACTCGATGGTCGCGCCCACCGCCTTGCCCACGGTGTCGTTCCAGGTGGTCACGCAGTCCGCGCCGCACTGCTCGGCCCATTTCGGCAGCACCGAGGCCTTCAGCACCTCGTCGCGCAGCGCGATATCCGCGTCGCTCACCTCCACCAGCGTCATCTTGCCGGGCGCCTCGCGGGTGCAGCCCGCGCCGCCGGTGTTGCAGGCGAAGCCCTCCTCCGTCTCGGCGCCTGCGCCGTTCCAGATATCGTCCTCAAGCTGCGTGATCTGCTCGGTCAGGAAGGCCTGCACCGCCGGGTCGAGCGCGTTCCACCGCTCCAGCCCCACCACATGCACCACCGGCGACCAGGCCAGCGGCAGCTTGTAGATATGCGTCGAGACCTCGTGCCATTTCGCGTTGAAGCCGGACATCGAGCCGGTGATCGCGCAGTCCACCACGCCCTTCTGCAGCCCCTGCACCACCTCGCCGAAGCTCATGGAGACGGGCGTGCCGCCGAGCCCCGTCACGAAGTCCGAGATCGCGGCGCCCGAGGCGCGCACCTTCTTGCCCTCGAGGCTCTTCAGCCCCTCCACCGGCGCGTTGCAGTAGACGACCTGCGCCGAATACGGCCAGACGCCCAGAACCTTCACGCCGTATTCCTTTTCGTAGAGCTCGGCCAGAACCGGCTTCCAGGCATCGCTCGCCGCGCGCGCCGTGGCGATGTCCGGCAAGAGCCCCGGCAGGTCGTTGCCCGCATTCGCCGCGTTGTCGCCGATCAGATACCCCATCGGGGTGGAGGCGAATTCCAGCGTGCCCTGCTCCACCAGCCGCACGATTTCCGAGCCGTCGAGGCCCAGCTCGTTGAAGGGCTTGATCTCCGCGGTCACCTTCGCGTTCGAGGCCGCCGGCAGCGTCTCGGTGTAGAAGGGCTGGGTGTAGTCCGTGTACATGCTCACCATGCCCCAGCTCCCCACCACGCGGAGCTTGGTCTCGGGCAGCTCGGCGGCGGCGGCGGGCAGGGCGAGCGCGCTCGCCAGAAGGGCTGCCAGGGGCGCGGTGCGGATCGGTCTCGCGGTCATGGTCGTCTCTCCTGTCGGTTGCATGCCGGCTCTGCGGCCGGTTCTCTGCGAAAAGGCTAGGGGCGCTGCAGCAATCAAGTCCAATCGCAAGAAGCGCGCCCCTTCGATCAGGATTTCTGATCGCCGAGATGCGCCGCCGCGAAGGCCTCCGCCACCGCGCAGGCGATCCCCGCCGCCGCGCGCGGCAGCCGGTTCAGCGGATCGTCGGTGTAGGAGGCGGTGAAGGCGAGCGGCGCGAGCGCCATCGAGGCCTCCACCTCCGCCAGCGTGCCGGCCGCCAGATAGGGCCGCGCAAACACCTCCGGCAGCGTGCTGATCCCCAGCCCCGCCTCCGTCATCGCCAGGCTCGCATTGAGCGAGTTCGAGGTGAAGCGCCGCACCGCCCGCACGCCGGCCTCGCGAAACCCCGCGATCAGCTCCGCGAAGGGCCGCGAATTGGCCGCGTAGGTGATCACCGGCCAGCGCGCCAGCTCCGCCGGCCCCGGCCGCTCCAGCGCCAGCACCGGATGGCCGGGCGCCGCGCACCAGATCACCGACATCCCGATCAGCGGCCGGTTCACCACCTCGTATTCCGAGACCGGCCCCATCAGGAAGGCCAGATCCACCGAGCGCTCCAGCAGGAGCCGGCGCTGGTTCGTCGTGCTGTCCACCGTCAGATCCACCGTCGCGCGCGGGAAGCGCTCGGCAAAGGCCGCGATGAAGCCCGGCAGCAGCGTGTTGACGATGGTCTCCGAGACCGCGAGGCGCAGCGTGCCGGCCTCCGCCGCGCCGAGGCCTCCCTCCGCCGAAAAGCGCCCGACCGCTTCGAGCACCGCCTCCGCGAAGGGTGAGATGCCGCCCCGCCGGCGTCAGCACCGCGCCTGCGCGCGTGCGCGTGAAGAGCGGCCCGCCCACATCGCGCTCCAGATCCGCGATCCGCGCGGAGATGTTGGGCTGCGTGGTGTTCAGCCGCTCGGCGGCGCGGCGGAAATGGCCGAGCGTGGCCACCGCCACGAAGGCCTCGACCGTGGCGAGCTTCACCCCCCGCTCTCACCCGCGGGATAGGCATGGATCTCGAGCAGCAGGCAGCCCGTCTCCGTGCGAAACGGCCCGTGCCACACATGCCCCGGCCTGCAGGCATAGGAATGGGCGGGAAAGGCGGTCTCCCGGCCGGTCGCGGCGTCGGTCACCACCAGATCGCCCTCCAGCACATAGACCTCCTCGGCGGTCTCGTGGATCACCGCCTCGGGCAGCACCGAGCCTGCGGGCCAGCGGATCAGCCGCGTCCGGCTCCCGGTACGCGCCGCATCGTCCAGATCATCGGCGAGCGTGCGGTAGACCATCCCCTCCGGATAGCCCTCGATCTGGCTCCAGCCGCCCTCCAGATCGATGCGGTAGAACTCCCGATGCGCCTTCGTCTTCGTCGTCGCCTGTGCCATGGCCGCCGCTGTCCTTCAGCCGGCCGCGTCGGCCAGCAGGTCGGTGATCAGCATGTGCCCCGGCTCGTGCACCGCCGCGATCTCCGGCATTGCCCGGCGGATCGCCACCTGCGGCGTCACCCCGCAGGCCCAGAACACCGGCACCTCGCCCGGGCGCATATCCGGCGGGTCGCCGTAATCCGGCCGGTCGAGATCCGCGATCCCGATCGCCGCGGGGTCGCCGAAATGCACCGGCGCGCCATGCGCCATGGGAAACCGCTCCGAAAGCGCGATCGCCCGGATCGCGGCCTTCGGCGTGAAGGGCCGCATCGACACCACCATCGGCCCGCCGAAGGGCCCCGCCGGCGCGGTCTCGATCGAGGTCTCGTACATCGGCACGTTGCGCGCCGCGCGGATATGGCCGAGCTCCAGGCCCGCGCGCATCAGCGCCTCCTCGAAGGAGTAGGAGCAGCCGATCACGAAGCCCACCAGGTCGTCGCGCCAGATCTCGCTCAGATCCGTCCGCGCCTCGAACCCCTCCACGCCGCGGCGGAAGACCCGGTAGCCGGCCAGATCCGTGCGCAGGTCCAGATCCTCGCCCAGCCCCGGCACCCGCGGCGAGCCGACATCCGTCACGCCCAGCAGCGGGCAGGGCTTGGGGTTGCGCTGGCAGAAGCGCTGGAAGTCCCCGGCCAGCGCCTCGGGCAGCACCGCGAGGTTGCCCTGCAGATAGCCCGGCGCCAGGCCCGCGGTGTGCCCGCCGCGCCGCGCCTCGCGGATCTCGCGGCGCAGCGCCGCGGGCGACAGGGAAAGCGCAGGCTCGAACCGTTCGTTCATCCGCCGATCCTCCATGATCCGCATCCCGGATGCGCCCAGCAGACCCCCGCGGCGGCGCCCTGTCAAACCCCGCGCTCCAGGCAACGGCGCGCCCCGGCGCACCCCGGCACGCAATGCCGCGCCACCCGTCGCCCTTTCTTCGTTTGCCGCGCGCGCCCGGGCCTGCCTAGGCTCGTACCCGCAGCAGGGCAGGGCATGGGAGGGCACATGGCCAGGCGCAGTCGGAGGAGCGAGAGCGTCACGGCGCCGCCGGCGCCCCCCCAGGGCGGCCGCCTCCGGCCGCTCGGCGAGCCGCAGGCCGCGCGCATCGTCGAGGCCGCCTTCGACATCCTCGCGCGCATCGGCATGGCGGGCCTCGACCCCGCCCGCGCCGAGGCCCTCTGCGCCAGCGGCGCGCATCTCGGCGCGGATGACCGCCTGCGCTTTCCCCGCGCGATGGTCGAGGACGCGCTCGCCCGCGCCCCCGGCCGCATCGCGCTGCCGGGCTTCGCGCCCCATACCGGCCTCGAGATCGGCGGCGGGCGCGTCCATCTCGGCACTGGCGGCGCGGCCGTCCGCGTCCTCGAGGCGGAGACCGGCGCCTATCGCGACGCCACGCTCGCGGATCTCTACGCCATGATGCGCGTGCTCGATGCGGCGCCGAGCATCGCCTATGGCGTGCGCCCCCTCGTCGCCTCCGACCTCGCCGATCCGCTGGAGCTCGACCTCAACACCGCCTTCGCCTGCCTCAAGGGCACCGCCAAGCCGATCGGGCTCAGCGTCTGCGAAGCCGCCCATCTGCGCCCCGTCATCGCCCTGCTCGACGCGGCCCTCGGCGCCGAGGGCGCCTTCCGCGCGCGCCCCTTCGCCATGGGCATCGTCGTCCATGTCGTCCCGCCGCTGCGCTTCGCGGCCGATGGGGTGGAGATCCTCGCCGCCTGCCTCCGCGAGGGCATGATCCCGCAGATCTGCTCGGCGGGCCAGGCGGGCGCCACCAGCCCGGTCACGCTGGCCGGCGCGCTGGCGCAGGGGCTCGCCGAATGCCTCGCCGGCCTCGTCCTCGTCGACCATCTCCGCCCGGGCGCGCCCTGCATCTACGCCCTCATGCCCTTCGTCTCCGATCTGCGCACCGGGGCCATGTCCGGCGGCGGGGGCGAGGGGGCGGTCGCCAGCGCCGCCGCCGCCCAGCTCCTCGCCCGCCTCGGCCTGCCCTCCACCGTCTGCGCGGGCATGACGGACGCCAAGCTCGCCGACGCCCAGGCCGGCTACGAGAAGGGCTACACCGTGGCGCTCGCCGCCGAAGCGGGGGCGGACATGATCAACCTCTCCGCCGGCATGCTCGGCTCCATCATGGTCGCCTCCCCCGAGGCGCTCGCCATCGACGACGATATGGGCGGCGCGATCCTGCGCGCGGTCCGCGGCATCGAGGTGAGCGACGCCGCGCTCGATCTCGACGCCATGGCCCGCGTCGTCGCCGGCGAGGGCCACTATCTCGGCGAGCCCGCCACGCTCGCGCGCATGAAGACCGACTATGTCTATCCCCGCCTCGGCGACCGGCGGAGCGTGGCCGAATGGCAGGCCGCCGGCAGCCTGCCGATCTGGGAGCGCGCGCGCGCCCATGTCGCGGGCCTCCTCGCCGGGCCCCCGCCCGCCCATCTCTCCCGCGCGGCCGAGGACCGGGTCCGCGCCGCCTTCCCCATCCGCCTGCCCGAGGACGCCCCGCGCGTGCCCCAACCGGAGGTTTGAGCCATGCGCAGCCATGCAGAGGTCGTCGTCATCGGAGGCGGGGCGGTCGGCGCCGCGATCCTCTGGCACCTCGCCGAGGCCGGCATCACCGAGACGCTGCTCGTGGAGAAGGCGGAGCTCACCGCCGGCTCCACCTGGCACGCCGCCGGCAACATCCCCACCTACGCCAATTCCTG
>JBCBWF010000284.1:0-6760 GCA_039817245.1 Pseudomonadota bacterium | reverse complement strand
TCGACGCGGACGATGCCCTGGCGCACCTGATGCGCGTAGCCGCCGAATTCCTGGCCGAGCGTGAGCGGCGTCGCGTCCTGCGTATGGGTGCGGCCGATCTTGATGATCTTCGCGAAGGCCTCCGACTTGGCCTCCAGCGCGTCGCCGAGCTTGGTGAGACCCGGGATCAGCACCGCATGCGCCGTCATCGCCGCGGCGATATGCATCGCGGTCGGGAAGGTGTCGTTCGAGCTTTGCGAGCGGTTGCAGTGGTCGTTCGGGTGCACCGGCGCCTTGGTGCCCATCGTGCCGCCCATAATCTCGATGGCGCGGTTCGAGATGACCTCGTTGGCGTTCATGTTGGACTGGGTGCCGGAGCCCGTCTGCCAGACCACGAGCGGGAAATGGCCGTCGAGCTTGCCGTCGATCACCTCGGTCGCTGCCTTCACGATCGCGGTGCCGAGGTCCTTCTCGAGGGTGCCGAGCGCCATGTTAGCCTCGGCCGCGGCGCGTTTGATGACGCCGAGGGCGCGCACCACGGCGACAGGCTGCTTCTCCCAGCCGATGGGGAAATTGGCGATGGAGCGCTGGGTCTGCGCGCCCCAATAGCGGTCCGCGGGGACCTCGATGGGCCCGAAGCTGTCGGTTTCGGTGCGCGTGGCTGTCATTTCGGCTCTCCCAGGGGCTCGCTTCGGCATCGCTGAGGCCCCTCTTATCGCCCCCGGCTGGGCTCGCCAATGGGCGCCGGTCACGCGGGCGGCGCGGGCCAGGCGATGGCGTCGAAGAGGGCACGCAGCCGCGCGCCGCGGCGGGGGTTGACCGCCTCGACCCATGCGACGCGCCCTTCGAGATGCTGGCGGAAGGCGGGATGGCCGGCGCGGTTCTGCTCCGCGGGCCCGTGCCGGCGGCAGTTGGTGAGAATCGCCTTGAGCCGATCGAATTCGGTGCGGGGCGTGTTGGCATGGCTGTTGACCACGAGGCCGGTCACGGTCTGGCGCGCGCCTTGTGGCATGATCCGCGTCTTGGCCGGGTTGAGGCAGAACCCTTCGTCGCAGACGATCTCTTCCAGAACCGCCAGGAAGGGGCGCGCGCCGGCAAAGACCGCGCGGTCGCCGGAGAAGGCCAGATCATCGGCATAGCGGCTGTACCGCCCGCCGGCGCGGTGAAGGAGGGCGGAGAGCCGCTGGTCCAGCCGATAGGCTGCGAGGTTCGCCAGGGCGGGTGAGGTCGGCGCGCCCTGCGGCAGATGTGCGGCCGCCAGCATCCGGCGCCGGGTCCATGGCAGATCCGAACGCTCCGCCAGCACATCCGGTGGCGTGCGCAGCGTGCAGAGGCCGGTCAGGATGCGCGCGACGGCCCAAGGATAGCCCAGTTCGCGCCAGATCGCGTGCACGCGGCTCGCTGGCACGCTCTCGAAGAAGCCGGCGAGGTCTGCGGTCACGACCATCTCCTCGCCCGCGTGGTGCGCAGCGCCGGCGAGGCAGGAGCGGCCGGGCACGAAGCCGAAAGCGGCGGCATGCGCCGGCACTTCGTTCAGGATCCCGTCCAGCACCTGGCGCTGCAGCGCCTTCAGCCGGGGGAGTGGCGCTTCGATCAGCCGCGCGCCGCCGCTGCGCTTGGCCACCCAGCGGCTCCGGTAGTGCCGCCGCCCGATCTTGGCGGGGCGCTGCAGGCGGTCGTTCACATCAGCGAACCAGTCGAGCTCGTCCGTGCCGACACCGAGCCAGGCGGCGAGCGCGCCGGGCGTCGCGATCGCGGGCAGCGCGAGCTTGGCGAAGGGCGGCGACGGCGCCATGACCGGCGGCTCGAGCGGCGCCGGCGGCACCGGGCCGCGGCGGAGGAGCAAACGGTGCAGCCGCAACGCGGTCGCGTCGTCGCGGAGCCAGTCGGCCAGCGCAGGAGGCGACGGCGGCGGTCCTGTCGCGAAGGCGAGGCTCACCTCGGCGAGCAGCGCCTTCCTCAGGCGGGGCGCGCGCGGCCCGAACCAGGCGAGGAGCCGCGCCGCGCGCCCGTCCTCGGTCCAAGGACCCGCGAGGAGCACCGCCGCGATCCGCTGTGCAAGGGCGATGCGGCGCAGTTTTGGTCCAGATCGGGATTCGCGGGCGACGGCTTCAACCTCTCTCGGTGATGCGCGGCCGGTCGTTGGCTTCGGCCAACCGGCGGCCACGCGCGGTCGATGCGGTCGTTCGGACAGGTCGCCGGGGTAGCCCCGGCGCGGCCTTGCGGGCCTGCTTGAAACCGTCGCCCGGGCAAAGTTCGCCACGGAGCGCGCGCGCCGTCAACGCCGTCGCACGGCCCGCAGGCCTTCAGGTTTTGCGGAAGCGGTCGAGGCTGACGATATCCGCCGAGGTGCCGGGCGCGGCTGCGGGCGGCGGGGTCGATGGGCCGTCGGGCTCGGGCCCGTCCTCGCTCTCCTCGCCGTCCCCGCTCTCGTCCTGGTCGTCGAATTTCAGGCCGAACTTCACGGAGGGGTCGATGAAGGTCTTCACGGAATCGAACGGTACCACAAGGGTTTCCGGCTCATTCGAGAAGTTCAGCGTGACCCGGAACCGGTCCCCCATCACCGCAAGATCCTCGTACCACTCCTGCAGCACGATCATCATCTCACGCGGGTAGCGCTCCTTCAGATACCCCGGCATGTCCACCCCGGGATGCTGGGTCTCGAAGGTGATGTAGAAGTGGTGCCCGTCCGTCAGCCCATGCTCGGCCACATGGCCGAGAACATCGGCCATAACACCGCGCATGGCGCGTTCCATCACGCGGCCGTAGTTGATCGGGCCTGCTTCGGTCATCGGCAATCCAGCCTTCTTCTGCTGCAGGGAAAGATACCCGATTCGGTTTGCGTGGAAAGGCCAGCGACCGACCGCAGCACAAGCTTTGGCAAAAATAGGGCGGGAAGTGCAGGCTTCTGTTGCCAGGCGCCTGCGAGCCCCGCCTGAAGCGGCTAAGCCTCAGGACTTAGAGTTCGGTTTGGTTACCGCATTACGCGGCAACGGCCACCGGAGCACGGTTGTCATTGGCAACTGTACTTTGCGGACCGATAACGGTGGTACCTCACCGAGCAAAAGTAACGCCTTTACACGTCCGTCGATCCTGTTTCGGCCCCTTACGCCCGATTCTCGGGGAGTTTGGTGGAGCCGCCGGGTACCGCCCCCGGGTCCGAACCGCTTATTCCGCGCACGTTTATCGCCATAGTCCCGTCACAGAGACAGCGTTTATATAGCGACAGGCCGGCGGCGTGAAAAGGCTTCGCGTGCGCTATCGTGGGCTCCGCGCCGGCTGATGCAGGACGATGACGGGACAGCCGCGCCGATGACCGAGCAGCCGATCGCGACCCTGCCGTGGCGGGCGACGCTGCGCCTCACCCCGCTGGCGACCAGCGCGCTCATCGTGGGTTTCGCCGTTCTGCTCTTTCTGCCCTCGATCATCTACGGGGCGCCCACCGGTCATAGCTGGCGCTACAATGTGATCTGGCTCGATGCGTTCAGCGAGGTTCTGAGCCTCTCGAACCCCTATCCGCGCTGGCTGCCGAGCCTGTGGGCGGGTGCAGGATCGCCGGATTTCTACTTTTATGCGCCGCTCTTCTTCTATCTCGGGGCTGGCGCGAAGGTGCTCTGCCAATGCGCTGCGTCGGACGCGCAGAGCTATGCCGCACTGGTCCTTCATGCGTTGTCGGGGCTCGGCATCGCCCATCTCTGCCGGCGGCTGAACCTCGGCGAGGGGGCGGCCTGCATCGGCGCGGTGGTCTTCATGCTGCTGCCCTACCACCTGGCGGACTGGACCTTGCGCAACTCCGTGGGCGAGCTTGCGGCGGCAGGCATGCTCGGCTTCCTGCTCGGTGCGCTGGTCGATTCGCTCACGCGCGACCGCGGCCATCTGTTGCTCGCGGCGGGCACGGCCTGGGTTGCGTTCGCGCATCTGCCCTCGCTGGTGATGCTCGCCTTCGTGGGCGGCGGGGTGGCGATGGCGTTGCGCGGCTCGGTCACGCCGGGGCGCTTCCTGCGGACCTGCATCGCCGGCGTGCTCGGTTTTCTCGCCGTGGCGGCCTACTGGGTGCCGGCGATCCTCCTGCTCGACACGGTCAATTCGGGCTTCATGATGGGGTTCCACTGGAGCAACCACATCTTCACCTTCGCGGCGCTCTTCGACGGCGAGTTCGTCGGCCAGCTCTTCCGCCCGGCCTTCGGGCTATCGCTTCTCGCGGGCATCGGGCTCCTGCTCGTCTGGCGGGGGGAGGCGCAGCGGACCGCGGCACCGGCCGTGGCCCTGGCGATCATGGTGATCTGCTGGTTCATGATGAGCCTCCTCTCCCGCATTTTCTGGGAGCACACGCCGGTCGACCGCATCCAGTTTCCCTGGCGCTTCCTTCTTATGCTCGACATCGCCCTGGCGCTCGCCGCCGCGCTTCTCGTCGAGCGGATCGCCGCGATCGGCGGGGCCGCGCGCCTGCGCGCCGCGTGCACCGGGCTGCTGGTGGCGTTCGTCGCGGCGGTGCTCTTCTGGATGCCTGCCTGGGTCTCGGCCGAGCGGGGACTCACGCGGCCACACTGGGCGCTCGAGGAGCGGGTCTCGGTGCTCGAATGGATCGGGCTCGCGCCGTCCGGGCCGCACGGGCTGACCCACCGGATCATGCGTGATCTCGGCCATCTGCCCGCGCCGCTCCACGAAGCGCCGTTGCTGCAGGTGGTGGAGGGCGAAGGCCGGCTGGAAGCGCTGGAGGAGGGTGGGCGCAGGCTCCTCTTCCGCGCCGCCTGCGACGAGGGCTGCACGGTCATCATCCGGCGCAACTACTGGCCGTTCTGGTCGCTGCAGGCGGCGGACGGCGGCGCCGTGGCGCTCGAAGCGACCGAGGGCTTCCCGCTCCTCACGGCGCGGCTGCCGGCGGGCGACGGCGTCTACCGGCTCGCGCTCGCCCGCCCCCCCGCCGAGCTGGCTGGATGGGGCGTGTCTGGCGCCGCGCTCCTGGTCGGAGCGCTGCTGCTCCTCTACCGGCGGCGCAGGCGCGGCGGCGAGGGCGCGTGGGATGGGCGCGGGCAGGTTGGCTGACACCGCCGCCCCGGCGCCGGCGGAGAGCCGCGGGGCGAGTTCGCCGTGGCCCGATGCCCTGTCCGTTGCCGCGATGCTGGCGCTCGCTGTCCTCTTCTACCTCCCCTCACTCGTGAACGGCCCGCCGATCGGTGACAGCTACCACTTCAACCTCGCCTGGGCTGCGAGCTTCGCGGAGGCGCTGGCGGCGGGCGATCCCTATCCGCGCTGGCTGCACGGGATGTGGGACGGCGCGGGCGGCCCCGACTTCTACTTCTATGCGCCGCTTCCCTTCTATCTGAGTGCGACGGCCCTCGCGCTTTGTGGTTGCGGGGCGGCTGGCGGGCTGTCGCTGGCCATGCTGGCGCTCCATTTCGCCTCCGGGCTCGGCGCCTGGTGGCTCGCGGCCGAGCTCGGGCTGAAGCGCATCGCGCGGCTGGCGGCGGCGCTGGGCTTCATGGCCATGCCCTACCACCTCATCGACTGGTCGGTGCGCCATGCGGTGGGCGAGCTTGCCGCGGCCGCCTGCATCGGCTTCCTGCTCGGCGCGTTCGTCCGTGTGTTGCGGGAGGGCCGGGGGCATGTCGTCTTCGGCGTCGCAACGGCATTGATGGCGCTCTCGCATCTGCCCTCGCTGATCACCACGGCCGTCGTCTGCGCTTGCCTGCTGCCCGTGTTCCGCCGTTCGCTCAGCGTCGGGCGGCTGGCGGGGCTGGGGCTAACGGGGCTGCTCGGGGTACTGGCCGCGGCGGTCTATTGGCTGCCGGCGATCACGCTCCTCGACACCGTGAGCCGGCACTATCTGGACGACCATTTCTGGGGCGGGCATCTCCTCACCCCCACCGCGCTCTTCCTCGGTGGCACGGCCGGGCATGTCTACCTTGCCGGCCTTGGCCTGACGCTCGCAGCGGTGGCCGCGCTTCTCGCGGCCCGTGCGGCCCTGCGCGAGCGGTGGGGCGGGGCGGATCCGGATGCCCTTCGGCTGATCGTCGTCACGCTCGCGAGCTGCTGGGTGATGATGACGCCGCTCTCCATCCCGCTCTGGTTCTTCACGCCGATCGGCATCATCCAGTTTCCCTGGCGCTTCATGCTGATCGCCGATCTTGCGCTGGCGCTGGCGTTCGGGCTGGCCGTCGCGCTCGCTTCGGAGCCGCAGCGCGCGCGCAGGCTCGCTGGCGTGGCTGCCGTCGCGATGGCGGTCGTTATCGCGCTGGGGCAGCCCCCCTGGTGGCGCTCGGACGGGCCGAACACGCGGTTCGACTTCCTGCTGGAGGCCCGCGCGGGACCGTTCGAGTGGATCCCCGCGACAGCGCCGCCGCACGACTTCACATGGCCGCAGATGACGCGGACCGAAACGCTGCTCGCGCCGCTCGACGATCCGCGCACGCTGCGCATCGCGGCCGGCAAGGGCGCGACCACATTGCTCGAGGAGGGACCGCGCCGGCTGCGCTTCGCGGCGGATTGCCCGGAGGGCTGCACCGTCGTGGTGAGGCGCACGGCTTGGGCCTTCTGGAGGCTGGAGGCGGACGCCGGCGAAGCGCCCGCGATCGCTCAAACCGATGGCTACCCGCTGATCGAGCTCGCGCTGCCGCCCGGCGGCGCAACCTACCGGCTTGTGCTCGAGCGGCCGGTCACGGAGCGCATTGCGGTGGGGCTGTCGCTCGCGGCGCTCCTCGCAGCCGCTGCGATGCTCCTCCTCCTGCGCCGGCGGAAGGCCGCCGGGCGCGCGGCCTAGGGATTGGACGAGATCATCAGC
>JBCBWF010000264.1:0-7166 GCA_039817245.1 Pseudomonadota bacterium | reverse complement strand
GAGGGCCCGGTCTGGGGCCTCGTTGCCGAGCGGGTGCTCGTCGACCGGCTTGGCCTCGCGCCCGGCGACCGGGTGCGTCTCGGCGCCGGGGTCTTCGAGTATCGTGCGGTTCTCGCGACCGAACCGGATGCGGCGGCCGGGGGCATGGCGCTCGGCCCCCGCGTACTCGTTGCCACCGACGGCCTGCGCGATGCGGGCCTGCTGGGGCCGGGCACGCTTTATGAGAGCAGGTACCGCATGCGCACCGGGCCGGCGGCGGATCTGGACGCGCTGGAGGCCGGCTTCGCCGAGAGCTTCCCCAATGCGGGCGGGCGCTGGGCGGACCGGGAGAACGCGGCTCCGGGGATTGCCCGCTTCGTGGAGCGGCTCGGCGCGTTCCTGGTCCTGGTGGGCCTCGCGGCGCTGGTGATCGGTGGCGTGGGCGTCGGCGCGGCGGTGCGCGGCTACCTGACCCGCAAGATCGCGACCATCGCGGCGCTCCGGACGCTGGGCGCGTCCGCCGGCACGGTCTTCACGGCCTATCTCATCCAGGTGGGCGCCATTGCGCTTCTCGGCATCTCCATCGGTATCGTGCTCGGGGGCGGGCTCATCGCGGCCGCCGGGCCGCTCATCGCCGAGCGCCTGCCGGTGCCGGCGCGCTTCGGGATCTATCCCGAGCCGCTCTTCGTGGCGGCGCTCTACGGGATTGCCACGGCGGCGCTCTTCGCGCTCTGGCCGCTCTCCTGGGTGCGCGAGGTGCGCCCGGCGGAGCTCTTCCGCGGGACCGACAGCGCGGGCGGCTGGCGGCTGCCCCGGCCGGTCATGCTCGGCGTGCTGGGCGTGCTGACGCTCGGCTTCGGCGCGCTGGTGGTGGCGCTCTCCGGCGCGCCGCGGATCGCGCTCTATGTGATTGTCGGGATCGGCGGCGCGCTCGTGGCACTGCGCGGCGCAGGCGGGCTCGCGCGGATTGGGGCGCGGCGGCTCGCGCAGTCGGGCCTCGCGCGGCGTCGCCCCGGCCTGCGCCTCGCGCTCGGCGCAATCGGCGCGCCGGGCTCCGGCACCGCCGATGTGGTCATGGCGCTCGGCCTCGGGCTCGGCGTGCTCGCCGCCATCGGGCAGATCGACGCCAACATGCAGCGGCTGATCAAGGAGCAGCTTCCTGTCGGCTCGCCCGCCTTCTTCCTCGTCGACATCCAGCCGGATCAGCTCGACCCGGTGCGCGGCGCCGTGGCCGGGATCGAGGGGGTCGGCGAGATCCAGACGGCGCCAATGCTCCGCGGCGTGATCACGCATCTCGAAGGCGTGCCCGCCAGGGAGGCCGAGATCGACCCGGCTGCCTCGTGGGTTCTGCGCGGCGACCGGGGCGTGACCTACGCGACCGAGCCGCCGGAGGGCGCGGTGCTGACCGCGGGTACCTGGTGGGAGCCGGACTATGACGGCCCCCCACTCGTCAGCTTCATCGACGAGGAGGGGCGCCAGCTCGGGCTCGAGGTCGGCGACCAGATCACGGTCAGCATTCTGGGCCGGCCGATCACGGTGGAGGTGGCCAATCTGCGCGTGGTGGAGTGGCGCGGGCTCGGCATCAACTTCGTGATGATCCTGAGCCCGAACGCCCTGGCCGGCGCGCCGCATACCCATATCGCGACGGTCTATGCCGATCCCGCGGCGGAGAGCGGCGTGCTCCGGACCCTGGGGCGGGGTTATCCCAACGTGACGGCCGTGCGCGTGCGCGAGCAGATCTCGCGGGTTTCCGACGCGCTCGGCAATCTCGGGGCTGCCACGCGCTGGGGCGCGCTCGCGGTGCTGCTGACCGGGCTCGCGGTGCTGATCGGCGCGGCGGGTGCGGCTGCCGAGCGGCAGGTGCGCGAGGCGGCGGTGCTCAAGGTGCTCGGCGCCGAGCGGCGCGCGATCCTGGCGAGCTTTGCGCTGCGAGCAGGCCTGCTCGGGGCCATCGCCGGCTTCGTGGCGCTGCTATGGGGCAGCCTCGCGGCCTGGGGCGTGACGACGGCTGTGCTGGACGCCGATTTCGCGCTCGAGCCGGTCACCGGGCTGCTGATCGTGCTCGGCGGTGCCGGGCTCAACCTCGCAGCCGGGCTCGTTTTCGCCGCTCGCCCCCTCCGCCTGCGCCCCGCCGGCGTTCTGCGCGCGCAGGAGGGCTAATTCCGTTTCGTTGCGGGCTTGAACGAAACGAAGGTTCGAACGATATCTGCTGCAAGTCTGACTTTTGCGGTTATGTTTGACGACAATCGCCACCTAGGAGGGAAAGCACACCATGGTGAACCCGAATTACGCGCCCGGCCAGGTCTCGCAGGGTCGCGTCGCAGAGATCGACGAGGGTCTCCGCGCCCATATGACCAAGGTCTACGCGCTCATGACGGGCGCGATGGTCGTGACCGGTCTCGTCGCCTATGTCTTCGGCTCGGACCTGAAGGCGCTGATGCAGGGTCAGGAGACCTCGCTGCTGCCGGCCGGCCTGCTCGTGACGATCTATGGCAGCCCGCTGAAGTGGGCCGTGATCTTCGCGCCGCTGATCATGGTCTTCGCGTTCAGCGCCATGATCAACCGCATGTCCGCCTCGACCGCTCAGACGGTGTTCTGGGTGTTTGGCGGCCTGATGGGCCTGTCGCTCGCCTCGATCTTCGCGATCTACACGGGTGAGTCGATCGCGCGCGTCTTCTTCATCACCGCGATCGCCTTCGGCGGCCTCTCGATCTACGGCTACACCACCAAGAAGGACCTGTCCGGCTTCGGCACCTTCCTGATGATGGGCGTGATCGGCCTCGTGGTGGCCTCGATCGTGAACATCTTCCTCGAGAGCTCTGCCCTGCAGTGGGCGATCTCGGTGATCGGCCTGCTCGTCTTCGCCGGCCTCACGGCCTACGACACGCAGTCGATCAAGAACGAGTACCTGCAGATGCGCGGCGTGCCGGGCGGCGAAGCCTGGCTCGAGAAGGGCGCGGTCATGGGCGCGCTGCGTCTCTACCTCGACTTCATCAACATGTTCATGTTCCTGCTTCAGTTCCTCGGCAATCGCGAGTGAACTGACAGCGAATCGCTGACGTTAAAGGGAGGGCTCTCGGGCCCTCCCTTTTTCGTTGCGGGCCCCTCCCGCAAAAGCCGCCGGTTTGCGCCAGCGGCCCTTCCCGGTGCCGCGCCGCCATCGCCCGGATGGTCAATTCCGCGCGCAGCGGAAGTTGTGATGGCCTGTCATCCATCCGTCGTAAAAATTAAACACAACTGTCTTGGTTCCCCTCCATAGACCGGCTCATGTCAAGGGCCCGGACTTCACTCTTGTCACACCTCTTCGCGAGGTGCTTACGTTCGGGTCCAGGGAAGAGACGGGCCGGCTGCCGAGCCGGGATAGCGTAGAAAACAGGGACAGCCACCCATGACAACACTTCAGATCCTTCACGCCTCCGACCTCGAGGGCGGGGTTGATGCAATCGTTAATGCGCCGAATTTCGCGGCGGTCGTTGATGCGCTTGAGACGGATGCGGCGGAGAGCGGCATCTCCTCGATCCTGCTGTCGGCTGGTGACAACTACATTCCCGGCCCATTCTTCAACGCTGCTGGCGACTCCGATACTTTCAATCCTTTGTTTGAGGGCTTCTACAACGAGTTCTTCGGTCTGATCGACGTCGACGCGCTCGACGAGGCGGACGATACGGACGGCAACGGCTATTTCGACAATAGCGAAATCCAGGCCGTGATCGAGGACGCTTCGCGTGACGTAGCGTTCGAGGACGTTTATGTGCTCGACGTTAACGGCGACGGTGTCGCCGACTACTTCGAAGAGATCGACAACTTCGAAGGCCGCGTCGACATCTCGATCATGAACATCCTCGGCTTCGATGCCTCCGCCGTGGGCAACCACGAGTTCGATGCGGGCACCGACAGCTTCGAGAACACGATCAACTACGACAGCGAGGAGGGCAACAGCCTCTCGTCGGGCCGCTACGGCACTGTCAACTTCCTGCAGGAGGTGGACTGGCCGGGCGTGCAGTTCCCGTACCTGACCGCCAACCTCGACTTCAGCGAGGACTTCGATGTGGGCCCGCTCTTCACGAGCGAGATCCTGCCCAACACCGATTTCGAGTCGGACCTGACCAGCGCCCGCGTCGATCTCGACAATCCCGCGGAGACCGGCAGCGACAGCAATGACAGCAAGATCGCGCCTGCCACGCTGATCGAGCGCGACGGCGAGCAGATCGGTGTCGTCGGCGCCACGACGCAGCTCATCGCCTCGATCTCCTCGACCGGTAACATCGACGACGTCTCCAGCCCGGGCACCAACGACATGGCGGCGCTTGCCGCGGTGCTGCAGCCGGTGGTGGACGACCTGATCGCCGCGGGCTCCAACAAGATCATCCTCGTCAGCCACCTGCAGCAGTTCGCGCTGGAGCAGGAGCTTGCAACGCTGCTCGACGGCGTGGACGTGATCATCGCCGGCGGCTCCGACACGATCCTGGCGGACGAGACGGATGTGCTTCGCACCGAGGACCAGGGCGGCGACTTCCTCGACTATCCGTTCCTGACCACCGACCTCTCCGGCAACCCGGTCGCGGTCGTCTCCACCGACGGTGAGTACTCCTATGTCGGCCGGCTCGTGCTCGAGTTCGACGACGACGGCGTGCTGATCCCCGAGAGCATCGACAGCGCGGTCTCCGGCGCCTTCGCCACGGACGAGGCGGGCGTGATCGCCGCCACCGGCGCCGCGACGGTCGAGGAGGCGATTGCCGGCTCCGATAAGGCCACGGACGTGCAGCTGCTCGTCGACGCCGCTTCGGGCGTGGTGACCGAGCTCGACAGCGACATCGCCGGCAACACCGAGATCTTCATCGAGGGCCGCCGCCAGTTCGTGCGCACCGAGCAGACCACGCTCGGCGATCTGACCGCGGATGCGAACCTCGCCGCCGCGCAGGATGTGGACGAAACGATCACCGTCTCGCTCAAGAACGGCGGCGGTATCCGCGCGGCGATCGGCGAGACCGATGCGGACGGCAACCTGCTCCCGACCCAGGAGAACCCGGTCTCCGGCAAGGAAGAAGGCGAGATCTCGCGTCTGGACATCCAGAACTCGCTGCGCTTCGACAATGGCCTGACGGCGCTGACGGTCACCTCCGAGGGCCTGAAGATCATCCTCGAGCACGCCGTCTCGGCCTCCGCGCCGGGCGCGACCCCGGGCCAGTTCCCGCAGGTCGGCGGCATCAACTTCTCGTTCGACCCGAACGGCACTGCGCAGGAGCTCGATGACGACGGCAATGTCGTGGTCGAGGGCACCCGCGTGCAGTCCATCGTGCTGCTCGACGAGGACGGCAACCCGGCGACGACCATCGCCCAGAACGGCGAGGTTTTCGACAGCGCGCCGACCGCGATCCGCCTCGTGACGCTGGACTTCCTCGTCGGCGACGAGGGCGATCTGACCGGCGGCGACGGCTACCCGTTCCGCGCCCTCGGCGAGAATGTCGTCGATCTCGAGATCAGCGAGCAGGACGCGCTCTTCGACTTCCTGACCGCCAACAACGCCACGGCGGACGAGGCCTTCGACACGCCGGAGCTCTCGACCTCGCTCGACGGGCGCATCCAGCAGCTCGACGACCGCAGCGACGCGGCCGGCGCGCCGACGCCGACGGGCGAGCTGTCGGTCAGCATCGCGCAGGTCTTCCAGGGCGAGTCCGACCCGGAGGACGAGGACAGCCCCGAGGGCGCCTCGGAGGTGGTCTCCTTCTCCGACGGTTCGCTCTTCGTCACCAACGGCAATCTCGGCCGGATCGACATCTTCGATCTCGGCGAGCCGGTGATGCTGGAAGCGGTGGCGGACGGCATTGTGATCGAGCCGCTCCTGACCATCGGCGAGACGCTCCCCGACACCAGCGGTGCGCTCAATGCGACGACCGCGGGCGACTACACCCCGGTCGGTATTCTCGACGGTCTGGGCGCCTATGAGCTCAACGAGACCACGGTCCGGGTGTTCGCCAACCACGAGCTCCTGAACTTCCGCGGCACGCCCTACGAGGTGTCCGACGGTCAGGGCGGCACCTTCGAAATGCTCGGTGCCCGCGTCTCCTATTTCGACATCGACAAGGAGACGATGGAAATCACCGATGGCGGCATCGCCTATAACACCATCGTCGATGCCAACGGCAATGTTGCGAGCGACACCAGCTTCCTGCCGGAGTCCTTCGCGACCAATTTCGGCGGCGCCCCGGGCGATGGCGTCGAACTCTCGGGCTTCTCGCGCTTCTGCTCGTCCGTTCTGGTCGAGGCCGGCCAGTTCGAGGGCCGCGGGCTTGCCGACCGCATCTACTTCGCCGGTGAGGAAGACGGTGGCGGCTTCAGCTCCGTCGGCGGCGCGGAGTGGGCGCTCGATGTGGCGACCGGCATCTTCTACCAGGTCCCGGCGATGGGCCGCGGCGCCTGGGAGAACGTGACCGAGCTCGACACCGGCACCGAGACCCATGTGGCCTTCATCCTCGCCGACGACAGCTCGCCCTTCAACGCCGACGACTTCGGCGCCGAAGAAGGGGGCGATGACGAGGTCGAGGCGGCTCCGCTCTTCCTCTACGTCGGCGAGAAGGACACCGCGGAGGATGCGGGCTTCCTGGCGCGCAACGGCCTCGAGGGCGGCACGCTCTATGTCTGGGTCGCCGATGCCGAGGGCGTGGACAGCCCGCTCGAGTTCAACGGTGCCGGCAACTCGGAAGGCGGCGCCTTCGTCGCCATCGACAACAGCCCGAACCCCGACCTCGCGTCGCAGGACGGCTCGACCGGCTACGACGAATACGGCTACCCGACCCAGCGTACGCTGTGGCAGCGTGCCGAAGACGTGGGCGCCTTCGGGTTCTCGCGTCCCGAGGACGTGGCCTTCAACCCCGAGGACGGCTCGGAGTTCGTGCTCGCCTCGACCGGCGTCGACACCTTCGACGTCGACCCGGCGACCGGCAACGGCGCCGATACCTTCGGCACCATGTACACGATGGATGTCGACTTCTCCGATCTCGAGAACCCCACCGGTACGCTCGAGATCCTCTATGACGGCGACGAGGATGCGACCCGCGCGCTGCGCAGCCCGGACAACCTGGACTGGGGCGATGACGGGCTGATCTACGTGCAGGAGGACGAGGCCGAGGAAGACAGCCTCACCGGCGAGCCGCTGTTCGGCGAGGGCGCTGCCAACCCGAACGAGG
>JBCBWF010000523.1:0-3134 GCA_039817245.1 Pseudomonadota bacterium | reverse complement strand
TTGTTTCTCCGCACATCGATCATGTGGAAAATATCGTAGGGACCGAAACAATGCCGAATGAAACGAGAATTGCCTTCATCATGAATCGTCAGTTTGGCGATTGGGCTATGGCAAACTACAGCAATGGTTACGCGCATCTTGCAAATCCTGTGAAGGGAGAGGTCATCGTTGCCACGCAGACACAGAAAGACGCGGACCGTCGACTCCATGCCGCCTGTAACGCTATGCTCGGAAAAAGGAAGAGTACGGCTCAAGTAATCCGCACCGGGCAGAGCGCGTACAATAACGGCGCCGGGGTCTGCACCACCTCGGCCTTCGCCGTCGCCGCGCGATTGCTTGCAGACCCTAACGTCAATGATCGGATCGAGATCATGGGTCAGGCCGGCGGCATCAATGCCGGACACATGTGGGTTGTCGTCGGGCGTGTCGGCGGGACGACCCTGGTCGGCAACGGGTTCCAGGCCCGGCGCAGGCCCGCCAACGCCCATGCGAACTGGGGGCCCTATATCGTCTGCGATGCATGGCTTCAGGCGCTCGGCTGGAAGGGGTTCTGGAAAACTCCCCCTAATGGTCAGCACCACGCGTTCATCACGCCCAACCACAACGAGCTCGAAATCGTCTACGACAGCACCGTGGCCGGGGGCGATCCCTGACCGGTCGTGCCGGCGCGACCCCGGCGGGGTGCGGAGGAGCGCACCCCGTCCTGGCCGTGCCCGGGGCTTCTTCGGCCGGGACCGGGCGCGATGCCGGCCAGCCGCGCCGCGCCCGGCCGCCGCCGGCCTGCGTTTGGACCCCTAAAGGAATGAATTGCGTGGTCTTCAGGACGTTCTCTGCCAACACTGCCAGCATCTTGCCACAATGCTGCATTAGCCGGTGGCAGGTGTGTTGGCGGTTACCCCCTTTTGTGCGTATCCTGAGAAGAGTGTTTCCCGTCTGTGGCCTGACGCCGCTGCGCTTCGCCGCGGCCTGTGGGGATACCGAATGCTGGACGTAGATACCTTCCTGAAGCCGCGCGCGCCGGATGCGCCGAGCGGCGAAGATCTCGAATACGACCAGGCCTTCCAGGAGCTCGAGCTCGCCGCCAAACCCGGCGAGGAGCGGCAGGTGGGCAAGAGCATCATCGCCGCCGAGGATCCGGACTGGAAGGACATGGCGCGCAAGGCGACCGCGGTCCTCGAGCGCAGCCACGACCTGCGCGCCGCGGTCTATCTCGCCCATGCGGCGCTGCGCGACAAAGGCGTGGCCGAGTTCGCCAAGGTCATCGCCTATATCCGCGGCTGCCTCGAGACGCATTGGGACACCTGCTATCCCCGCCTCGACGAGGATGACGGCGACCCGACCATGCGCGTGAACACGCTGCTCGGCCTGACGGACGGGGACACGATCGTGCGCGCGCTCCGCCTCGCCCCCATCACCAACAGCCGCGTCATGGGCCGGTTCAGCTACCGCGACGTGCAGATCGTGACCGGCGAGCTGGCCAAGCCGCCGGAGATGGAGAAGGCGCCGGAGGATCCGGCGATCCGCGCCGCCTTCGCTGATACCGACGACGAGTGGCGCACCGCCCTGCGCACTGCCATCGCCCAGGCGGACGGCGATGTGCGCGCCATGAGCAAGCTGCTCGACGAGAAGCTCGTCACCGAGGCGCCGAACCTCGATCTCCTGAAGAACACGCTCATCGCGATCCGCAAGAGGCTGAACGACATGGCCGGCGATGACGGGCCCGGCGCCGAGGGCGAGGCCGCCCCGGCCGCGGAGGGCGCGGACGAATCGGGCGCCGGCGGCGGCGGCGGTGGAGCTGCCACGGTCGTGGTCGCCGCCCCCGGCACCATCGCCTCGCGGCAGGACGTGGTGAAGGCGATCGACCGGATCATCGAGTACTACACGAAGAACGAACCGACGAGCCCGCTGCCGCTCCTGCTGCAGCGCGCGCGCCGGCTGGTGGACGCCGATTTCCTCACGATTCTCAAGGACATGGCCCCCGACGGGGTGAAGCAGGTCCAGGTGATCGGCGGTGTCGAGCCCGAACCCGAGGCGAAGCCCGCCAAAAAGTGACGATTGTCACGGCCCGCCTGCGCCCGCCGTGGCACTTTGAGCCCAACAAAACAGGAGGTCAGCCATCATGGCACGTGAGAGTTCGCAAAAATTCATCGCTCGAAATCGGGCGCCCCGCGTTCAGATCGAGTATGATGTTGAGATCTACGGCGCTGAGAAGAAAGTTCAGCTGCCGTTTGTCATGGGCGTTATGTCCGATCTTTCGGGTAAATCCGAAGTTCCCGTGCCGCCGGTTGCTGACCGCAAGTTCCTGGAGATCGACGTCGACAACTTCGACGATCGTATGAAGGCCATGAAGCCGCGTGCTGCCTTCTCTGTTCCGAACACGCTCACCGGTGAAGGCAACCTCATGGTCGACCTCACCTTCGAGAGCATGGACGATTTCTCTCCCGTTGCGATTGCGCAGAAAGTCGAGCCGCTTCGCCAGCTGCTCGAGGCGCGCACGCAGCTCGCCAACCTCAAGACGTATATGGACGGCAAGACCGGCGCCGAGGATCTGATCCAGAAGATCACGCAGGATCCGACCCTCATGAAGGCGCTCGCCTCCACCCCGGCCGCCGGTGCCGGTGAAGACGCCAAACCCGAGGAGTGAGCGCGATGACCGACACCGAGAGCCAGGCCGGCGCAGCCGAAGGCGAAACTATCTCCCTCGAGGGCGACGACTTCTCGCAACTGCTGCAGAAGGAATTCCGCCCGAAATCCGAAACGGCGAAGTCCGCCGTCGAGGACGCGGTGAAGACGCTGGCGGAATACGCCCTGCAGAACACCGGCCTCATCACGCATGATGCGCTGCTGTCGATCGACAACCTTGTCGCCGAGATCGACAAGAAGCTGTCCGAGCAGATCAACCTGATCCTGCACCACGAGGACTATCTGCAGCTCGAGAGCGCCTGGCGCGGCCTGCATTTCATCGTGAACAACACTGAAACCGATGAGATGCTCAAGATCCGCGTCCTGAACATCTCGAAGAAAGACCTCGGCAAGACCCTGAAGAAGTTCAAGGGCTCGCCGCCGAACTGACCGTATTCTTCCTCGTAGAGCTTCTTGAAGATCGGGGACTGGTCCCAGGCGGTGCCCTTGAA
>JBCBWF010000635.1:0-1993 GCA_039817245.1 Pseudomonadota bacterium | reverse complement strand
TTCGATCCAGCGCAGGCCCTGGCCATGGGTGACGACGCCGATCTCCACGCCTTCGGCCTCGAGGATCGGGCCCTGCTCGATATGGAGCTCGAAGAAGGCGTGCATCTGGCGCGCACCCATGGCCAGGGCCTGCGCTGGATCGAATGCACCGTCACCGGCAAGGAGAGCCATACCGGCTCCACGCCCATGCCGATGCGCCGCAATGCCGGGCGCGGCCTCGCCCAGATCACCGAGCTCGTGCACGAGATCGCCATGAGCCACCAGCCCAACGCCGTGGGCGCGATCGGCCATATCGACGTCCACCCGAACTCGCGCAACATCATCCCGGGCAAGGTCGTCTTCACCGCCGATTTCCGCAGCCACATCATGGAGACGCTGCAGGCCATGGTGGATCGCTTCGACGCGGAGGCGCCGAAGCTCTGCGAGGCGCTCGGCGTGGAGTTCGAGAGCCGCATCGTCGGGAGTTTCGATCCGCCCGCCTTCGACGAGGGCTGCGTCGGCGCGATCCGCGGCGCGGCCGAGAAGATGGGCTACTCCCACCGCAACATCGTCTCCGGCGCGGGCCACGACGCCTGCTGGATCAACCGCGTCGCCCCCACCGCCATGGTGATGTGCCCCTGCGTCGACGGCCTCAGCCACAACGAGGCCGAGGAGATCACCCCCGAATGGGCCGAAAAGGGCACCAACGTCCTCCTCCACGCGGTTCTGGACTCAGCGGAGATCATGGAGTGAGACCGCAGCACCAGCCGGCAACGGTGGCCGCTCCGGGCACAAGGGGCGCCACGGGTCCCGGGCTCGACCCGGGACCTCCTTGAGACGGGCCGACGCCGCCCACGATGACGGCCTTTATGTACATCCTGGCCTCGGCCTCGCGGAACGCGCTCTATGTGGGCGCGTCGCGGGATCTGCGACAGCGCGTCGAACAGCACCGCGCAGGCGGCGTCGAGGCGCATAGCGCGACGTACCGCATCGACAGGCTCATCTATTTCGAGGCGCATGACAGCCTGGAGGACGCGCTCACCCGCGAGCGGCGGGTCAAGCGCAGGCACCGCGCCTGGAAGGAAGAGCTGATCGCGACGCTCAATCCGGAATGGCGCGACCTCGCGATGGAAATCCCGTATTGAAGCAGACCAAGGAGGTCCCGGGTCGAGCCCGGGACCCGCGGCGAATGTTGGCACCAGAAAGGGGAGCGTCGGGATGAGCAAGGTGATCAAGGGCGGCACGGTCGTCACGGCGGACCGGACCTGGGTGGCGGATGTGCTGGTGGAGGGCGAGACCATCGCCGCCATCGGCGAGAACCTCCAGGGCGACGAGGTGATCGACGCCTCCGAGGCCTATGTCATCCCCGGCGGCATCGACCCGCACACACATTTCGAGATGCCCTTCATGGGCACCCGCGCGGCCGAGACCTTCGCCTCGGGCACCTGGGCCGCGGCCACCGGCGGCACCACCATGCTCGTCGATTTCGTCCTGCCGGGCCCGGACGGCTCGCTTGTCAACGCCATCGAGGACTGGAACGGCCGCGCCTTCCCGCAGATCTGCGCCGATATCGGCTACCACGTGGCCATCACCGGCTGGAACGAGACCATCTTCACCGAGATGGCGGAGTGCGTCGCCCGCGGGGTGAACACCTTCAAGCACTTCATGGCCTACAAGGGCGCGCTGATGATCGAGGACGACGAGATGTTCGCCTCCTTCCAGCGCTGTGCCGCGCTCGGCGCGCTGCCGCTGGTGCATGCGGAGAACGGCGATGTGGTGGCCGCCCTCCAGGAGAAATACATGGCCGAGGGGGTGACCGGCCCCGAGGGCCACGCCTTCTCCCGCCCGCCGGAGGTGGAGGGCGAGGCCGCCAACCGCGCGATCATGATCGCCGATGCCGCGGGCGTGCCGGTCTATATCGTCCATGTTTCCTGCGAGCAGGCGCATGAGGCCATCCGACGGGCACGCCAGAAGGGCATGCGCGTCTATGGCGAGCCGCTGGTGCAGCATCTTG
>JBCBWF010000033.1:0-23159 GCA_039817245.1 Pseudomonadota bacterium | reverse complement strand
TCACGCCTGTGCGTGTGGCGGGTGGCTGAAGGTTGCCGTCCTGGCCCCGCCACGGGCGCGGAGGCTGGCCGCTCGCTGCGGGCGAGAGGGAATGCAGGCGCGGGACAGGGGGCGCGGCGCTCTGAGGCTTCGTGGGTCGAGGCGGGTCCTGGCGGCATTTCCCGCCCGAAACTGCCTCGTTTTGGGGCAGTTTCTGCCGCTTGCCGTGGCCTCGCGATGACAGCTGCGCCAGCCGGTGCTTCCGGCGTGCGATTAAGGGCCGCGTTCGCGCATCGCGTGTGGTGAATTGGGGCAAGAATGCCTAACAATGGTCACATTCTTGTGCAGCGGAGGCGCCCCCGGATGGCCGATGATCGACTGACGAATGCGCAGACGCGCGATCTCGAGGCCCTCCTGCATCCCTACACGAATGCCGTCACCCACCGGCAGGTGGGTGCCCATCTGATCGAGGGCGGCAGCGGCGTCTATGTGTGGGACGACCAGGGCCGGCGCTTCATCGAGGGGCTCGGCGGGCTCTGGTGCTGCGGCCTCGGTTTCGGCGACGCCGAGCTTATCGAGGCCGCGCGCGAGCAGCTCGGCAAGCTGCCCTACTACCATCTCTTCGGCGGGCGCACCCATGAGCCCGCGATCGAGCTCGCCGAGAAGATCAAGGACCGCTTCCCCGTTCCCATGGCCCGCGTTTTCTACTGCTCGAGCGGCTCGGAGGCCAACGACACGCAGGTCAAGCTTCTCTGGTACCGCAACAACGCCCGCGGGCTGCCGCAGAAGAAGAAGATCATCAGCCGGCGCAAGGGCTATCACGGGGTGACGCTGGTGGCGGCCTCGATGACCGGGCTGCCGATGAACCACACGCAGTTCGACCTGCCCTTCGACTTCGTGAAGCATGCGCGCACGCCGCATCACTGGCGCGAGGCCGAGCCCGGCGAGAGCGAGACCGCCTTCTCCGCGCGCCTGGCCGCCGAGCTCGACGCCATGATCGAGGCGGAGGGGCCGGACACGGTGGCGGGCTTCATCTCCGAGCCGGTGATGGGTGCGGGCGGCGTGATCGTCCCGCCGGCGGGCTATTTCGAGGCCATCGCGCCGGTGCTCGCCAAGCATGACGTCGCCTGGATCGACGACGAGGTGATCTGCGGCTTCGGGCGCACCGGCGCCTGGTTCGGGGCCGAGACCTTCAACATGGTGCCGACCAGCGTCTCCATGGCGAAACAGCTCACCAGCGGGTACGTGCCGCTCTCGGCCGTGGCCATCAATGCCGAGATCGCGGAGACCATCGAGGCGGAGACCGGGCGCCATCCGACCTTCGGCCATGGCTATACCTATGGCGGGCATCCGCTCGGATGCGCGGTGGGCGTGAAGACGCTCGAGATCTACGAGAAGCGGGACATTCCGGGCCGCGTGGCGCGGCTGGCGCCGATGTTCCAGGCCAAGCTGCAGAGCTTTGCCGAGCATCCGCTGGTGGGCGAGGCGCGGGGCGTCGGGCTCATGGGCGCGCTCGAGCTCTCGCCGGATCCGGCGCGCGCGGCGACCTTCGCGCAGCCGGGCAAGGTCGGCCCGCGGCTTGCGCAGGAGCTCCTGAACCACGGCGTGATCTTGCGCGCGATCGGCGACTCGCTCGCCTTCTGCCCGCCGATGATCATCACCGAAGACGAAATCGAGGCGCTGTTCGAGCCCATCGGAACGGCCCTGGACGAAACATATGCATGGGCAAGGAAGGAGGGACACATCGCATGACCGGGACGACCGCGCAGAGACCCCGCGCGGGGGTACAGACGTCGCTTACAGGACTGGCGGTGGAGGTGGGAGCAGCGGCGCTCACCGTCGCGTGCGCTCAACCGCTTTTCGGACTGGCACCCTACCCGGCCTCGCCGGCCCCGGGGGCGCTGGTCATCTTGCTGATCATCGGGGTGCTGGGCTGCGTGATCGCGGTGCTGCGGCGGGTGCAGGGGCTGCGCGCGGCGCATGCGGCCGGCACGCTGGCCGGGCTCGGCGCCGTGCTCACCGTGGCCAGCCTCTTCCTGCAGGAGCCCCCGGCACGGGCCGAGCCGGATGCAATGAAGCCGATCTCCTGCAATGACGGGCAATGCCTGGCGGCTGTGGGCGAGGGTGCCGGGCTTCTGAACGCCCGCGACTGGATCCGGCCCTAGCGCTGCCCCGCGCGGCGCGGTGCCGCGCCGGACGGAGAACCGACCACCCAACGGTGCCCGCCCCTGTGGCGGGCCCTTTGCGTTTTCGGGGGTCGGTGAGGGGCAGTCGGCGCGCTGGGCTGCGCGGTTGCGCCGAGGCGCCGCGGCCGGGCGGGCGCCTCTCCTGCGCCCGACGCTTGTTTGCGCGCCGGCATGCTGGAATGATGTGCGCACCCCCTCATCACCGCACCGGAGAGCCCCCATGTTCCGCCCCTTCTGCGCCGCCGCCGGCCTGCTGCCGGCGCTGTTCCTGCCCGTCCTTCTCGGTGTCGTCGCGGCGCCGCCGGCGCTGGCCGGCGAGGCGCTCGACCGGATCGTGGAGCGCAAGACCATCCGCTTCGGCTACCGGGTCGACGCGCCGCCCTTCGCGAGCCGCGTGGACGGCCGGCCGCAGGGTTTCACCGTGGCGCTTTGCGGGCGCATCGCCGGGGCCATCCTGCTGACCTCGAAGCTGCCGGAGCTGACCGCCACCTTCACCGAGATCGACACCGACGAGCGCTTCGAGGCGGTGGCCGACGGGAAGATCGACGTGCTCTGCGGCGCGACCACGGCGACGCTGGCGCGCCGCGAGATGGTGTCCTTCACCATTCCGACCTTCTCCACCGGCGTCGGCGCCATCGTTTCGGCGGATGCGCCGGCGGCGCTGGCGGAGGCGGTGCTCGATGCCGAGCCCTCCTCGCTGGCGCCCGAGGACTTCCGCGCCGGGCTCGCCGGCCGGCGCCTCGGCGCGCGGGCGAACACCACGGCGGAGACCTTCCTGCAGGAGCAGCTGATCGACAAGGGCACGAAGATCCGCCTCGAGACCTTCGACGACCACGCAGCCGGGCTGGACGCCGTGGCAAACGGCAAGATCGAGGCCTATTTCGCGGATCAGGCGATCCTGCTCGCGCAGCGTGGCGAGCGCTCGGATGCCGGCAAGCTGAAGGTCTCGCCCGCGACCTTCAGCCACGAGCCCTATGCGCTCGCCCTGGCGCGGGACGACGAGGAGCTGCGGTTGGTGATGGACCGCGCGCTCAGCCATCTTTACCGCACGGGTGCGATCTTCGACGTCTACTCGCGCTTCTTCGGCCGGCCTTCGGCGGAGGCGGTGTTCTTCTATCGCGCGGTGTCGCTGCCCGAGTGAGGCCTGCGCCGGGCTGCGCGGTAACGGGCGCGGCGAGAGGCGCGGGGTTGGGCGCCGCAACCGGCGCGAAAGGAACCGGGCATGGTGATCGGGACGACGGAGGGGGCGGCGCTGCGCGGGATCGCGCTGAAGCTCGCCTCCATCGCGGTCTTCATGGGCATGGCGACGGCAATCAAGATCTCGGCGGAGCATGTGCCGCCGGGCGAGCTGGTCTTCTTCCGCTCGCTCTTCGCGATCCCGGTGATCCTGGCCTGGCTCTGGTGGCGGGGCGAGCTGCGCACGGGGCTGCGGACCGACAACCCGATGGGCCATCTCTGGCGCGGCCTGGTGGGCGGCGTGGCGATGGGCCTGAGCTTCACCGCGCTCGGGCTTCTGCCGCTGCCGGAAGTGACGGCGATCGGCTATGCGGCGCCGCTGCTGGTGGTGGTGTTCGCGGCGATGTTTCTCGGCGAGCAGATCCGGCTCTACCGCCTGGCGGCGGTGTTCATCGGGCTTCTCGGCGTGATCGTGGTGCTCATGCCGCGGCTCTCGGTGATCGGGCTGGAGGCGGCGACGAAGGACGAGACGGTGGGCGCGATGGCGATGCTGCTCGGTGCCGTCTTCATGGCGCTGGCGGTGTGTTTCGTGCGCAAGATGGTGGAGACGGAGGAGACCTCGGCGATCGTGTTCTACTTCTCGCTCTCCTGCACAGCACTTTCGCTGCTCACGCTGCCCTTCGGCTGGGTGGTGCCGGATCTGCATGAGGCGGGGCTTCTGGTGCTGGCCGGGCTCCTGGGGGGGGCGGCGCAGAGCCTGTTGACGGAGAGCTATCGCCATGCGGATGCCGGCGTGATCGCGCCTTTCGACTATTGCTCGATGCTGCTTTCGGTGGCGGTGGGCTGGTTCGTGTTTGCCGAGGCGCCGACCGGGACGACCCTGGCGGGGGCGGCGCTGGTGATCTCGGCCGGGCTGGTGATCATCTTCCGCGAGCGCCAGCTGGGGCTGGAGCGCGCACGGGCGCGGCGCTCGGTGACGCAGTCGGGCTGAGCGAGCGGCGGTGCGCCTTGTGGCCGGTCCCCCGCATGCCGTCCCAGGCTCCCGCCCGCCCACCCCGCCAGGGACGGCATGCGGGGGACAGGTCGTGGAGACAGGCGGCGGGGGAAAAGCGGCGGGGACGCGGGCTTGACGGGGCTGCGCGAGGGCGCCATGCCGGGGCCATGACCGTTTACAAGCTGCTCACCGCGCCCCAGATGGCGGCCTTCCGGTGCGACCGGAGTTTCGGCGGTGCCCCGGTGGATCTGGCGGACGGGTTCGTTCATCTCTCCGCGGCGGATCAGCTGGCGGGCACGGCGGCGAAGCATTTCCGCGGGGTTGCGCCGCTTTGGCTCGCGGCCTTCGGGCAGGCGGCGCTGGGGGCGGCGCTGCGCTGGGAGCCTTCGCGCGGCGGGGCGTTGTTTCCGCATCTCTACGCTCCGCTGAGGCTCGCGGATATGGAATGGGCTGTGCGGCTGGAGCTGGCCGAGGACGGGACGCCGCTGCTGCCCCCTGGCCTGTTGCCGTGAGCGGCTGGCGGCGCGGGCTGGAGCGCGCCGGCCTCGCGGTGCTGCGCTGCGTGGATCCCGAGCGCGCGCATGGTCTGGCGTTGGCGGCGCTGGAGGCGGGGCTCGGGCCCGGGGGCGGGCCCGTGACCTCGCCCCGGCTGGCAACGGAGCTGGCGGGGCTGACGCTGCCCAATCCGATCGGCATCGCGGCGGGGTTCGACAAGGAGGGGCGCGCGGTGGGGCCGCTGCTGGCCGCGGGGCCCGGCTTTGTGGAGCTCGGCGGGGTCACGCCGCTGCCGCAACCCGGCAATCCGCGCCCACGCCTCTTCCGGCTGCCCGTGGACGGGGCCGTCATCAACCGGTTCGGGCTGAACAGCGCGGGCCAGGAGGCGATGGCGGCGCGGCTGGAGGCGGCGCGGGCGGCGGGCGCTGCGGGCGTGATCGGGCTCAATCTCGGCGCGAACAAGGCGAGCGCCGACCGCGCCGAGGACTATGTGCGGCTGGTGCGCCGGCTGGGGCCGCTGGCGGACTACCTGACAGTGAACGTCTCCTCGCCGAACACCGAGCGGCTGCGGGAGCTGCAGGGGCCGGCGGCGCTGGAGGATCTGCTCGGGCGGGTGGCGGAGGCGGCGGGGGCGCTGGTCTTGCCGCCGCCGGTCTTCCTGAAGATCGCCCCGGATCTGGAGGAGGAGGCGCTCGGCGGGATCGTGGAGGCGGCGCTGTGGCATGGCCTCGCGGGGATCGTCGCGACGAACACCACGGTGGCGCGGGAGGGGCTGCGCGACCGGCGGGCCGCGGAGGCCGGCGGGCTCTCCGGCAGGCCGCTCTTTGCGCGCTCGACCGCTGTGCTGGGGCAGCTGCGTCGGCTCGCGGGGGAGCGGTTGGCGCTGGTGGGCGTCGGCGGTGTCGGCAGCGCGGAGGAGGCCTATGCGAAGATCCGCGCGGGGGCCTCTGCGGTCCAGCTCTACAGTGCGCTGGCCTATGGGGGACTGTCGCTGGCGGGCGATATCGCGCGGGGGCTCGATGCGCTGCTGGCGCGGGACGGCTTCGCGCGGGTGGCGGAGGCGGTGGGCGCCGATATCGACGGCTAGCGAGGCAAGCGGAATCGCGGCTGGTCGCCGCGATGCGTTCTGCATTGGCGCGCTTGGCTGACGGATCGCCTTTCCGGATCGGTCGGTGCGCTTGGCGTGCGGTGCGCCGGGGCCCGGGGCGGTTGTGGGATGCGCGAGGGGTGCCGGGGGTCCCGGGCTTGACCCGGGACCTCCTTGAGGCGAGCGGGTTGGGTCAGCGGGGGGCGACGGCGCGCTCGAGCGCAGGATATCGCACGGCGAGAAAGCCTGCGCGCAGGAGCAGGAAGAGCCAGACCGAGGCCCACATTCCGTCGTTGCCGAAGCTCACGGTCATCCACCAGCCGGCGGGCAGGAAGATCGCGGCCGCGCCGATCATGGCGTTGCGGATGGCGGGGCCCGCGGCGGCGCCGATGAAGATCCCGTCGAGCTGGAAGGCCGCCACGCCGGCGAGCGGGATGAGGGCTGCCCAGACCGCATAGGCCTCGGCCACCGCGCGCACGGCCTCGACAGTCGTGAAGAGCCGGATGAGGGTGCTCGCGCCCGCCAGAAGGAGCACCGAGAAGACCGCGGCGAGCGCGAAGGCCGACACGGTGGAGACGACCACGGCGCGGCGCAGGCGCGCGCGCGAGCCGGCCCCCTTCGCCTGGCCCACGAGCGATTCAGCCGCGATCGCGAACCCGTCGAGCCCGGCGGTGGAGACGGCGAAGAACGCCAACAGCACCCCGTTGGCGGCCAGCACCACATCGCCCTGCATCGAGCCGAGGCGCGTGATCCACGCGAAGGAGGCGATCAGCAGCAGGCTGCGGATGAAGATGTCGCGGTTGAGCCGCAGGAGCGCGCCGAGCTCGCCGGGATCGAGGATCCGCGCGCGCTCGGCCCGCCAGCCCGGCGGCAGGATCGCCCGGGCCCGGCGGCGCGCCTGCCAGAAGCCATAGGCGAGGCCGACGCCCTGGGCCGCGACGGTGCCGAGCGCAAGGCCCTCGATGCCGAGCCCGAGACCCATGACCAGCAGGAGCGTCAGCGCGACATTGGAGACGGAGATGGCGAGCTGCATCTCGAAGAGCCGGCGCGTGCGCTCCTGCCCCGCGAACCAGCCCATCAGCGCGTAGTTGGCGAGCTCCAGCGGGCCGCCCCAGATGCGGATCGCGAAATAGGCGCGGGCGGCCGCTTCCGCCCCTGCCGAGGCCTCGAAGAAGCCGAGCACCAGCGCAGCGATGGGCCCCTGCAGCAGGATGAGCGCGAGGGCGATGATCTGGGCGAGGGCGAGCGCGCGCAGGAGCGTGTTCACCACCCGGCCGGGATTGCGCGCACCGAGGGCCTGCGCCGCCGTGCCCGAGACGCCGATCTGCAGGAAGTTGAAGATGCCGAACACGAAGGACATCACCGTGGCGCCGAGCGCGACGGCGGCGAGCAGCACCGTGTCGCCCAGATTGCCGATGATCGCGGTGTCTATGGCGCCCTGCAGCGGCACGGTGGCGTTGGAGAGCACCACGGGCAGGGCGATGGCGAGCACCCGGGCATAGGTGAGCGGGACCTCGGGCCCGGCTGGCAGGCCCGCGGAGACGGCCGGCGCATCCGGCGCTTCGGGGGCGTGACGGTGCTCGGCCATCGCTCCGTCTCTCTCCCCGTCAGGCCCCTGCGATGCGGGGCGGCCGCCGCGCCCGGGCCTGACATAACGCGCGCGGCGATGGGGGACCAGCGCGGCCGCGGGCCGCGCCGGGGGGCGGCTCACTCCAGGAGCGCGCCGACCGAGTCCATCTCTGCGAAGAGCGTGTCGGCCTGGGCCTCGCTGCCGGCTTCCATGTCCTTGGCGGCGATCAGGAGCGTGTCCATCTCGTTGGAGCCCTGGGGGGCGCTGTTGACGCGGACCACGGGAAGCTCCGCGGCGGGGGGCGCCTTGGCGGTCTGGGTCGAGGCGCTGGCGGGCGGGCTGCTGCCGAGGAAGGAGCCTGCCACGAAGCCCTGGCGGCCGCCATAGGCGACCTCCACCCAGCCCGAACCGAGCGCGCCGCTCACCACGCCGATGCGCTGGCCGCTGACGAGGCTGCCGATGCGGCCGTGGTTGCGCCCGGGACCGGAGCGGACATTCACCCCCTTGCGGGCATAGGCGAAGCTCCGGGGCTTGCCGGCGCGGGTGATTGTCGGCTGCGTGAGGCGCGGCTCGTAGCGCTCGGCGCGCCGGGCGACGCGGCCCTCCTCGATCTCGCGGCTCTGGGCGAAGGCCTTGGTGTAGACTTGGTTGCCGGTGCCGACATCTCCGACGACCTCGGCGATCAGCTTCTGGTCCTGCTCGATGCGCCGGCGGATATCGGCGAGCGTCTGCCGCTCCGCCGGGCCGTTGGCGCCCGCTTCGATGCGCCCGCGCAGATCTGTGATCTGGCCGAGGCGGCACTGGTTCAGGCGGGTGGTGGCCGCCGTCACTTCGCGCACATTGCCGGTGGACTGCGTGATGTCGCTGGCGATGGCCCGGCGCAGGTCGGCGTTGTTGGTGAATTTCTGCTGCTTGTTCGTGTAGTAGGCGTTGGCGGCGCCGGCGATGCCGCCGGCCACACCGCCGACCGCGGCGCCCACGGCGAGATCGCCGCCGACGATGGCTGCGAGCGTGAGGCCCGTGAGCGCACCGAGGGCAGCGCCGGTCAGCGTATCGCGCAGGATCCGCTCGTTGTACTGCTGCACGATCTGTTTCAGGGGCTGGCGCAGGGGCGCGCAGGTATCGCCGGCCTCGTCGGTCGGCAGGGTCGCGCAGGCCTGCAGCAGCACGGCTGAGACGAGCAGGAGACCGATCGCCCTGCGCCACAAGGCGGCGATGGCTCGGATGGCACTCATGAACTTGTCCTCACTCACATATTTCCAAATGAATCAGATGTCGCGGTCGCCCTTCTCGACCGTCTCGGGTATCGCGGTTTCGGGGGATTTGCGGTCGCGCAGCCGGTCGCGGCGGCGATCGAAGGTGTCGTCGACGTCGCTCCGCCAGCGCAGGAGCGCTTCGGAGGTGATGCCGCCCGCGCGGTTCATCTCCTCCACATGGGCGCGCAGGAGCGGGAGCATCTCGCCGAGCTTGCCGAGGCGGCGCGTCTCGAGATCCTCGGCCAGCGCGTTGCTGACGCGGCGCAGGCGCGGCCAGAGCTCCACGGCGATCTCGCCGACGACCTCGACATAGGTGTCGAACTCCTGGTCCACGATGGCGCTGACGGCGATGCGGCGGTTCTCCAGCGCGTCGATGCGGGCCTGAAGCTTCGGGCGGTTGGGATCGGCGGCGCTGAGACCGGCAATGGCGCGGCGCACGCGGGCGAGCTCGGACATGGCGACGAGCACGGTGCGCCCGCGCAGCCGCACCCCCTCGGCGATGGCGAGGGCGGTGATCATGCGCTCGCGGAGCTCCGCCTCCTCCACGGCGAGAAGGGCGGCACCGAGCTCCTCGTTCTTCTTCTTCGGCGGCTCCTGGGCATGGAAGCCGCCCATGCCGACAATGGTGACGAGGCAGCCGACGAGAAAGGCGCCGAGGAGGGCGGAGGGAAAGGCGATGACGCGGATCATTTGGCCAGCTCACCCCGCAGATCCACCAGCCGGCGCTCACGTTCGCCGCGCTTGCTGTCGAGCTCGTAGAGCCAGTCGCTGCTCAGGGTCTCGCTGACGCTGCCGCCGCCGATCTCCGCGATCTGGTCCAGATGCGTGTCGATCTGGCCGAGGGCGGCGGTGAGCCGGGGGACATCGCGCGCGGCGAGCCATTCCTCGGCGTCGAGCTGGGCTTTCTGGCGGAGCCGTGCCGGTGCGCCGGCGATGGCGGCGAGGTTCTCGACATAGGTGGAGAACATCGAATCGATCTCGCGCCGGCGCGCCGCGATGCTCTTGAGATAGGCGGGCAGGCGCTCGAGGATCTGATCGACCTTCGCCTTCGGCAGATTGCCCTTGAAGACGTTGCGGTGGACGATGTCGATGGCCTCGCGGACATTGGCGCCGGTGCGGTCGATCCCGAGGATGAGCGTGGCGGCGGTCACGAAGCGCTCGCGCATGGCGGCGCGCTGGCTCTGCACCTGCTCGGCGGCGCTCTGGCGCAGGAGCACATCCGCCTCGTTGATGAACTCCCGCGCAGGCCCGGTGATGCCGGCGCGGTCGGCGCGCGCGAGGAGCGAGAGGGTGTCGGCCTGCCCGCTCTCGTCGAGCTCGGGCTCCTCGCCGCCGAGGGCTGCGATGGCGGCCTCGATGCTCTCGATCTGCTCGGTATTGGCGACGCCCTCTGCATAGGGCTGGCGCGCGTCGAAGCCGCCGACGAAGAAGGGCGCGGAGATGACGAAGCGCGCGCCGGCGGCGGCGTTGCGCACCTCGCCGCCGAGATCGAAGAGCAGCGCCTCCTGGCGGTAGCCGAGGCCGATCAGGCTCTCATCGGTGAGGGTGGAGCCGCCGCGCAGGACCGCGCCGCCCACCTGACCCTTGAGCCCGTCGGGCCGGGTGGGACGGAAGAGGTCGAGCACGATCTCCTCGACATTCCCGAGCACGTCGTAGAGGCCGAGGGGGTTCGGCTTTCGCTTGCCGATGCCGGCCACGAAGATCTCCGGCGGGCGCAGGCCCTCGGTCTGGGCGATCTCGCCAAGGCGAGCCTCGACCATCTCGCCGTCGCGCTCGACGGTGTAGCGCGCGCGGCTGAGGGCTTCGCGGCTGACATTCTCCGCTCCGCCGCGCGCGGCGTATTCCCATTCGGTGTCGCTGGGCAGCCGGACGAAGCCGCTGCTGCCTTCGCGCCAGGGCAGGAGCGGGCGCGAGCCGCCGCGGATCAGCTCGCCGTCGAGCGCGATCAGCCAGAGGGTGAAGGCGCGGGAGAAGGCATGCGCGTCGAACCAGGTGAGCCCGGTGGCCGGCAGCATGTTGACGGGGCGGTGGTTCTCCCGGAGCCAGGCGAGATGCGCCTGGCAGCCCGGATCGGCGGGGTTGAGCGTCTCGAGGCCGCGCGCCATCAGCCCCTCGCTGAAGAGGCGCCACTGCGCGGCGGTGAGCTCGTATTTGCCGATGTAGTAATAGCTCAGGAGCTCTCCCTCCACGGCGCCGGGGCGGAAGAAGCTGCCGCTGAGATTGCTCTGGCGCGGGATCGAGCTGACCTTGTTGAGTGTGGTGCGCGCATTGGCGTTGGCGTCGCCGAGATGGACCGGGGCGTGGTCGAGAAGATCGGTCACGCGGACATCGACGCGTCGGAAATAGAGCTGGTGGCCGCAGGGCATGGGCAGGATGAGCTCGTCCGGCGCATCGGCGGCGCTGGCCTCCGGCGCGCAGGGCAGCGGCTCTGCATCGCGCCCCCGGCTGGCCTGTTCGAGATCGGCGACGAACGGGGCGGGGTTGTCGTAGTGGCAGAGCGCGGGCTGTGCGGCAGCCGGCGCGCCGAGGCCTGCGGTGCCGGCCAGAAGGAGCGCGGCAAGGATGGCGGGGGATGCGGATACGAGAGCGAGCCTAAACATTCCTGAGCTCCTTCGAGGGCGAAATGCGCAACACGCGGCGCGCCGCGAAAAGGGAGGCCACGGCAGCGAGGAAGACGCTGCCGGATAGGATCAGAGGCACGTAGACGGCGGGCAGGCGGGTGAGCGGGCCGCGGGCGGCGACGACATCGCCGAAGAGCGCGCCGATGACGGGATCCATGGCGCGGAAGACGAGGAGTGCGGCGAGGCTGCCGGCCAGCGCCACGGCGCTCGCCTGCAGGACCGGCAGCGCCATGAGGCTGCGCCCGGAATAGCCGAGGAGGCGGAGCACGGCGATGGTCTGGCGTTTCCGCTCCACCGCGGCGAGCTGGTTGAGCGCGATGGTGGTGGCGACGCCGGCCAGCGTGAGCGCGAGGATCGCGGCGAACATGAGCGACAGGTCCCGGTCGATCCGGCGGACGCGGGCGATGCGCTCCGCCTCGCTGGTCACCGCGATGCCGATGCCGCGCAGATGGGCGCGCAGCGGCTCCACCGCGTCGAGATCGGCGGCATAGAGCCGGAAATCGGCGAAGGGGTCGTCGAGCGGCGCGCGGCCGGGCCAGCCATAGCGCTCGACGCGCTGCCATTCGCGATAGTCCTCCACCGCGACGATGAGCGGGAGGGGCACATAGGCGACCATGCGCTGGGAGCCCTCGACCGCGAGAGGCAGGACGCCGGAGACGGTGAGATCAAGGAACTCCGCCTCGCGCCGGTCCGCATCCATGCGCCGCACGAGGGCCTCCACCGGCTGGCCGGCGGCGATGCCGAGGGCGCTGGCGGCGTTGGCGGTGAGCACGATGCCCTCGGCCCGGGGGGCCGCGCCCGGCGGTGCGAGGCCGGCGCGGGCGAGGACCGGGTCGCCGGGGCCGGTGGGCAGGAGCGCCACCTCGATCGGCGCCGCGTCGCGGTCGGCGCGGTTGCGCAGGATCATATGCGCGACCGTGCCGCGGGTCATGGGCAGCAGGAAGCCGGTCTCGGGCCGGGCGGCGAGCGCCTCGAACCAGGCGGCATCGAAGCGGTGATTGCCCCCGCCCTGCATGGTGAGCTCGAGATTGGCCGGGTCGGAGGCGAGCTCGGCGCGCAGCGTGTCCACCACCCCGAGCTTCAGGCCGAAGAGGATGAGGAGGGGCGCGAGGGCCACGGTGAAGCCCGTGACGGCGACGAGGGTCAGGATCCAGTCATGCGCGAGATCGCGGAGCGCGATGACGGCGACCGAGGCGCGGCGCGGCGCGCGCGGGCGGTCGGCAGACCGGGCCGCGCTCTCGGGCGCCTCGGTGGGGAGAGGGGCGGGCATCGGGGCGGGCGCGTCGGTCATGCGGCCACCCGGAGCGCGAAGGTGGAACGGGCGGAGCCGGCCGCACTGCGCTCGGTCTCGGCGGCGAGCGGCGTGAAGCCCTTGGCCTGCACCAGCGCCCAGTCGTGATTGGCCATCACCACCGCGGTGCCGCGCCGGCGCGCCGTGGCGACGAGGAGGTCCATCACTTCGGCGGCGGTCGGCGGGTCGAGCGCGGCGGTCGGCTCGTCCGCGAGGAGAAGGGCGGGCCGGGCGTGGAGCGCGCGGGCGAGGCTCACGCGCTGGCGCTGGCCGATGGAGAGCGTGGCCGGGAGCCGGTCGAGCAACCCGTCGATGCCGAGTTCGCGGGCCAGCGTCGCGACGGCGCCGTCCGCGCCGCGCCCCGTGGCGAGCGCGATGTTCTCGCGCACGGTGAAGAAGGGCAGGAGGCCACCCTGCTGCAGCACATAGCCAAGGGCGGCGGCGCGGACCGGGGCGAGCGCGTCGAGATCGCCCGAGCGCAGGCGCGGCGCGAGATCCTGCGCGCCGTCCCCCCCGCCGAGCGCCGCGTGCGCGAGCGCGAACTGGCCGACGCGGCTCGGCGGCAGGACGAGGCCCAGCATGTCGAGCAGCGTGCTCTTGCCCGAGCCGCTCGGCCCGACCAGCGCGAGAAGTGCGCCCGGCTCCAGCACGAGATGGGCGAGCCCGACCTCCAGCCCCGGCTCGCCATCGGCCGATGCGGGATAGCGATAGGCGAGATCGCGGACCGTCAGCAGCGGCGCGCTCATGGCAGGTGGTCCAGCGGCACGGCGAAGACCTCGAGCCCCTTGTCGCCGGCGCCGAGATCGATCCAGCCGCTGCGCTCCTCGGCGAGGCTGCGATAGGTGAGGAGCTTGGAGCGCAGGTCGTCGATCTTCTGCTGCTGGCCGGCGGGACCGAAGGCGCCCCACTGCTTGCGGTCGAGGCTCAGGAAGTCGGAGCGGTAGGGGAGCGCGGTGAGAAAGCTCGGCAGAAGCTGGCCGGCGCGCTCCAGATTGCCGCTGCGCCCGCCCTCCACGGAAGTCTCCGCCGCGATGGCCTGCATGGCCGCGAAAAAGTCGCCCCCGCCGGTGTCCTTGCGCAGATAGGCATCGAGGATGCTCTCCACGCCCTTGTTGAGCGCGGCGAGCTGGTTGCGGGTGAGGAAGACCTTCACCGCGAGGCTTTCGAGCGTCGGGTCCTGCAGGTCCTTGTCCGCCGCCCAGGCGCGGTAGAAGCGCGGTGCGGCGGTGTCGCGGTCCTTGCCGAGATATTCGAGCTGGGCGCGGAACACCTCGTTGACCAGCACCTGGCCGAGGGTGGGCGTGCTGCCGGGGGTCTCGGCCTCCACCTTCTGCACGGGGCGCGAGCGCTGGAGGGTCTTCACCGACTCGACCAGCCCCGCCTGGAAGTCCCGGATCTGCTGGACGAAGGCGTCCGGATCCTCGGTGTCGACGGCGATGTACTTGCTGAAGCCCGTGTCGCCGGTGCGCGTGATCTCGCGGTAGACCGGCCCCGCCTCGTTCACATTGCCGGTCTGGAAGCCGCGCGGGGTGAGGAGGTGGAGCGCGGTGATGGCGACGCGGCTGCGATTGGCGTCGTCCACCACATTGAGGGGGCCGTAGCCCATATGCGAGACCAGCGGGTCGAAGGGCTCGCGCGGGGCGGCATCGGTGATGAGCACCACGAGGCGCGCATCGAAGGGCGTCCAGTCCAGATCGTTCAGCGCGGTGTAGAGGCCGGCATAGGCGTCCTCGCTGAAGCCGGAGGTGAGCGCGCGGGCCTGCTCCATGAGCTCGAAATTGCGCAGCACCTCATCCGGTGCGGCGTCGGGGTCGAGCGGCTGGAAGACCTTGCTCACATAGCCGATGCGGGGATCGGGGGCGGTGTTGTCGCGATAGCCGACGAGGCCGAAGGAGAAGCTCTCCAGCATGCCGGCCTCGTCGAGCGCCTGCACGGTGCTGCGCACGATCCCGCGGGTGTATTCGATGAAGGGCTGCATCGACCGGGTGGTGTCGATCACGAAGGTCACGCCGATCTTGAAGCGGCGCAGCGCGCCGGCGCGCCGGGGCACGCCGCGGTTCTCGACCTCGCGCACATCGGTCTGCACCTCGGCGGCGGCGTCGGTGTTGAGCGAGGCGACCTCGAGCAGGCGGAGCGGCTCCCCGGTCGCGGAGAATTCCGGCCGGTGGTCGAGAATGGGCATCAGGTAGACATTGTCCTCCGCCACGCCGAGCGAGGGCTCGATGGCGATGAAGTAGTCGTCCTGGTACTCGCCGCTCTCGATCTCCTCATAGGCGAGGCGGACCTCCTCGGCGACGTAGCGGTCGGTGGCGAAATCCATGAGATCGTCGCGGCGCTTGAAGAAGAGCACGGGGCCGCGCGAGCCCTTGGACGCGTATTGCATGACCAGCATGGTGCGCCAGTCCTCCGCCGTGTCGGCGCGGAGCCAGCCGTCGATCTCGCCGAACGCGCTCTGGCCGACGCGGATCCAGGTGGTGTCGCCGGCCTGCTGCTCCTCGTAGACGTAGTAGATCGTGAAGGCGGGCAGTTCGGGGCCGTCCGGCGCGGCCCCCGGCGCGGCGGAGAGCCGCGCGCCGGGCAGGGAGAGGACGCGGCGGTAGAGATCGGGGATATCCGTGCGCGCGAGGGGGCGCGGGCCGCCGGCCTGCGGGGCGGGCCCGGGCGCCGGTTCGACAGGCGGCGGGGTGATGGAGGCAGAGCCGCCCCCGCCACCGCTACCTCCACCACCGCCGCATGCTTCCGGATGGCCGAACTTCTCGCGCTCGCGCGGCTCGAGGGCTTCGCAGGCCGGGGTGCCGGCGCCGGCGGAGGCGAAGGGGTCGCGGAACGGGGGCAGGCCCGCGACGCTGCGCGCCTCGGCGCCGGAGGAGGCGGGCGCAGGTGCGGCCGTGCCGCCGCCCGAGCGACGGGCGGTGTAGCGCGCCGCCGCCTCGCCGCAGCGCATCTTCTCGCGCTCGCGCGGCTCGACGGCGCTGCAGGGCTGGGGCGCGCCGCGGGCGAAGGGGTCCTCGAAGGGGGGGAGGACGAAGCCGTCCCCCTGCGCGTTGGCGGTCGCCCCGCCGAATTGCGCGGCAACGGGGCCCGGGAGCGCGAGAAGCAGCAGTGCTGCCATGAGGGCGCGGGACCGCCGCGGGTGCTGTCCGAAACGGATGAACGACTGCATGATCAATTCCCCCATTCAACGCCCAACTCACGGGCTTCCTTCAAATATCTCTGGATCAGCCGAACGGCGTCCGGCTTGGGCGCAATGCCGTATTTCTGCGGGTTCGCGAGAACGTTCGCGAGCAGCACCTTCACGATCGGGATCGGGCGATCGGCGATGGTGGAGAGGAGCGTGTAGCCGCGCTCCGGCAGGGCGCGGAAGCCGCTGCCCGAGGGGGCGTCGCGCATGATGTGCGGCAGGGCGAGGTAGAAGGTCGCCTCCGCGACGCCGGCGCGATGTGCGCGCTGGAGCCAGTTCTGCCCGCGCTTGAAGCTGCCGGGTGCGCGGCTCTCTTTCTGGCTGCGCAGCAGAAGGCCGTAGAAGAACATGCCCGACCGGTCGCGGCCCTCGGCGGCCTTCTCGAAGAGGTCCCTCCAGAGGCCGCGGGTCTGGCCGTAATCGCTGCGCCCGCGGAACTTCGCCGTCTCGAGCTGCCAGAGGAGATAGCCGTAGCGGGCCATCAGGGCCGGCGCGCCTTTGCCCTCGGCCATCGGCTTGTCGCAGGCCTCCACGATCCGGCCGAGATTGAGGGGGCGGAGGCGGGTGCGCTGGATCTTGCCGAGGCGCTCGCTGAAGGTGCCCGCGCCCATCACATCGGTGAGGTCGAAGAAGCCGAAGAGCGCGAGCGGGTCGAAGTCGAGCGCGGCGCGGCAGGCGATCATGGGATCGGCGGGTCGGGAGGCCTTGAGGCGGGCCTGGCGGATCGCCTCGATCCGCTCGCGCACGCTGTTGAGGAGCGCGCGGGCCTCCGTCTCGTCGCTCTCCAGCAGGCCGCGGCGGAGCGCATCGGAGATCATGACCTCGATCCGGCGCAGCCCCTCCTCGTCGCGTTCGCTGGTCTCGGCGAAGCGCAGGCGGGCGAGCTGGAGCTGGGCGAGGGGGCTCTGATCCTCGATGCTCTCGAGCAGGCCGCGTGCGGTCTCGCGATCCGCCGCGCGGGGGCTCTCCAGCAGGAGGAGGGCGCGGAGGAGTTGCGCATCGACCATCCCCTTGCTGCCCGCGGTCTCGAGCAGCCGCATGGCGCGGGCGAAGGCGGCCTCGTCCACCGGGCCGACGCGTCCCTCGAGGATGGCGCGGGCCAGGCTGAACGCTGCCATCGCGTAGCCGTCGGCTGCCGCGCGCTCGTACTCGACGGCAAAGCGGGTGTTGCTGAGGAGGTCGAGCGCCCGGCCGTACTGATAGCGCAGCCGCGCATCGTCGGGGCGCTGCTGGAGGGCGGCGAAACAGGCGGCCTGGGCGCGGCGGCTCTCCATCGCCTCGGCCGGCACGCCGGGCTCGTCGGTCGCGGGGTCGTTGGGATGCGTGGCAAGGCGGTGGCATTCGAGCACCTGCTGGGACATCAGGCTCTCGATCCGGCGGATGGCCTCGCGCGCGCTCGCGCATTCGGCGCCCTCGGCCTCCACGCAATGGGCGGAGAGGAAGCGGCGGATTGCGGCGAGGTCGTTCGAGCGGGCGATGCCGCGCCAGGCCTCGCTGCGCTGCTCGGCGGCGAGGCGGCCGAGATCGAGGAGAGCGCCGATCCCGGTGCTGGCGTCGGGCCCGTCCGGCGCGGGCGCTGCGGGGCGTGCGCGCTCCGGCGGCGGGGCGTTGAGGAGGCGCGCTTCGGCGCCCGGGCCGAGCAGGGCCGCGATCTCGCTCGCCCGCAGCGCGCCGTCGCCATCGGCATCGGCCTGCGCGAAGGCGATCGCGGGCGCGCCGATCAGTCCCGTGACGAGCCCGGCGACCGGGCGCGGGGCGATGACGGTGAGGATCTGCGGCGCATCGGCGGGCTGCAGGTCGAGATCGAGCGCCGGGCGCTCGCCCGCGCCGGCTGGATCGGGCTCGAGGATCAGGACGGCCTCGGCGACGCCGCTCGCCGTGATCTGGTCGGCGAGGCCGGGCAGGCGGATCGCGTCGAGCCGGTCCGATGGCGCGCGGGCGCTCGGCGGTGCCGTGTCGCGGGCGGCGAGGGCGGCGCGGCCCTCGCGCTCGGCGAGCGGGCCGCCATACCAGATGGCGAGGCGGCGCGCGCCGCTGGCGCGGGCAGCGGCGAAGAACGCGTCGATACCGCGCTCGAGGGCGAGGATGCCGGGATCCTCGAGCCGCTCGATGGTGTAGCCGCGGGCGGCGAGGGCGCCGGCGGCCGCATCGGCGCCGGCCTGCGCCTCCGCGCCGACGGAGAGGACGAGCGCGGCGCAGGCGCGGCAGTTGCCGCCCGCGGGCCCGTCGAAGGGGTGAGGCAGATCGGCTCGTGCCGGGCCGATCGGCAGCGCGGCCCAGCCAAGGACTGCGAGTGCAAAGGCCAGGATGGGGCGGTGCAGTGCGCGGATGGCCCGGCGCCCGGCGGCGGCACGGCGCGGCGAGACCGGCCGGCGGGCTGCCGGCCGGTCGCAACGCGTGGTTCGGGCATCTTCGATCATGGGCGCGGTCGGCCTTCCGTGCGGGGCTATTTCAGCAGGTCGTTGAGGTTCTGTGAGCCCGAGCCCGTGCTGAGGCCGCCGAGGCCACCCGTGGCACTCTCCGCCTGCGCGGGTTCGGCCGGGGCGTTGCTCGTCTCCTGCGGGGCCTCGGCGCTGTTGCTCTGCCCGCCGCTCTGCCCGCCGCCCTGGCCACCGCCGCTGCCCTGGCCACCGCCCTGGCTGCCGCCCTGCTGGCTGCTCTTGGCGCTCTCGGCCATGAGCGCCTCGATCCAGACCTGCATCTCGTAGCAGAGCACGATCTGGCTGCCGGTCCAGTAGGCGTTGGGCTCGCCGCAGGAGCGGCCGATCACCGGCACGTTGCGGGGCAGGCCGAAGATGGCGTTCGCCTCGTTGGCCAGGCTTTCCAGGAACCGCGTCTGCTCCCAGAGCGAGGCGACATTGCGCGTCTCCTGCTGGCTCGCCGGAATGTACTGGGCGACGAGCCCGGCCCTGTTCGCGTTCTGGCCGCTGCGGAAATGGGGCTGCAGGATCGCGATCCACTTCTCCACCTTCTCGCGATACTCGCGCTCGCAGACGCGCGCGCGGAAATGCGGCACCTGGAGCTGCTGGACGATCGGGTAGAAGCGGCCGGGATCGCTGCCATGCATCAGGCAGATGATGGCGTAGGCGCGCCGGCGGCTCGGCGAATGCGGGCCCCAGGCGGGTCCGGCGCCGGTGGCGTTGGCGGTCAGCCACCAGAACTCCGCGGCGGAAATCAGCGCCTGGACCTGGCGGTCGTCGCGCTGGCCGGTGAGGATGAGCATGTAGGTCGCGAACTCGTCGACCACGTCTTCCTCGGGGCCGACGGTGGGCAGCTTCAACTCGTCGACCAGCCCGTGGCCGAGCTCGTGATAGAAGACCGCGCGCATGGCACCGAGGGCGGTGCCGGTTGCGGAACTCGTCTGCGCGCCGGCGGTTCCCGGAAGGAGCGGAGCGGCGAGCAGCAGGCCGGCCAGAGCACATTGCGCAAGGCGGGCGAGAGGGCCCCGGCGCCGGCGCTTGGGCTCGGCCGGAGCGGCGGGGATCGGCAGGTCGGGGGATTGGGTCATCTCTACCTCCGGTTGTTCATTCCCGCCCATGCAGGGGCGAGGCGGACAATTTCGCGCCAGACGCTGGCATAGTGGCATTCAGTCCGGCCGATTGGGCCGGCAGGCCATGCCGAAAGGGGCAAAAATGACCATTTGCAAGTTTGGCAAAGCCCGGACCGCCGCGCTCGCCTGCGCCGCAGCGATGATGCTCGGCGCAGCGGCGGTGGCCGGCGCCCACGAGACCGCGCCGGGCGCGGGCTTGGACGGATTCGACCCGACGACGCTCTTCGCGGAGCGCGGCGCGATGGAGGAGGGCACGCAGCTTGCCCAAGGCACCGTGCAGACCGAGGGCACCGTGCAGACCCAGCCGCTGGAAGCGCCGCGCGCGCCGGGCGGCGGCGGCATCTCCGCCGGCACCGCAGAGCCCGCGCCGGGTGGCAAGGATCAGCCCGCGCCGCAGGCGCCGGTCGCCGAGGCGCCGAAACCTGCCGCGCCGCAGGCCAGTGCACCGCAGGCCGGGGCTCAGCCAGGGGCGCAGGCCGGCGCAAAGCCGGAAAAGGCACCGAAGGTGGAGGTGGTGCACGACGATCACGTCACGATCGTGCACTGGTATCCGTGCAACTGCCCGATCTACCGGTCCGACATCCTCGACGACTTCCGCAACATCGACCAGAAGCTGGCGGCGGTGCGCGGCGGGCTGACGGACAGCCCCTTTTATCCTCGCCCCGTGCATCCGCGTCCCGTGCGGCGCCATCCGAAGCCCGCCCCGCGGCGCTACCGCTGGGAGCGGGACGACTACCCGGTGCCGCACGGGCCGGGCCTGCATTTCCACGGCAGCTACGGGCACACGCATAGCGGCTATCACGAGCACCGCGGCTATCACGAGCACTACGACCGGCACGGCCGGCGTTACGGGCATCGCCATGGCCGGTACGGCTATCACCGCCATCCCGATCATCGCGTCCATCGCGCGCAGCGGGAATACGACCGGCTGCATCGGAGCCTGGATCGCGGTGGCCTCTGGGGCGGCAGCGAGGTGCATGTGCGCTGAGCGGCCCGGGCGCCGGGCGGAAGCCCGCGCGCCCGCTTCGGCCTCGGCGCGCCGCCTGCGCCGATCTTCCGGCCCGGCCCGGCAGGCACGCCCTGCCGGGCCGCCGCGTGTGGGGCAGCGCCGCACAGGGCATCCGGGCGGCGCCGATATGCGGCGCAGGCCGGGCCGGGCGCTATCGCGCGGCGAAGGCTGCATCGGGCAGATACCCCTCCAGCGGTTCGGGACGGTCGGGACCGGGGTCGAGGCGCACGCGCCGCCAGGCCGCATCGGCGGTGTCGGAGAGAAGCGTCACCCGCTCCGAGGGCTGCGTGCGGCCCAGCTCCGCGAAGGCCCCGCCCGGGCCCGCGCGCAGCGCTGCGGGCTGGTTCGCGAGGACCCTGACGCCGGGCGAGCGCGGTGCGCTGTCGAGAAAGGCGCCGAACTCGGCGGGGGCGGCCAGCACGTAGAGCGCGCTTCCCTGCCCCTGCGGACGGTCGGCAAAGCCGCTGACGCGCCCGCCGGCCAGCAGCCGATCGAGCAGCATCCGGCGCATCTCCACCACATTGCCGCTGAGCGCGCTGCCGCCCACATCCTTGATCACCATGCCCTCGACCAGCGGATGCTCGGCGCGCGCGGCCGGCCTGCCCGCCGTGACGGCGTTCACCAGCACGCCCTTCTCGCGCTGGTCCCAATGGCCGTAGCGGTCCTTGCCGGCCTGGGTCAGCGGCTCGAGCGCGAAACCGAGATAGCGGGGCAGCGCCACGGTAGCGCGGGCGCGCACGCTCTCGACCGTGCCCGGATCGGCGCGGAAGCCGGCGGCGCGGGCGCGCTCCATCCAGACATGGGCCTGTAGCACGGCGAAGGGATCCTCCTCGCGGCCGAGAAACACCGCCTGCAGGAACTGGGCGGCGGGCAGGCCGCGGGCGGCCAGCGCCGCGACGGCACCGCGCAGGCGCGCGGTCTCCTCCGCGCGCCCCGCCCCGATGAGCGCGCGATAGAGGGTGGCCTCGACGCTGCCGGCCTGCTCCGCGGCGCTCAGGCGGATCATGGACTGCGTCTCGTCGCGCCCCCAGAGCAGGGCGGCGCGCAGGAACTCCACGAACCCGTCCCCGCCGGCGCGGGCGAGCAGGCTGGAGGCGGCGCTCACCCGGCCGTCGCGCGCCAGCACGAGGGCGAGGCGGAGGGCGAGCGGCGCCGGCAGGTCGGCGAGCCCCTCGATCCCCTCGCAGGCCTCCGCCCATCCGGCGAGATCGGCGCCGGCGAGGGCGCGCTGCAGGTAGCGCGGCAGCACCTCGAACGCGTCGGCCACATCGTCCTGGGTGCCGAGGGACCAGGCGCTCACGAGGGCGCGGGGGTCGAAATCGAGCCGGCTTTCGCAATGCGCGATTTTTTGCCGGCGGCGTTGGGCCTCGAGCCCGTCGCGCTCCACGAGGCCGGGAGCGACGGCAAGCCCGCGCCGCTCGGCCGCGACGAGATAGGCGAGCGCGGTCTCGGGATCGGGCGCGAGGAAGCGCTGACGGAGGGTGCGGATCTGGAAGTTGCGCTCGGCCAGCATCAGCACGCCGTAGAGCCCGCGGGCGAGCGGCATCCCCGCCTCGGCGGCGCTGCGGATCTCGGCGAGCGCTTCGGGCGCGCGCCCGGGCCGGTCGAGCAGGAGCAGGCCGCGCACGAGTGCCGCGGCGGCGCGCCCGCTGCGCGCTTCGGCATCGAGGCTGGCCTGCGCCTCGGTCTCGAAGCCCGCGCGCGCTGGCGGGGCGAGGCCGGCGGCAAGGGCGAGGCCCGCCAGGGTGGCGGCATCGGCACCCGTGCGTGCCTCCCCGGGCATGAGGGTGCCTGGGCCGAGCAGCGGGCCGAGGAGGTCGGGCAGGCTGTCGCGCGCCTCGGCCTGCCCGGCCGCCAGCAGGGCCATGGCGAGCGCGCGGCGCGGCGCCGGTGCGCCGGCCGCACGGCATTCGGCGAGGATGCCGGACACGGCGCCCGGCGTCACCGCGGTCGCGCGCGCCGCCGCGGTCAGCCAGCGCTCGGCGAGCTCGGCCGGGCGGCTGAAATCGTCGATCCGGCCGATGACCGCGAGGCCGAGATCGAGGATGGCGGCGCTGTCGAACTGCAGGGCAGCGTCGCAGTTGCGCCCGGCCTCGCGCCGGTTGGCCGCCTCCAGCGCCACGATCCGGCGTTCCGCCCAGACCGCATCCGGGTGGCCGGTGCCGAAGCGTTCGATGAAGCGGCGCAGCGCCGCCGGGTCGCGGGCATAGCGCAGGGGGGCATAGGCGTCGCGCCGGTCCGGCGCCCCATGCTGGCCGAGGACGGGGCGCTCGAAACTCTGCCGGTGCGCGAGGACGGGGGTGCCGGAGCGGTGGCCCGGCGCGCGCCAGAGCCGGAGCCGGTCGCCATGCAGCCGGGCGAGATCGGGCGCGCTCACATAGCCGTCGCTGTCGAAGCCCGGCCCGGGATCGCCGCGGAGCGCGCCCGAGAGCAGCGCGAGCACCGGCGCGCGCGGGGCGGCCGCGGCGAGCACGAGCCGGGCACGGTCGGACGCGCCGCGGGGCGTGAGCGGGCCCTCGCCGCTGCGCTCGTCCTCGAGATAGCCGCCGAGGCCGGCGATCTGCGCGGTGGAGACGACGACGACATGCTTGGCCGAGACCCCGTCGAGCCGCTCGACGAGGCTGCGCAGCGCAACGGTTGTCGCGCCCTCCTCCGCCGGGGCGGTGTCGGCCTCGGGCCGGGTCGGCGCGATCTGGAAGCGGCCGTCACGCGCCCCGGGCGGGATCGGGGCATCGACGATGACGAGAAGGAGGCTCTCCTCGGC
>JBCBWF010000673.1:0-1640 GCA_039817245.1 Pseudomonadota bacterium | reverse complement strand
TTTCAGAACTACGCGCTGTTCCCCCATATGACGGTCGCGGAGAACCTCGCCTTCCCGCTCTCGGTGCGGAAGATGTCGAAGGCGGAGCAGGAGCAGAAGGTCAAGCGCGCGCTCGACATGGTGCAGATGGGCGCCTTCGGCGGCCGGCGCCCCGCGCAGCTCTCCGGCGGGCAGCAGCAGCGTATCGCGCTTGCCCGCGCGCTGGTCTTCGAGCCGGAGCTGGTGCTGATGGACGAGCCGCTCGGCGCGCTCGACAAGCAGCTGCGCGAGCATATGCAGCTCGAGATCAAGCACATCCACGAACAGCTCGGCGTGACGGTGGTCTATGTCACGCACGACCAGTCCGAGGCGCTGACGATGTCGGACCGCATCGCGGTCTTCAACGACGGGGTGATCCAGCAGCTCGCGCCGCCCGAGGACCTCTACGAGCGCCCGGAGAACGCCTTCGTCGCGCAGTTCATCGGCGAGAATAACAAGCTCACGGGCCATGTCACGGCGCTGAGCGACGGCGTGGCCGAGGTCCGGCTGCACGAGGGCCCGGTGGTGCGCGCCAAGGCGGTGAACTGCGGCGCGGTGGGCGATGCGACACAGCTCTCGATCCGCCCCGAGCGGGTCCTCCTCGGCGCGGAGGCGCGGGAGAACCAGCTCACCGGGCGCGTGCAGGAGCTCATCTATCTCGGCGACCATATCCGCTGCCGCCTCTCCGTTCCGGGGGACGACGAGTTCGTGGTGAAGGTGCCGAACAACAATGCCCATGCCGTGCTGCGCGTCGGTGAGGAGACGCCGATCGGTTGGGTGACAGAGGACTGCCGCGCGCTCGACGCAGCGTGAACCGCTCCGCAAGAGAGCGGGCCAGCGTGGCAATGAGGGATCCGCAACATGGAGAGACTGATGACCCTGAAGCATCTGATGAGCGGCGCTGCGGCGTTCGCCCTGCTGTCCGGCGCCGCGGTGGCGCAGGACATGACCATCGTGTCGTGGGGCGGCGCTTACTCGGCGTCGCAGCAGAACGCCTATCACGACCCTTATATGGCCAAGAACCCGGGCGTGAAGATCATCAACGATGAGAGCTCCGCCGAGGCCGTGGCCAAGCTGCGCGCCATGAACGAGGCGGGCAACGTCACCTGGGACGTCGTGGACGTGGTGGCCTCCGATGCGATTCGCCTCTGCGACGAGGGCCTCGCGATGGAGATCGACGCGGACAAGCAGCTCGCCGCGGCGCCGGACGGTACGCCCGCCTCCGAGGACTTCGGTGATCTGCTCGTTTCGGAGTGCTTCATCCCGCAGATCGTCTACTCCACGACCTTCGGCTACCGCACGGATGTGGACGCCTGGGGCGGCAAGACCCCGGACGATGTCTGCGACGTGTTCGACCTGGAAGCCTTCCCCGGCAAGCGCAGCCTTGAGAAGCGCCCGATCAACAACCTCGAATGGGCGCTGCTCTGCTCGGGCGTGGCCAAGGACGACATCTACGACGTGCTGGAGACCGATGAGGGCCTCGCCAAGGCCTTCGCCAAGCTCGACAGCATCAAGTCGGAGACGATCTGGTGGTCGGCCGGCGCCGAGACGCCCCAGCGCCTCGCCGACGGCGAGGTGGTGATCGGCTCGACCTATAACGGCCGTCTCTTCGCGCTGATCGA
>JBCBWF010000643.1:0-1894 GCA_039817245.1 Pseudomonadota bacterium | reverse complement strand
GTAGTACTCGTTCGGATAGATCGTGATCGGACCCGACAGGAATTCAAAGGCCTGCGGGAACGGGCGCTTCATTTCCACATCGACCGTGTACTGGTCAACCTTGCGGGCTTCCTTGATCCAGTTGACGTTGCGCTGGACCTTCACGCCGTTCTCTGGGTTCGAGATCCAGTTGAGCGTGTAGACCACGTCATCGGCGTCGAAGGGCTCGCCGTTGTGGAAGCTCACGCCCTCGCGGAGCGTAAACTCCATCGTGGTATCGTCCACGAACTCCCACTCGGTGGCGAGATTGCCCTTGTACTCGAAAGTGTAGGGGTCGCGGTAGAGCAGTCCGTCCCACACCATGCGCGAGATGATGATGCCCTCGCGCGCGGTGTTGAAGTAGTTGTCGAGGGATTCGAGCTCCCGGTCGAACGCGATGCGGAGCGTGTCCTCCGCCTTTCCGGCCAGCGCCGGCGTGCCGGCCGCAGCCGTCATGGCGGCAATGCAGGCCGCCCCAAGCAAATGCTTCATCTCGATCCCCTGTTGCACGGGCCGTGGCGCACCCGCGTTGTGCTTTTTCGATTGTCGTCGCCCGGGCGGGATGCCCGGCCCGGGCCGCCGGCCTTCTGGCCGCTCGTTGTGCGAACTGATGCTAGCGACGCTCGCTTCGCAGGGTCAAGTGGCGAGATCTTCATCAGATTGGGCGGCATCGCGCAGCGTTTGGCCAAAGGGCGGTGTTTGGCCACGGGCGGGCGCCGCGGGTGTGAGGCGGGTCGACAGGCGGGGCGCGGAGACCCTAAGCTGATGAGGCTGCGGCGGCGATTTCGCTTCCGCGGCCGAGGGCGCGGAGGGCCTGCGATGACGTCTCAGACCGCGATGCTCGGCCTCTCCCTCGCACTGATCGCGGTGGTCGCCGCCTGGGGCGTGATCGACCCGGCCGGGCTGGTGGCGGGCGCGTCGGCGGTGGTGGGCCAGCTCTTCACCAGCCGCGCCTGGTTCATCATGATCTCGGTGAGCGCGATGCTGGTGCTCTGCTTCGTGCTGGCCTTCACGCGCTGCGGCGACATCCGGCTGGGGCGGGACGAGGACCGGCCGGAATTTCCCACCATCAGCTGGCTCACGATGCTGTTCGCCGCGGGGATGGGGGTGGGGCTGCTCTTCTGGGCGGCCGCCGAGCCGCTCGGCCATTTCGCGCTGGCGCATGATTTCGAGCCCGCGCCCATGGCGGCGGAGCACGCGCTCTTCATCACGAATTTCCACTGGGGCCTGCATGCCTGGGCGATCTATGGCTCGACGGCGCTGGCCATCGCCTATTTCGGGTTCCGGCGCGGCTGTCCGCTGCTGGTGAGTGCGCCTTTCGTTGCGGAGTTCCCGCGCGAGCGCTGGGCGGTAGCGCTCGGCTGGGTGGCGGATTTCCTCTCCATCGTGGCGATCGCCATCGGCGTGGCGGGCTCGATCGCCATGGGCGTCTTCCAGGTGGCGGACGGGGTGGATGTGCTGGTGGGCGGCGACGGCGCGGGCGCGGGCCTCGTGCTCCTGGTGCTGGTGCTGCTCGTGGCCTGCTACCTGCCGCCGCTGGCGGTGGATCTCGGCTCGGGCATGGCGCTTCTGTCGAACCTGGCCATGGGGATCGCGGGGGCGCTGCTGGCCTTCATCATCCTGGTGGGGCCGACGGCGTATCTGATGAACTCCATCGTGGAGAGCTTCGGCGTTTATCTCGCCAACGCCTTCACCCATGGCTTCGCCACCTTCACCTTCTTCGACGAGCGCGTGGAGAACTGGTTCCAGGACTGGACGCTCACCTACATGGTGTGGTGGCTGGCCTGGGGGCCCTTTGTCGGCGTCTTCATCGCGCGGATCTCGAAGGGGCGGACGATCCGGGAATTCGTGCTCGGCGTGCTGCTCGTGCCGACGG
>JBCBWF010000415.1:0-4462 GCA_039817245.1 Pseudomonadota bacterium | reverse complement strand
GTGGCCGCATCGATGACGCCGGAAACTGCATATTCGCATGTATAGCCGGTGTCGGGTCAGAGGCGGAGGTCATGCTACATGTCGGAGATCGAGGCAGCGTCGACGGCTGGGTTGCCGCCGGAAGCGGCTGAGGACTGGGCGGATTGCGTTCGCGCGTTCCTGGCCCATGGCCGCGAGACCCCTGCGCATCTGGACCGTGTGCTGAAGGCTGCGCCGGACTTTGCGCTGGCCCATGCGGTGAAAGGGCTCTTCCTGCTGCTGCTCGGCCGCTCCGAACTGCGCGCTCCCGCGACCGAGGCGCTGGCGGGCGCGGATGCTGCAGCTGCGCGGTGCTCCCAGCCCGCAGCGGCGCGCCTCTCTGCGGTGCGGTTCGCGCTGGCGAGCTATATCGCGGGGCGCCCGTCGGTCGCGGCCACCCGGCTGGCGGCCTACTTGCAGGAGGCGCCGCGGGATCTGCTGATCTTCAAGCTCGATCATGCCATCCGCTTTGTGCTCGGCGATCGCAGGGGCATGCTGGGGCAGAGCGCGCCGGCGATCATCGCCGCAGACGGCGCCGATCCCTGGCACGGCTATCTGCTCGGCTGCCATGCCTTCGCGCTGGAGGAGAACGGGCATTATCGCGAGGCCGAGGAGGCCGGGCGCGCCGGGCTCGATCGCGTGGACGACGACGCCTGGGGCCTGCATGCGGTGGCGCATGTTTTCGACATGACCGGGCAGGCCGAACATGGCCTCGCCTGGCTGGAGGCGCGGCGGGGCGCCTGGCAGCACTGCAACAATTTCGGCGGGCATGTCTGGTGGCATCTGGCGCTCTTCCATCTCGACCGCGGCGATCTGGACGCCGTCTTCGCGCTCTATGACGAGAAGATCCGGGTGGAGCGGACGGATGACTATCGCGACATCTCCAATGCCGCGTCGCTCCTGTCGCGCCTCGAGATCGAGGGCGCGAATGTGGGGGATCGCTGGGAGGAGCTGGCCGATCTCGCCGAGGCGCGGGTGGAGCCGGGCTGTGTGGTCTTCGCCGATCTGCACTATCTCCTCGCGCTGAACGGGGCGGGGCGGAGGGAGGCGGGCGACCGGATGGTCGCGCGGCTCGCCGAGGATGCCGCCCGGGCGGACCATGACATGCATGAGGTCGCGGCCGTTGCAGGGCTTCCCTGCGCGACCGGGCTCGCCGCTTTTCGCTGCGGTCAGTATGGCCTCGCCTTCGAGCATCTGCGCGCGGCGCGCCCGGCGCTCTCGCGTATCGGCGGAAGCCATGCGCAGCGCGACGTGTTCTCCCGCCTGACCATCGAGGCGGGGCTCCGCGCCGGGCGCTGGGCGGAGACGGAGGACGAACTTCGCGCCCGTGCGACGCGCCGCGGCGCCGAGGACGGCTTCACCGCGCGCCGCCGCGCCGCCGTCGCGCGGGCGCGTGCCGCGGAGATCGCCGCGGAATGAACGTGCAGGGACAGATCGATCATGGCGCCGGCGCGAGCAGTGCCGAGCCACCGCCGAAGCCCGCGGCAGCGCCCCCCGGCGCGCCGGGCAAGAAGCCGCGCGATCTGCGGCTCGACTTCTTCCGCGGCATTGCGATGTTCATCATCCTTTGCGCGCACATCCCCGGAAACACCTGGACGCTCTGGATCCCGGCGCGCTTCGGTTTCTCGGACGCGACCGAGATTTTCGTGTTCTGCTCGGGCTTTGCCTCGTCGCTGGCCTTCGGGGCGCTGTTCCTGAAGCGCGGTTTCGTGCCGGGCATGGCGCGGATCGCCTGGCGCGTGTGGCAGGTCTACTGGGCGCATATCGGGATCTTCCTGGTCTCGGCGACCATTGCCTTCGCGATCCAGCATCACGGGGTCGGCTCGCCGGACGTGAACTACCTCTTCCGGCCCTATACGGAAGCGCTCTTCAGCAACACGGGCGTCGCGCTCATGGGGCTGCTGACGCTGACATGGATCACCGGGCTCTTCGACATTCTGCCGATGTATCTCGTGATCCTGGCGATGATCCCGGTGGTGATGCTGGTGCATCGTGTCTCGGGGCGCGCGGGCGTTGCGATCTTCGTGGTGGGCCTCTGGGTGCTGGCCAATCTCGCGGGGCTGGCGAGGCTGGCGGGGCGGGGGGACGAGTCCATCGTCGGGATCTGGGCGATGCTGGCCCCGCTCGGCGAGCCGTTCCTGTTCCTGAACCTGCCCGGCAGCCCCAATCCCGGCGGGACGCAGACCTGGTTCTTCAACCCCTTCGGCTGGCAGCTCGTGTTCTTCACGGGTTTCGCCTTCGGGATCGGGTGGCTGCCCGCACCGCCGGTGCGCCGCTGGCTGATCTGGACAGCGATTGCCGTGCTCCTCCTCAGCATGCCCTTCGCCTGGCACAAGCTCTACGCCTGGATGACCGGCTACTGGCCCGGCGACTGGGGCGGGGCGGTGTTCTGGGACACGCGGGCGGTGCTGAAGCCGCTCTGGTGGAAGACCTGGCAGGGGGGCTTGCGGTTCGTGCACTTCCTCGCGCTCGCCTATCTCGCCTGGGTGATCGTGGGACCCGGCGGGGTGAAGCTGACCACAGGGTTCCGCGCACCCGGCGCGCCGGGGCGGCGGGTGTGCTGGGTGCTCGGCGCGGTGGCGCTGCTGACCGTTCCTTACGCCTATGTGGAGGAGATCCACTGGGCGCTGCCCGCGCTCGACCGCTTCTTCGTGCAGACCATACCGCTTGTGGGCGCGCGCTGGATCGGGCTTCTGCAGATCGCGCATCTCGTCTGTCTCGTGCTCCTGGCCTGGTCGGCGCTGGGGCCGCAGAGGCGGGCCGCGAGCACGACCACGGGCTTCCTGCGCACGGTGCCGATCGTCCGGAAAGTGGGCACACAGAGCCTTGCGGTCTTCGTGGTTTCCATCCCGATGGCGATCATCTGCGGCTGGATGCTCGATCTCATGGATCGCTCCATGCTGACGGTCGCTTCGGTCAATCTTGGCGGTTTCTTGATCCTGATCGCCACGGCATACATAGCCGGGTGGTTCCGCGCACAACCATGGCGTGAGCGACCGGCGCGACCCGCAGCCAACCCGTCCGGGGCAGGCTGATATCAAAGAACGGGAACACTCGTGTGATGCGAGCGTTGATGGGGCGTCGGTCATGGCGCCTCGAGACTTGCGGGAGGACGGATGCGATGTTCATCGGGGCAGAGGGGATCGGCCGGCAGGTCGTCACCGGCTACGATCCGGACGCAGCGCTCGCCCGGCTTTGCCGCCGGCGCAGTCCCGCGAACCGTCCGGCGGTGATTGGCCAGCTCGGCCAGTCGCTGGACGGGCGGATCGCGACGCCGACGGGGGCGTCGAAATACATCAACGGTCAGGAGGCGCTCGGGCATCTGCACCGGATCCGCGCGCGGGTCGATGCGGTGATCGTGGGTGTCGGCACGGCGATCGCGGACAATCCGCAGCTGACCACGCGCCACGTGCCCGGGCCCAACCCGGCGCGCGTGGTGATCGACCCCAACGGCCGGATGCCGGCGGATCTGGCGCTGCTCCGCGACGACGCGGCACCGGTGATCGTGATCACCTGCGAAGGGCGCGAGACACCGCCGGGCACCGAGCAGCTGGTCCTGCCCTGCGACGGGACGGGGCATATCGCGCCCGATGCCATGATCGCGGCGCTGGCGCTGCGGGGCTATATCCGCCTCCTTGTGGAGGGCGGGGCGGAGACGCTGGCGCGCTTCATCAATGGCCGCATGGTCGATGAGCTGCACCTGATGGTTGCCCCCATCGTGCTCGGCTCGGGCAAGACCGGCCTCAACCTCGCGCCCATCGCAGAGCTCAGCGAGGCCCTGCGCCCGCGGGTGCAGACCATGCGCTTCGCCGATGGCGACATGCTCTGCGTCTGCGAGTTCGAGAAGCAGGCGGCGGCCTGAGGGGGTTCGCGATGCGGGGGAGCTTCACCGACATGGCACGGTACGGGCTGCTGCAGCGGCTGCTGCACTGGCTGATCGCGGCGCTGGTTTTCGCAGCCCTTCTCGGCGGCTTGGTGCTCTGGGCCTATGGCTTCGACGGGCTGAAGAGCGCTTTCGGGATCGAGGTCACCAATCTCGTCTACAAGTATCACAAGACCGCGGGCGTGCTGATCCTGGGGCTGATGACGCTGCGGCTGGCAGTGCGCCTCGTTGCAGGCGCGCCGGCGGCGCATCCCTCGCTCTCGCCGCCGCTGGCCGCGGTGTCGGCTGCCACGCACTGGGTGCTCTACGCGCTTCTCTTCGCGATGCCGGTGCTCGGTTGGCTGGCGACGGCGGCGGGCGGTTTCCCGGTGGAATTCTTCGACATGAAGATGCCGGGGCTGATCGGGAAGGACCCGGCGCTCTCGAAGGTCCTCTACTGGTCGCACGGGGCGCTGGGGCTGGCGATCGCGGTCGTCATGGCGCTGCACGTGGCGGCTGCGCTGCGCCACTGGCTCGTGCTGAAGGACGGTGTGATGCGGCGGATCAGCCTGCCCTGATCGC
>JBCBWF010000626.1:0-2060 GCA_039817245.1 Pseudomonadota bacterium | reverse complement strand
CGGGCCGTAACCACGACGCCGGTATCCCGATATTCAACTTCCGAGCGATCCCCGTCCTCGCTGTCTTCCAGCTCGACAACCACCGGCACCGACTGGCCCGAGACGAACCGCGCCTCCTGGCCAGGACGGGCCGTGACCGAGGGCCGCGAGACCACCGCGCCGCCCGCGAGCTCCGCGAACTCATCGACCACCAGCTCGAAGCTGCCGAAGCCCGGAGCGACCGAGCTGCGAAGCAACCCGTCACCCCCGAGAAGCCGGAACCGCCCCGACGCCTCAGCCGACCGCATCGAACCACGAGAAACCGAGACGAACGCGGCGTCTATCCGCAGATCACCGACAGGGAGCAGGTGCCGCCGGAACTCCTTGGCCGCCCCCACGACCGCACCCGTAGGCCCGGAGAGCCACACAAGCGCCGCGTCCGGATCGGCCCGAAACGTCACCGCCGGATAGGTCTCAGACATGACCTCGAGAGCGACGGCCGAGGCACCCGAGCTGGAGATCGGCACCGCGACGTAATCGAGCCCACCGACCACAGCCTCAACGAGCCCACCGAGATCGCGGCTCGCGACCACATACACACCGTCGCGCAGGTCCAGCACGGCCGCCTCAACACCGGCCGCATCAAGCAGCTCGGAGACCTCAGAGGCAGCTACCCGCCCAGGCAGTCGCGTCACAGTCGGATTTGGCAGGGTGACGAGCGCGTCGCGAAAGGCTATCTCGGCCCCCTCAGCGGTGCTTTCCAGCGTAAAGGTTTGGACGCCAGCCGGAACAGCCCCGGGAGTGCCGGGGGGTTGGGGAAACCCATACCCCTCGGCCTCACCAGCCCGACCCCCTGACAGCACGATAGACCCGCCCTCGCGCTCGATCTGGACGCCGAGCCGGTCGACGGCCGCCAGAAAAGCGGCAAGGACAGACTGCGCGTCCTGTTGCTCGACATAGACCGAGACGATGGACGAGGGCGGCACCGTACACGAGTAGGACGCCCCGAGGGCAAGCCCCAGAACTTGCTCGGCAGCATCGCAGACCGACGCTCCTGTGACCGACACCGGACCGCCGCCGCGCACCGGGATCGACCCGCCACCGAGGAACTGAGTGACGATCTCGTCAGGCTCCGCAGTGCCCGGCGCGGAGAACGTGAAGGCCGGACCCCGCGAGCTACCATCCGCGAGGCCCAGCCCGGGCAACTCCACCGGAGCGCAGCCCAGAAGCGCTAGGCCACCAAGAGCAAGCGCCTGAACAGCTCGGGGCCACGTTCGAGGCAGGCGGGCCTGGCCTCGATCACTCGCAGCACCGGGACCACCGTTCGCGGGGCCGCACCGGTCCCTGGCGTGGCGATGTCGATCCCGAACTCCAAGAGCGCCTTGCGATGCCGGTAGAACGTCGGCCGAGGCATCAGCGTTCGCGGATCGTGACCGTCCTTCCAAAGCACATAGGTCGCGACGAGATGCCGAGGCAGCTTGCGGAACATTTCGTCGGTAAGCTCGACTTCCGGAGCAATTTCCATCTTTTCCATCCACGCACGATTTAGCCGAAGCGGTGTAGTGTCGTCCCATTGGTGCAACCAACTCGCATTATATGCTTCCAGCTCAGGAAGTCTATACAGGGCTTCCGCCCGAACATGGCCGTGAGCCAATTCCAACAGCTCCGCCATCGCCCAAGCCGGCGCACGTAATGGCCGCTTTTTCAGCTCGTCCGATTTCAGATAGAACTTGAACGACGAATACCGAGAGCCTTTCGGCTTCTCACCCGGAACGATATTGACGCCAAATAGCAGGCAGCTCATGCCCTCATCGTAATGGCCCCGGCCGCGAAACTTGATATTGCAACACTGTTCCATGCCGCGCATCCATATCCGCGCGTCTTCATCCGTCCCGACGTGATAGAGAAACGTGCAATCGGCGCGGCGTATTCTTACGTTTCCATCAGAGATTGCCTTATCCGCAATTTCTGACGCCGGCAATTCAAGCGCCCTACAGACCGCCGCGTAAGTCAATCGCACGAGCTGCCATGCGTCATCCGTTCCGATGACGTTTTGACCAGTGAGAAACTTAACTGGATTG
>JBCBWF010000243.1:0-7888 GCA_039817245.1 Pseudomonadota bacterium | reverse complement strand
TGCAATCGACGTGGCGGGGGGCCTCGACTTCACGGGCGATGCGGGGAGCTGCCCTGCGTCCCCGACGGCCACCGTGTTCGGCAAGACGGTGACGGTCTCGATTGAGCCCGCGTGCGCCTTCGCGGGCATCCTCCGTCCCCTCGTCCTCATCATCGCCAGCCTCGCGGCCGGCGGGATCATCATGGGAGGCTTCCGGACCTAATGGCGGCACCGCTCATCACGGGCGCCCTGATCGGGGGGGCGATGCGCGCGGCGGTCGCTGGCCTCGGTATCGGCGTCGTCACCTTCGCCGGCGTCGATACGCTCCTCGGCCAGCTCGAAAGCCGGATCGACACGCAGCTCGGGGCCATGGGCCCTCTCTACGGCATCGCCGCGCTGGCCGGCCTTCCCACGGCGGTTAACATCGTCATGTCGGCTTACACCGTCCGTCTGACCATGGCGGCGATCAAGAAGCTCCGTATCCTGTGAGCATCGTCCTGGTCACGGGCACGCCTGGGGCCGGCAAGACGCTGTGGAGCGTCCAGCAGCTCGTCGAGAAGTATGTCGCGACGGGCCGGCGCATCTATCACAACATTGACCAGCTCCAGGTCGAGGCGGCGCCCGATCAGATCCAGTGGATCACGGATGAAGGCATCCGGAAGTGGCGTGAGTTGCCCGATCACTCGGTGTTCTTCCTGGACGAGTGCCAGCGCAACTTCCCGCGCCGGAACCCGATGTCGGCCGTCCCGCCCTGGATCGAGGGCTTCGAGACGCACCGGCACCACGGGCTCGACTTCTACCTGATCACGCAAGGGCCCATGCTGATCGACACGCACATTCACCCTCTGGTCGAGCGGCATGTGCATCTCTACCGGCCGTTCGGCCTCAAGCGTTCGACGGTCTCCGAGTGGTATTCGGTGAACCCGCAGCCGAACCCGCGCCAGTCTCGGTTGACGGCGAAGCGCCGCAACTTCCGGTTTCCGAAGAAGCTCTTCAAGCACTACAAGTCCGCCTCCCAGCACACGGTCGAGCAGCGGATACCCTGGCCCCTCCTCCTGGCCCTGCCGGCGGCGGCGGGGCTGTTCATCCTCTGCATGTGGGGGCTGCGGTCCACCTTCGCGGCCATGGCGGGCGGAGAGCTGCCCTCTGACGGCGTTCTCGAAGTCGAAGGCCCTCCCCCCCCATGCCTGACCGTGCTTGCCCTCCTGGGGCGGTCCTACGCGGTCTCTGACGGTGTCCGCCGGCTGACCTTGCCGGCGGCTATGGTCGAAACCTTGCGGTCGGGGGGGTCAGTTGTTGACGGCGCGGGGAAACCCTGGGCGTTGTGTGTAGCGGGGCGCGGCAATGGTTGACCGCGCCGGGGACAATCGTTCTACAAGGAAGCTACAACATGGCCGCAGGGCGCTTCATGAACTTCCAGGTGGACGATGAACTTCGACAGGCATTTCTCGCCGCTTGCCGCGCGCAGGATCGCACGGGCTCCCAGGTGCTTCGCGACTTCATGCGTGACTACGTTCGCAAGCACGGGCAGGGCACGCTTCCGCTCTCCGATCCCAAGAAGGGCTGACCGCAGCTCGGGGGTGAGCTGATGGCCCTCGATCTGCGCGTGTTCGAGAAGGTGGTCGCGGTCGAGCTGACCGACGACGGCTGGCCTTCGTTGAAGTTCCTGGTCGGCATCACCCAGGCCGATCTGATCTGGCTGCAAGCCATCGGCGGCGGTCCCGATCCGCGCAAGCTCATCCTGGATGCGGTCCATCTTGTCCACCGCTGCTCGAACCTCGCCGGCCTGGTTGACCGCTCCGGGCTGACGGCGCGTCTTCCTCGCGGACACCGATCCCTGCCCCCGAGCTGGCCCCAGCCCTGGCACGGCCGTCTGCTCCTCGCCTCCCTGATCCTCGGGCAGGCCATCGTGTTCATGGCGATGGAGGACGAGCCCCGTGCCGATCTTGACCAGTGAGGCGGACCGCGCGCGTGCTGTGCGCCCGCCGAAGGCGGGAGCGCGCGAGCGCGCGTGCGGGCCGACTTGTGCGGTTAGTCACACCGCACATCTGTGCCACGGGTGTCACTCCTGGCCCGTCCGCCGGGGGTGTCCATGCTGGTGATCCCCCCCGTCGCACCGCCGCTCGAAGCCATGCCGATCCGGGTGCAGCTCTTCGTGCAGGCCGTCGCTCGTGACGCCTCTTCGGAGCTGTGGTGGACGGACTGGGGCGTTCCGCATCGGCGGGCCGACGTGCTGGTGATCGCGTGGAGCTGGAACGACCCCGAAGCCCGGTATGGTGAGCTGCACCCGGTCGAGTCGTGCCTGTCTCGGATGCTCGAACTGCGGGGCCGCTTTCGGGCGATGGCTGGGGAGCTGGTCTCCGGTGCCGTTCGCACCGAGCTGGTTCTGTTCTCGCTCTGCAACCTGGCCTTCACCTCTCAGACGCAAGCGGCGGCGGGCATCCCGACGCGGGCCGCACGGAGACGCCCCCTGTGATCGACTGGTTGTCCATATCGTTCCCATATGAAGGGCCGCCCGTCGGGGATTGCTATTTGCGGCGTGATTGGCGGACGGGAATGATCGAGCCCGCATTTAATAGGCACGTCCAGGTAAAGGGGTCATTCGACGCGGGACTAACCGTTCAAGTAATAGCGCGGCGTATGCGGATATCCGGCAATCCGGTGAAGTATTTGACGGGGCAGAATGTCATTGGGACAGATGACATTTGGCGACTGGTGCGAATGACGTATCAGACCGTAAAGGCTGCGCTCGATTTGGCTGAATGCGAGAAGGCTAATCATGCTATCGCGACGGGTGATGTAAAGATCGCCCGTGTCGATTGCACCTTCTCGTATTACGTGGGGAATGAAGACGACGTGCGCCTTTGGCTACGGGCAATGTCGGAAACGTGTCACGTCCGATATAGAGGGCGCGGCCATTTCGATGACGGAATGGCATCGCTGATATTCGGGCTGACGATCAAGCCAGGAGAGAAACCGAAAGGGTCCAAGTATTCGTCCTTCAAGTTCTACGCGAAAGCGCAGGAGTTGAAGAAACGTCCACTCCGCTGCAATCCGCGCTTTCACGACGAGCTACACTCATTAGCGAACGGCCATGTCCGAGCTGAAGCCCTCTTTCGTCATCGTGAGCTTGTGCGCTATAATCTAGGAACGCTCGAAAGATGGAATGCCGAAACTTCGCTGATGCTGAATCGAGCCTGGATCGAGAAAATGGAAATCGCACCCTCTGTCGAACTCACGGACCACAAGGTCAACGACCTGCCGCACTATCTGCGGGCGACGTATCTGCTTTGGAAGGACGGTGCCGATCTGCGCGGCGTTCTCGCACGGCGGACCTTCTACCGGCACCGCAAGGAGCTGATGGCGATGGCGATGATCGACATTGCCACGAAGCCAGCGGGCCAGGAACGGCGCGTCGTGCCGATCCTCCGCGTGATCGAGGCGCGTCCGGCGTGCGTCGAACCATCGCCGGCGCTCTTCGAGCGGCTTCTGTTGGCGGCCTGACCCTGGTGGGGGCGTGCGCGCCCCTGCCCTTCCCGGAGCCCCACGCCGTCCCCGCCGCTTCTATCCGTGGTCCGGTCGAGACGTTCGGTGTACCGACCGACGCGGCGCCGAGTGAGGTTGTCGAGCTGTTCTTGCGCGGCGAGGAGCTGCCGTTGAACGGGTCTGGTCCCGTCTCGGTGTCCTCCGTCCCGGTGTGCGAAGCCGCCGAGCTGGTCGTCGCCACCGCGCTCGGCGGCTCCGTCGCCTGCACGGTCCCGCCCAGCTCGCGGGTATCCGTCCACGTCTCGGAGCGCGACCCTCAGCTCGTGCTTGCCGCCTTCATCGCGGCGGTTCGCCGCCTGGAGGTCGAGACTGTGGTGCGGGGGGGAACGCTCGTGCTGTCGGGTGGAACGCCCGGCGATGCGGAGGGATATGGCTATCCGCCGCCCGCCGGGCTTCCTGGAACCGACCCGGCAGGTGCTCAAACCTTCACGCTCGAAACCGATCCGGGCTCCGACGTAACGCTGGCGGCCGTGCTTGGCCAGTTGGCGAATCCGTCCGTCGCGCCGCTTCCCGCCGATCTGCGCGCGGAGGACGTGCGCTCGATTCTTGCTGGGGTCGGGGTGGCCGGCGACGTGATCGAGGTTCGGGGGCGGTCGTTCTTGGTGTCCGACGCGCCCAGCTCGGAGGCGCTATTGCCGCTCTTGTCGGGCCTCGATCACGCGGCCGTCCCCGTCAGCTCGTCGGGCATTTCTCCGGTCGCGCTCGAAGTCATGCGCGACACGTATCCCGGCGTCGGGTTCCGGCCCGATCCGGGGTCGGCCGTGGTCTGGCTGACCGGCAGCTCGGATGCTGTCGCCCGCGCCGCGTCGGAGTTCTCGGACTTCTTCCTTCCGGTCGGTGACATGCGGGTCGATGCTGCCTTCCTCTCGGTCGCGTCGTCCTTCTCCGAGGGGTTCGGGATCGAGGCGGCGGCGTCCGTCGATCTGGGCCAGCACGTCACCGTGCGGGCCGGCAGCTCTACGCCGTCGCGCACCGTCGAGCTTGCGGTCGAGCGGTTCGTCTCGATCTTCGGGGCGCGTGTCGTTTCTCGGCCGTCCGTCACGGTTCGGCCAGGTGAGCCGGCCCGGTTCGTGTCGGGCCAGTCCGTTCCGATCTTGGCCGGCGTCCCGGCGGGAGGCGATGCCGGCTCCGAAGGGCTCGAAGTCGCGTATCGCGATGTGGGCGTTGTGATCGAGGCGGTCCCGACCCCGCTTCCGAACGGTCAAGTCCGTATCGACATCACGCTCGAAGTCAGCACCATTTCGGGCACGGGTGTTGCCGAAAATCCCGTATTCGAGACGCAATCCGTTACCACGTCCGTCGATGTGTCCTCCGGCGACCTTGTTGTGCTGTCCGGCCTTAAAGAGCTGGTGGTTCAGGGCTCGAAGACGAAGCGCCTTGGTATCTTCAATGTCGAAGGCGTCGACAACAGCGAACGCGATCTGGTCTTTCTCCTGACGGTCCGCAAAGACGGCGAGAATGCGGCGTTGCATTTGCGCAAGTAATCCGGGGGTTGCAACCGCAGCGTGAGCCCGCGTTTCTGGTGTTGCTCAAACCGTTACGCACCAGAACAGGAAAGCCGACCATGAAAGTTCGCGTCATCGCGGAACCGGAATCGCGCACGTTCACGACCAAGGAGGGCGAGGAGCGCACGATCTGCACTCAGCTCGCCACGGTCCTCTTCCAGAACCAGGACTACAACCTCCGTTTCAAGCTCCGGCTTGACGACGAGAAGCTCGCCTACCCCGTGGGCGAGACCTACGAGGTGAGCCCGTCCAGCTTCGTCACCGACCAGTATGAGGGCCTGGCGTTCGCCATGCGGATGCGCCTCGACCGGATCGCGGACGGCATGAAGCCGGCCGGCCCGAACCCCGCGAAAGCGGGTTAATCGCGACATGACCGAGGCTGAGGTCGCGCAGCTCCTGGAAGCATCCATCTACCTGCTCGCCATCGCCTTCGTGATCCGGATCATCCGCCGCACCTTCTGAACCCGTTTCAGGGCCTCGCGGTCTCGGTCGTCGCTCCTGTCGTTCCCTCCACGTCCAACCAGGAGAGAACTCATGGACGTTTCCGCCGCTGTCACCGCCATCACCGATGGCACCGCCGCTGTCGTCGCCGTGGGTGTCGCCGCCCTCACCGTGATGGGCGCCGCCGCCGCGTTCCGCTACATCCGCCGCGCCTTCTGAGGCGCGTCGGCGCCCGGCCCCTCCTCGCTGGGGCCGGGCACCTTCGGTCCATGCTCGATGCTGCGACCCTTCCAACTCACCCAGCCCGATCCCGGCCAAATCGTCGCCGATGCGCTCAAGGACACGGGCCTTCTCCTCGTCCAGGAACTCGGGCCGCAGCTCGTGGTGCTGGCGGGGCTGGCGTTCCTCTTCGGCGTCGTCCTGCCAATCGCGAAGGCTCGTCAGCAGAGGCGAGACGGCTTCGTTCCTGGCGCCCGCTCCCAAGCCGAACGCGACGGTCTGTCCTGGCGTGAACGCCGGGAGCTGACCGCGCTCGCTGCCACCCAGCCTGAGGACTACGATGGCCTTGCCGAGTATCTGGCGCCGTTCCAGCGCAACGCGAAGGGCCGCATCACCGGCTCGAAGCGGACCAAGGGCCGGGAGCGGGCCGACGCCTGGCGCGACGCCCTGGCCGAGAACAAGGCGTCCGTGGGTGTCGCCACGGCCGCCACGGCCGGCGCCTCCTCCGCGCTCCTCGCGGGCGCCTTCTCCCCCGACGAGCTGGCCGATGCGTCTGGCTACGCCTGGGGCACCGACGTGATCGAGTACGACGGCGACGACTTCGACGCGGAGAACTACTCCGAGGACGAGCTGGGGCGCTGGTGATGCTGCGATGGCTCCGCGATCAGCTCTTCGGCCGCGCCTGGTCGGTGGCCGATCTGGCGCTCGATCCTGACGGCTTCGACCCCGATCAGCTCCCGCCGCCCGATGAGCTGGCCGAGCTGGACGACGATACCTTTCAACTGCTCCTCGACGCCCTCCCGCCGGAGGAAGACGAGGCCGAACAAGGGGGGGCTCTGTGATGGACCCTGTGACCTTCGACCCGTCCGTCTGGGTGCTGGCGGTCGTTCTGTTCGCCACCTGGTTGGCGCTCTCGTGAGGCCGGCGCCGGCAGAAGGGTGCAAGCCTGTGGGTAAAGTCCAGCTCGGGACACCGGAGACGCCAAGGATCGGAGGTGGCCCGAGCTGGACTTTATCCACATGCGCCGTCGCCTTTCTGGTGGCGCTGGCCGTGCCTCTCCCTGCGACCTCGCAGACCTTCACCGATGCCACCTATTTCGAGGTGACTCTTGAGAACGGGGGCCGCACGACAGGCATTCGCCAGGGCTCGAACGCCCTTGTTCTCTACGACGGGCCCGATGGTCCTACGTCCCGCTCCTGGACCGGCCGTGTGAACCCCGCGAAGCTGGCGGGAGCTGCGGCCAAGGCGTCCGGTCCTCTCGGCGTTCTGGCCTCGCTGATGTGGCCTGACGGCCTGGGCGACGGGGGCTCCCCCTACTACCCGCAATGCCAGAGCCAGACGGGTTCCTGTGCGGGCGGGCAGCCGGTGGCGGAATACACGAACATGCCGTGCGCGCTGAACGGCGACCCGGAGCAGTATCAAGCCTTCTCCCTCTGGTCGACGGACGGCGGCGTGCCGAGCGTGCCGGGCTATTACCGATCCGCGCGCTACGGCCGCCAGGGCTTCGATCAGCCGGCCGGCTCCACCTGCTCGGGCGCGTGGCCCTACTATTGGGACCACGTCATGCAGCCGGATGGCACCGGGCCCGCCTCTGGCGCCTGCGAGGAGGGCGACCTCGCGTGCCTCGCTGACATCGAGCGCGAGGACTACGACCCAGCCGACATTGCCGCGCTCGATGACCACCTGAACGACCCCGAGAACTGGTTTCCCCCTATCGGCACGCTCGACACCGCCACGACCGGCCGGAACATCGGTGATCTGCCGATCATGGACGACGTGTGGGAGCCGGTGCCGGTCCCGGAGGACTATGTGGGACCGATCGCGGAGACGCCCCAGGCGGTCGGTGAGGCTGTCGGCGTGACCTCCGACACCACGGGTAACGGCTCCGCCCAGACCACGACCACGGCGGAGATCGCGGCTTCGGGCGACGTGACGGTGAACGTCGATACGACCGTCAACGTCGCTCCCGCCGAAGTCGAGTTTCCCGACGAGATGGACGTGCAGGTTCAGAACTGGCCGGAGGCTCCGGGCCTCGAAGGGTCGCAGCTCCCTGAGGATGCAATCGACGTGGCGGGGGGCCTCGACTTCACGGGCGATGCGGGGAGCTGCCCTGCGTCCCCGACGGCCACCGTGTTCGGCAAGACGGTGACGGTCTCGATTGAGCCCGCGTGCGCCTTCGCGGGCATCCTCCGTCCCCT
>JBCBWF010000659.1:0-1755 GCA_039817245.1 Pseudomonadota bacterium | reverse complement strand
CCAAGGAGATCACGCGCGAGGATCTCACCGGCGGCGCCTCCGCGATGATCTCGGTCTTCCTGCGCGAGCCCGAATTCGTGGGCCAGACCAAGGACCGGCTCGCCACGGCCGATGCCGCGCGGCTGGTGGAGGGGGCCGTGCGCGACCGTTTCGACACCTGGCTCGCCGCCGATCCGCGCACCGCTGGCCAGATCCTCGACCATGTGATCGAGCGCGCCGAGGAGCGCCAGCGCCGCCGCGCCGAGAAGGAGACCGCGCGCAAGACCGCCACGCGCAAGCTCCGCCTGCCCGGCAAGCTGGCGGACTGCTCAGAGGCGACCCGCGCGGGCTCCGAGATCTTCCTCGTGGAGGGCAACAGCGCCGGCGGCTCGGCCAAGCAGGCGCGCAACCGCAAGACCCAGGCGGTGCTGCCGCTCAAGGGCAAGGTGCTCAACGTGATGGGGGCGGCCGGCGCCAAGCTCGCGCAGAACCAGGAGCTCGCCGATCTCACCCAGGCGCTCGGCATCGGCCTCGCCAGCCGCTACCGCGACGAGGATCTGCGCTACGACAAGGTCGTGATCATGACCGACGCCGATGTGGACGGCGCGCATATCGCCTCGCTGCTCATGACCTTCTTCTTCACCCAGACCCGCGCGCTCATCGAGAACGGGCATCTCTACCTCGCCAACCCGCCGCTCTACCGGCTCTCGCAGGGCGGGCGCGTGGCCTATGCGCGCGACGAGGCGGAGCGCGAGCGCCTGCTCGCCAGCGGGCTCGGGGGCAAGGGCAAGATCGAGACGAGCCGCTTCAAGGGCCTCGGCGAGATGTCGGCCGCCCAGCTCAAGGAGACCACGATGGATCCCACCCGCCGCCAGCTCACGCGCGTGGCCATCGACGATCTGGAGGCCACCGGCGACCTCCTCGAGCGGCTGATGGGCCGGCGTGCCGAGACCCGGTTCGACTACATCCAGCAGAACGCGCGCTTCGCCGAGAGCCTCGACGTCTGAGCGCGCCGGTGGCAAGGAGGGCCATGGCCCGCCCTGCCCTTGCCCAGCCCCTCGACGCCCCCGCCACCGGCATCGCTCTCATGTCCGCCGCGATGCTGCTGGCGCCACTGCTCGACGTGTTCTCGAAGCTCCTCACCGAGACCGTGAGCCCCGGCCAGGCCGCCATCGGTCGCTTCGTCGCGCAGTCGCTGTTCCTGTTGCCGGTGCTCGCCATGCTCGGCGAATGGACCCGGCCGACCCGGCTCCATGCGGTCGCCGGCGCGCTGCTCGGCATCGCGATCTTCTGCATCAACAGCGCGCTCGCGGTGATGCCGGTGGCCAATGCCATCGCGATCTTCTTCGTCGAGCCGCTGATCCTGACGCTTCTCTCCGCGCTCATCCTCGGTGAGCGGCTCGGCTGGCGGCGGCTCTCGGCGGTGGCGGTGGGGCTCGCCGGGGCGATGATCGTGCTCCGGCCCAACCTCGCGGCCTTCGGGCCGGAGGCGGCGCTGCCGCTGGTCACCGCCTTCGCCTTCGCCTGCTACCTGCTCATCACCCGCGTCATGAGCCAGCGGGGTGCGCGCTGGGCGCTCCAGTTCTGGAACGGCCTGTTCGCGATCCTCACGCTGCTGGCGCTCTCGCTCGTTGCCGCGCCGCTCGGCATCGCCTCGGCCGCGCTCGGGCCCATGGGCTGGCACGAGATCGGCCTCATGGCCGCCATGGGCCTCGTCGCCTGCACGTCGCATCAGCTCCTCGCCCAGGCCTTCGCACGGGCCGAGGCCGGCGCCCT
>JBCBWF010000078.1:0-16284 GCA_039817245.1 Pseudomonadota bacterium | reverse complement strand
CCCGTACCCCCCCGACTCCCCCCAAACACCCCAAACACCCATACCCCCCGCCAACACCACCAACCCAAACCCACCCCCCAAGGGGCCCCCCCGGCCGGGGGGGGGGGGGGGGGGGGGGGGGGGGCCGGTCCCCGCGGCGGGGCGCGGCGAGAGGGTTGAGCCCAGCCGTCAGAAACTGTCCTTGCGCGCGCGCAGCTCCGCGAACACCTCCGCCGGATCGGCGCTCGTCATCCCCATCGCCGCCTTCACCGCCGGATCGCCCGCGCGCAGGAAGGGGTTGGTGGCCTTCTCCTCGGCGAGGCTTGCCGGCACGATCGGCCGGCCCGCCTTGTCCGCCTCCGCAATCGCTGCCACGCGCGCCTGAAGCGCCGCGCTCTCCGGCTCGACCGACAGCGCGAAACGCCCGTTCGCCGCGCCGTAATTGTGCCCGGAATAGATCCGCGTCTCGTCCGGCAGCGCCGCGAGCTTGGAGAGCGACGCCCACATCATCGGCATCGTCCCCTCGAAGACGCGCCCGCAGCCCAGGGCCATCAGGCTGTCGGCCGTGAAGGCAGCGCCCGGCTCTGCCCCGTCGCCATCGATCAGAAAGGCGATATGCCCGATCGTATGGCCCGACACATCGGCAATCCCGACCGTCGTGCCGCCGAATGCGAAGCTGTCGCCCTCCGCCAGCTCGGTGTCGAGCTCCGGCAGCCGGGCGCGGTCCTCGGTGTTGCCGATCACCCGCGCGCCCGCCCGCAGCGCCGGCACCGCGGCGGTATGGTCGTCATGGTGATGGGTGATCCAGATCTGGTCGAGCGACCAGCCCCGCTCGGACAGCGCGCGCTCGATCGGCGCCGCCTCCGGCGCGTCCACCAGCGCCACGGTGCCGGATGCCGTGTCGCGCACGAGATAGGCATAGTTGTCGCGCCGACAGGGCACGGTCACGATCTCAACGGGCATCCTCTTCGCTCCCTTGCACAAGCCATGGCTGGTGGGGACAGTAGCTCCGCGACAGAGGCAGGCATAGGCCGGTGATGCATCTCGACGTGGTGGAACTCAGGCGCTTTTACTACACGGCCAGGCTCGGCCGGCTGGTGCAGCGCGTGCTGACAGACCGGCTGCGCGGCCTCTGGCCGGATGTGCACGGCCAGTGCGTCGCGGGCTTCGGCTTCGCCGCCCCCTTCCTGCGCCCCTATCTCGGCGAGGCGGCGCGGGTGGTGAGCCTCATGCCCGCGCAGCAGGGGGTCTACCCCTGGCCGCATGAGGGGCCGAACGTCTCGGTGCTGAGCGAGGAGACGCTCTGGCCGCTGCCCTCCGAGTTCGTCGACCGGCTCGTGATCGCGCATGGGCTCGAGACCTGCGAGCGGCCCCAGGCGCTGCTGGAGGAGATCTGGCGCGTGCTCGCCCCCGGGGGACGCGCCGTCTTCCTCGTGCCGAACCGCGCGGGCCTCTGGGCGCGGCGGGACGGGACGCCCTTCGGCTTCGGGCGCCCCTACACGGTCGGCCAGCTCGAGCGCACCCTCTCGGCGCACCGCTTCTCCGCCGAGCGCCATTCCGGCGCGCTCTTCATGCCGCCCTCGCACAAGCGCTTCTGGCTGCGATTGGCGCCGGCCATGGAGCAGGTGGGCCGGCGCTTCGATCTGCAGCGGCTGGCCGGGGTGGTCTTCGTGGAGGCGACGAAGCTCGTCTATATCCGCCCGCAATCGGGGCCGAGGGAACGGGTGCCGGATCCGCTGCGTGTCCTCGGCGGGCTGGCCGCGCCCGTGCCGCCGCGCCCGGCGACCGGGCTCCTGCGTCCGCGCCAGGCGCTGCCGGCGCGCGACGCAGCAGAGAGGGGCGCGCCTATTCGTCGGTGAAGAGGTTGCCCCAGGCTTTCACGAGCCCGTCCGGGGTCAGCTCCGGCTTCACGCCCTTGTAGGCGCAGAGCGCGCGGGCCTGGTCGCAGAACCAGCGTGCGTGGAAGGCCTGGTACTTCGCGTCGTCTTTCTCGTAGAGCTCGAAGAACATGTATTCGACGGTCTCTTCGGAGAGCTCCATCCCGGACTTGCCGGCCGTATAGGCGAGGATCTTGATAAAGGTCGCCTTGTCCGGGCTGTCGATCAGGATCTTGTAGCGCAGTCGGCGAAGGGCGGCGTCGTCCACCAGGCTCTTCGGCGCGATGTTGGTGGAGAACATCACCAGCGCGTCGAAGGGCAGCTCGAACTTCCGGCCCGTCTGGAGCGCGAGGTAGTCCACCCCCGCCTCGAGCGGCACGATGAGCCGGTTCATCAGCTCCTGCGGCGTCTGGCGCTGACGGCCGAAATCGTCGACCACGAAGACGCCGCCGGTCGCCTTGAGCTGCAGCGGCGCCTCGTAGACGCGCGCCGTGGGGTTGTAGGAGAGATCGAGCATCTCGAGCGTGAGCTCGCCGCCCGTGGTCAGCGCCGGGCGCTGGCAGGCGACGTAGCGCTGATCGAAGGGGCGCTCGCGGCGCAGCCCCTGCACCTGTCCGGGAAGCGGGTCCGGCGCGCTCATCTGCACGGGCTCGTGCACGGTCGGGTCGTAGAGCACGATGATCTGCCGCTCGACCACCAGCGCATGCGGCACGAAGATGTGATCGTTGAAGGCCCGGCAGACCGCGTTCGAGATCGACGACTTCCCGTTGCCCGGCGGGCCGTAGAGCAGCACCGCGGAGAAGGAGTTCACGGCCGGGCCGAGATCGTCCATCAGCGCGTCGGAGATGATCAGGTCCTTGAAGACATCGCGCAGCATCTCCTCGCTCAGCCGCTCGTGGCGGATCGACTGGCGGCGCACCTGTTCGGCGAAGGCGGTGATGGTGACGGGGGTGGGCCCGTTGTACTCGCTCTGCGCCAGCGCCGCGAGCGCCCATTCGCGCCCCTTGCCCGAGAGCGCCCAGCGCATCTCGGCGCGCATCGAGGCGCCGAGCTGGCCCAGCGTCTCCGCCAGCTTCGCGATCTTCGCGGCCTCGAGCAGATGTTCAACGATATGCACCGGCAGACACATCGCCTTGGCGATGGTCGTCGCCCGCTCGTGGCCCTGGCGGTACATCGTCTTGACCATCAGGTCGATCAGAAAGCCCTCGTCGAGCCCGGTCTCCGCGATGCTGCCCGGCGCGCTCGGCGCCTGGATCACGCGCCGCTGCGCCGTCTGACCCGCATTCACTGCCACGTTCATGCTGCTGTCTCCTGCCTGCGCGCCGCCCGGCATCGTTGCCTTGCCGGGGGATCCGAGCGCGGCCGGCCCGCGGTCACCCACGCGGACCGGCCGGCCCCCCCGGAACCGGACTGGCGCGCAACGCGCGGCCACTGCCCGGCCATCCCGACAAACACCTCGCCGTGTTCTGCAATCGCTACGCGAACCTGCCCACCAACTGTGATGAGAGTTTGTCGGATTTTGGGCGTATCGCGATGATCGCCCGGGGACTCCGAACCTGCTCACTCCTCTTTCGCGCGCGCCGAAGACAGGCTAGGTCGGGGCGTCACGACGAGAGGCAAGCCCATGACAACGCACCCGACAATCCTGCCCCGCCCCAGCGTGCTGGAGATCTCGCCCTATAAGGTGGGCGGCTCCTCCGCCCATGGGGCCAACCGCGTGGTCAAGCTGAGCTCCAACGAGAACCCGCTCGGCCCCTCCGCCGCGGCGCAGGCGGCCTATACGGCCGAGGCCGGGCGCCTTGCGACCTATCCGGACGGCTCGGCCGACCGGCTGCGCTGCTCCATCGCGGCGGCGCATGGGATCGAGGCGGAGCGGATCGTCTGCGGTGCCGGCAGCGACGAGCTGATCGCGCTTCTCTGCCAGGCCTATGCGGGCGAGGGCGGGGAGGTGCTGGGCTCGGAGCACGGCTTTCTGATGTACCGCCTCTCCACGCTGGCGGCCGGCGGCGTCTACCGCGCCGTGCCCGAGCGGGATCTGACAACCGATATCGACGCGATGATCGGGGCGCTGACGGAGGAGACGCGGCTCGTCTTCGTCGCCGATCCGAACAATCCGACCGGCACGATGGTGGGCACGGCGGCGCTGGAGCGGCTGGCCGATGCGCTGCCCCCGAAGGCGCTCTTGGTGATCGACGCGGCCTATGCCGAATATGTGCGCCACGGCGAGCATGACGGCGGCATCGCGCTCGTGCGCGGCCGGGACAACGTGGTCATGACGCGGACGTTCTCGAAGATCCACGGGCTGGCCGCGCTGCGGCTCGGCTGGTGCTATGCGCCGGACCATGTGGTGGATGTGCTGAACCGCGTGCGCGGGCCGTTCAACGTGACCGCGCCTGCGCTCGCCGCCGGCGTGGCCGCCATCGCGGACCGCGACTGGGTCGAGCACTGCGCCATCACAAACGAGGTCTGGCGCGACTGGCTGGCCAAGGAGATCCGCGCGGCCGGCTTCGGCGTCACCCCGAGCCGGGCGAACTTCCTGCTGGTCGAGGCCGGGAGCGCGGTCGATGCGCTCGATGCGTCGCTCAAGACCCGCGGCCTGGTCGTGCGGCGGATGGACGGCTACGGGCTCCCGGGCCATCTGCGCATGAGCGTGGGCGACGAGCCGGCCTGCCGCGACCTCGCCACCGCCGTCGCCAGCTTCGCGGCGGAGCACGGGATTGCGGCAGCGCGCGCCACGGGCGGTGCAGCCACGCCATGACCGACAGCAACAGCACGCCCGAGAGCGACCGGCCGGTCGGCCGCCTCGCACTCATCGGCCTCGGCCTGATCGGCTCCTCCATCGCCTGGGCGGCCCGCCGCAGCGGAGCGGCGGGAGAGATCGTGGGCTATGCGCGCTCGGCGGCGACGCGCGCCAAGGCGCTCGAGCTCGGCTTCGTCGATCGCGCCGAGGAGACCGCCGCCGCCGCGGCCGCGGGCGCCGATCTCGTCATCGTCTGCGTCCCCGTCGGCGCGTCCGGCGCCGTGGCCGCGGAGATCGGGCCCGCCCTCGCGCCGGGGGCGATCGTCAGCGATGTGGGCTCGGTGAAGGCCGCCGTGATCGCGGCGATGATCGAGCACATGCCCTCCCACGCCCATTTCGTGCCCGGCCATCCGCTTGCCGGCACGGAGCATTCGGGCCCGGAGGCGGGGTTTGCGGAGCTCTTCGACAACCGCTGGTGCATCCTGACGCCGCTGCCCCATGGCGCGCCCGAGGCGACCGCCAGGCTCGCGGCCTTCTGGCGGGCGCTCGGGGCGAATGTGGCGGAGATGACGCCCGAGCATCACGACCTCGTGGTCTCGGTCACCAGCCATGTGCCCCACGCCATCGCCTACACCATGGTCGGCGTGGCGGACGATCTGGCGCGCGTGACCGACAGCGAGGTGGTGCAGTTCTCCGCCGCGGGCTTCCGCGACTTCACGCGCATCGCCGCCTCGGACCCGGTGATGTGGCGCGACGTCTTCCTGCACAACAAGGCTGCAACGCTCGACATCCTCGGCCGTTTCACGGAGGAGCTGTTCCAGGTCCAGCGGGCCATCCGCACCGGGGACGGCGAGTTTCTGCAGACCTACTTCACGCGGACCCGTGCGATCCGTCGAAGCATTCTGGAGGCGGGGCAGGATGTGGATGTGCCGGATTTCGGGCGCGCGGCGCTGGCGCGGGCGGCCAAGCCGGGCGGCGAGGCGCCCTAGCCTGCGCGGCGGTGCCGGCGCGCTGCTGCTCGCCGCGGCGCTCTCCGCCTGCGCGGGCGCGGCCGGCGATGTGCCGCGGGACCGCGAGGGCCGCGCGGTGCCGGCGGACCGCTTCGCCTGCGCGGACCCGTTGGTGGACGGCCTGATGGTCGATCCTGTGCGCGAGCCGGTGCCGGGCTCGGCGACGCTGGCCGCGCGCGATGGCGCGGCCGGCGCGCCGCCCGTTACCGGCGCGGTCTGCCGCATCGCGCGGCCTGTGAAGGCCCGCGCCCTCGGCGGGATCGCGATCTCGGAGCCGGCCCTTCTCGACTGCGCCATGGCCCGCCGCCTCGCCGCTTGGCTGAAGGATGTGGCCGATCCCGTCGCCCTGCGCATCCTCGGCAGCCGGATCGCGGAAGTGCGGAGCTTCGGCGCCTATTCCTGCCGCCCCGTGAACAACCGCGCGGGCTCGGCCCTCTCGCAGCATGCCTTCGGCCGCGCCTTCGATGTCGGCGGCTTCACGCTGGCCGACGGGCGCCGGATCTCGGTGCTGGGCGACTGGGGGCGCGGCGATGCGGGCATCTTCCTCGCGCAGATCCGCCGGCAGGCCTGCGCGATGTTCCGCACGGTGCTCGGTCCCGGCTCGGACCGCTTCCACACCGACCATCTGCATATCGATCTCGCCCCGCGCGCAGGGCCCGCCTATTGCCGCTGAGCGCGCTCAGGCGGGATCGCGCAGGCGCGGCGCGCGGGCGACCGGCACGGGCCCGATCAGCACCCGCCCGCCCGAGAAGCCGAGCGTGATGTCGAGCCCCTTCGAGCCGCCGAGCAGCGAGACGAAGCCGAGGGTGCCGCGCACCGCATCGGCCACCTCCGCCGAGATCGCGCCGCTGCGCTCGCTGATATCGAGGAGACGGCGCCAGTCCTCCGCCTCCACGGCCAGCTCTCCTTCCGCGTAGCCGTTGGCATCGGCGTCGAGCCGGCCGCTCAGCCCGAGGCGGACATCGCCCCAGGCGAGCGTGCCCTCGCGGACAACCAGCGTGTCCGCACCGATCTCGCCGGTCTCGATCACGTAGCGGTCGAGCGGACGGTCGGTCACGGCCTGGCCCCGCAGCGTGAGCCGCGCGACCTCGCCCGCAAGCCGGCCGCCGGGATCGATCCGGCCCGTGACGTCCCGCGGCAGCCGCACGCCTTCGGCATCGACGCTGATATCGTAGCTGTTCTCCGGCGCCGTGCCCTCGAGCCGCCGCGCCACGCGGCCCTCGAGCCGCGCGGCCCCGGCCTCGAAGCCGGACTGGCCGGCGAGGCTCAGCCCGTCCGCCTCGAAGCCGACCTCGCGCAAGGCGAGCGAGAGGCCGGGGACGACGGCGAAGAGCGCATCGAGCCGGTCGCTCGCGATGGCCACGCGCTGGCCCGGCACCGCGAGGGACTGCTCGGGCGGGAAGCTCACGGCGATATGCGTCGGGTCCCAGGCCACGCTGGTGGCCGAGAGCGTCTCGGCGCTCCAGGCCCAGCCGGCCTCCGGATCCGCCAGCGCGGGCGCCACGAGCTGCCGGTCGAACCTGTCCGGAAAGCCGGTCACCTGCACATCGCCCTCGGCCTGCCAGCCCTCCGCCGCGCGCGCCTCGAGCCAGGCCTCGAGGGCCGTCTCCTGCCCGGCCGCGGCCGCCCACCACCAGCCGACCCAGCCGAGCACGGCCAGAATGCCGAGCCCCGCGATCCATCTCAGGAAGCGCATGCTGCCGCCTCTCCCGTTCCGCCACCATGCCGGGGGCGCGTCTCGCCGCTTGCCCTCGGACCGCCCGGGATATACCGCGGATGGCAGGCGGCGCCCATGCCCGATGGCGGGTGCTGCCGGGGATTCGCAAGACGGTCAGCGGCAGACGACGGGCGGCGGGGGACGGGTGGCGAGGGACGGGCGGCGGGGATGACGGGCTTCTGGGTCTTCGGCTACGGCTCGCTGATGTGGAAACCGGGCTTTCCCTTCCTCGAACGCCGGCTCGCGCGGCTCGACGGCTATCGCCGCGCCTTTCGCCTGCGCTCGATCCACTACCGCGGCACGCCGGAGCTGCCGGGGCTGGTGCTGGGGCTCGACTGGGACCCGAATGCGCGCTGCGTCGGCATGGCCTTTCGGGTCTGTCCCACGCAGGGCGAGGAGGTGCGCGACTATCTCGCCGACCGCGAGCTGATCACGCGCAGCTATTTCGAAGTGCTCTATCCCGTCGCGCTTCTCGACGACGATGGCACGGCGGCAGAGCGGGTCGATGCGATCTGCTACGTGCTCGACCGCACCCATCCGCAATATGCTGCCGGCCTCAGCCTCGATGAGCAGGCACAGGTGATCGCGCGCGCCTGCGGTCCGATGGGCACCAACACCGAGTATCTGCATAATACGGTGGACCGGCTGACCGAGCACGGCATCCACGACCCCGACATGGCCGAGCTGGACCGGCGCGTGCGCGCGCTCTGCAGCGGCCCGGCGTCCGAAGAGGGTTGAACGGCGAACGGCCCCACGAGGGGGCCGCCGGGGACAGGATGGCGTCGCGGGCGGGCCCGCGGGGCTGGGACGGGCTCAGTTGAAGCCCGAGAAGCTCAGATGGTTCTTCACCACGGCGCTGTACTCGCCCGAGCCGCGCATATCGGCGAGGCCCGAATTGATGATGCGCAGATAGGTGTTGCCGAGCGCACTGTCGCGCGGGCTCACCACATGCAGCGTCTGGCCCTGGCCGATGCCCTCGACCGCGGCGATCTGGCGGGAGAGGTCGTTGCGCGCGATGGCGGCCTCGCCCTCTCTCGGCGACACGCTCACGATGTCCACATCGCCGAAGGCCAGCAGCATGAAGCACTCATCCGCCGATTTGGCGGTGACCGGGTTCACGTTCGGCGCAACGAGGCCCACGGCGGCGAGGTCGCCCTGCGGCATGCCCTCCGGCCGGCAGAGGCGGCGGCCGAAGAGGTCAGACGCGGTCTTGGCCGTGCTCAGATCGCCGGCGGTGTTCACGAAGATGCCGATGCCGGCGGAGAACAGCGCGTCGGAGAACACATAGTCCTTGCAGAGCAGCAGGCCTTCTTCCGACAGCGCGTCGATATCGTCGCAATTGGGCAGCGCCACCGGGAAGCCGAGATCGAACTGCCCCTCGCCCACGCCGGAGACGCTGCCGCCACCGAGGAAGGCGACCTCGTAGTCGATGGAGACCGGCGCGCGCAGGAGGGCGCGCTGGATGAGCTCGGTGAGCATGCCGCCCTCGGGCAGGGTCTCGCCGGCGAAGGGCGCGTTGAGGCTGACGGCGATGAGCTTGACGAGCGCGCCGTCCGGAACCGTCGCGCCGGAGCGCGTCGGCGCGAGGGATGCGAGGCCGGCCTCGGTGCTCGGTGCGAGCTGGAAGCTGCCGGCGCGCTCCTGCTGATCGGCGGTCTCCTCCGGCTCGGGCAGGGCCGCGACTTCGGGCTCCGGCGTCGGCGTCGGGAGCGGCGCTTCGGCAGGCTGCGCGGCGGCGGGCTCGGGCGTCGCTCCCCGCGGCAGGGCGTTGCCGACGCCGTCGATGCAGGGAATGAAGAGCACGTAGCCGATCTCGAGGCGCTGCGGGCTGGTGATCCGCTGACGGTTGGCCTCGAAGATCGGGCCGAAACGGCCGGTGCCGTAGGCGCGCACTGCGATCTCGCTGAGCGTGTCTCCCGCCACGACGCGGTAGTCCCCGCCGCAGGCAATCGCCTGGGCCTCTGCCTCGTTGCTGCCGGTTCCGATGATTGCGGCAACCACGCCGGTCGCCAGCAGTGCGCTTCTTAAGCTCATGACAATCCCCATCCCGCTTCCGTCGCCAACCCGTACCGGCGCCGTTCGCCGATCCCCCGTGACGACGGCGCGCTGCATCAGCCAGCCGGAAACCGGGCCGGCTGCTTCCTCGATGCTTAATCTAAGGACAGTGCTGCGCCGAGAACCGGGCGGATTTTGGGTCACTTTGAGACAAGAGGCGAGACAACGAGCGTTGCCCCGTCGATATCGGCGATTTTCAGCCTTTCTCCGGGCTGGATCGCCGCCCCGTCGCCGTCCGCGCCGGGGGCGAGCCGGGCGCGCCACACGACACCGTCCACCGACACGTTGCCGATCCCGGCGGTGAAGGCGGTCTCCACGACCGCCTCGCGACCGAGGAGAACCTTGCCCCGGCGGTTGAGGCCGCCGGCCCCCGCGGCGCCCCCGCTGTTGAACCGGCGCGAGAGCACGGAGCCCAGAACGCCGAACAGCAGCACCGAGATCGCGAAGCCCGCCACCTGCGTCGTGCCCCCCGCATCCGGCACCGCGAAGAGCAGGGCGGCGACGGCGAAGCAGGCCGCGGCCGGCCCGAGCAGATAGGTGGTGAAGGTGAGGAGCTCGACCACCCCGATGGCCAGCCCGACGGCCACCCACCACCAGGGCGAGGCACCGTCGAGAAAGGCGAAAATCCCGGCTTCGTCGCCCATGGCCTAGTCGTCCCGCTCCCAGGGGTTCTGCGCGCCCATCGGGGCCGGGGCCGGGGCCGGGCTCGGCGCCGGGCTCGGCGCGGGCTGGATCGCGGTCTGCGGGCTCGGCGGTGTGGCCGGCGCCGGCTTGGGTCCGCTCGCCGCGGGCCCGGTGCCGCCGCGCATCGCCCCCGTGAGCTCCGCGATGCCCGCGACCGCGCCGGCGATGCCGGAGGCCTCGATGGGCAGGATCACCGTCTTGGTGTTGGGCGCGGCCCCCATGCTGGTGAGCGCCTCGGTGTATTTCTGTGCCACGAAGTAGTTGATCGCCTGCACATCGCCCTCCGCGATCGCCGCGGAGACCATCGCGGTCGCCTTCGCCTCGGCCTCGGCCTGGCGCTCGCGCGCCTCGGCGTCGAGGAAGGCGGCCTCGCGCCGGCCTTCCGCCTCGCGGATCTGGCTCTCCTTCATGCCCTCGGCCTTCAAGATCGCGGCCTGCTTCTCGCCCTCGGCCGTCAGCACCTCCGCGCGCTTCTCGCGCTCGGCCTTCATCTGGCTGCCCATCGCCTGCACGATGTCGGAGGGCGGTGCGAGGTCCTTGATCTCGACGCGGGTGACCTTCACCCCCCACGGCGTCGCCGCCTCGTCGATGATCTGCAGGAGCTTGGTGTTGATGAGATCGCGGTTGGACAGCACTTCGTCCAGATCCATCGCGCCGATCACCGAGCGGATATTGGTCATCGCCAGGTTCACCAGCGAGAGCTCCAGATCGCGCACCTCATAGGCCGCGCGGCTGGCATCGATCACCTGGTAGAACGCGACCGCGTCGGCGCGCACCTGCGCGTTGTCCCGCGTGATGACCTCCTGGCCTTCGACGTCGAGCACCGTCTCCATCATGTTGATGCGCCGCCCGATCGTGTCGATCAGCGGTACGAGAAACCGCAGGCCCGGCTCCAGCGTGCGCACATAGCGCCCGAAGCGCTCCACCGTCCATTCCTCGCCCTGCGGCACCGTCCTCACGGCCCGCGCGACCATCACGACCGCGAAGACCGCAAGCACGATCACCGCGATCTGCAGCACCCCCAGTGCTCCGAAAAGTCCGTCCATGCGCATGCCCCCCGCGTTGCGACTCGGCGCCCCGGAGCGTCGGAACGCCTGGCGCGACCCTGTTCGTTCTGTGCCGTTTTGGCAATGTGCGGTTGCCGAAGGCCGCAAAAAGGCCACGGCACGCCCCTTTCGGGCCATAATTGGCGCAGTATCGGCAAGTTTGGGCGCGCTCCGGCGGCGTTGCGCGCCGACACAGGGCGGGCCGCCGGCGGTGATCCGAGCGCCGCCCTCCCCTGCCGATCAGACGATCGGATCCGCCCAGCGGTCGTCGCCGGCCGGGTCGCGCCCGTTCTCCGCGGCGCGCGCGCGCAGTTTCGACCAGCTCTCCGGCGTGGTGAAGAGCAGGAAGTAGAGGCTGCGCACCCGCGGGCGGAACAGGTTCGGCCAGAACTCGCTGCCGACCATCCGCGCCGCGGTGATCCGGTGCCCGCCATCGACGACCACCCACCGCCCCTTCATCCCGATCCGGCAGATGATCGGGTCGCGCGGGATGAAGCCGCGGTCGCGGACGACGTCGAGCAGCGCCTGGAGCCGCGGCCCCGCCGTGCGCGCCTCGTTGACCAGCGGCAGGGCGTCGAGCAGCGCGAACGGCACTTCCACCGCCGCGAGCCCGCCCTCGCTGAACCGGATGTCGTAGAGATCGTTCACCGTTTCGATCCGCTGGACCGGCGGAGGCCGGGTCACCTCGAAATCGAAAGGCACTTTGCGGTTACGCTCCATCGCCTCCACCCGACCGGACGCGACGGCGCAGCCGCGTGTCCTCGATATAAGCCGAGAGCGTTGCGATGGCGAGGGTACTGGCGACCGACCCGGCCTGCGGCAACGATCGCGCCCGCCTGCGGCTTCAAGCTCGCTCAGCCTCTCCCATGCCCTGCGATGGCAACCGCGCTCCCGCTCAGCTGCACTTGGAGTAGCCGCAGTCGAGGCAGACCTCGCAGCCCTCGCGCATGGCGGTGTTGAAGCTCCCGCAATTGGTGCAGGCCGCCGGGGCGGGGCGGTCCTGGCCGACCGCGACCGCCTGCGCGGCGTAGGCCGGATCCGTGGTGAGCCCGGCCCCCTCAGCGGCGATGAAGCCGATGTCCACGAGATGGCGTTCGATCACCCCGCCGATGGCCGCCAGGATCGAGGGCACATAGCGCCCCTTCATCCAGGCCCCGCCGCGGGGATCGAACACCGCCTTCAGCTCCTCCACCACGAAGGACACATCGCCCCCGCGGCGGAACACGGCCGAGATCATCCGCGTCAGCGCCAGGATCCAGGCATAGTGCTCCATGTTCTTGGAGTTGATGAAGATCTCGAAGGGACGCCGGCGCCCGCCCGCGGTGACGTCGTTCATGGTGATGTACATGGCGTGCGGGCTGTCCGGCCAGCGGAGCTTGTAGGTGATGCCCTCCAGCGTCTCGGGCCGCTCCAGCGGCTCGGAGATCCAGACCACATCGCCCTCGCCGCCCGGCGCCGCGGCGGCGACCGGCTCGGCCACGGGCTCCACCTCCGCCTTCGGCTCCGCCACCTCGAGCACCGAACCGGTGACCGCGTTCGGGCGGTATGTGGTGCAGCCCTTGCAGCCCTGCTCATAGGCGTCGAGATAGACCTGCTCGAAGGCGTCGAAGGCGATATCGGCGGGCACGTTCACGGTCTTGGAGATCGAGCTGTCGATGTATTTCTGCGCCTCGGCCTGCATCGCCACATGGTCGCCGGGTGCGAGGTCCTGCGCGGTCACGAAATGCGCGGGCAGCGGCGCATCGCCCTTCTGCCGGCGCCATTCGGTGAGCGCGTAGTCCACCACCTCCTCCTCGGCGCGCGTGCCATCCGGCAGCAGCACCTTGCGGGTGTAGGAGAGCGCGAACACGGGCTCGATGCCCGACGAGACATTGCCCGCAAAGAGCGAGATCGTGCCCGTCGGCGCGATGGAGGTGAGAAGCGCGTTGCGGATGCCATGCTCGGCGATCCCGGCGCGGATATCTGCCGGCAGCGCCGCCACGGTCTCGCCGGCAAGGTAAGGCTCCGCGTCGAAGAGCGGGAAGGGCCCCTTCTCGCGCGCGATCTCCACGGAGGCGCGATAGGCCGCATCGCGGATGGCGCAGAGCCACCGTCCCGCGGCCGCCACCGCCTCCGCACTGCCATAGCGCAGGCCCGTCATCAGCAGCGCATCCGCGAGGCCCGTCACGCCGAGGCCGATGCGCCGCTTGGCCTCCGCCTCGCGCGCCTGCGCCTCGAGCGGGAAGCGGCTCGCATCGACCACGTTGTCCATCATCCGCACCGCGGTGGCGACGAGGTCGGCCAGCGCCGCCTCGTCCACCGCCGCATCCGCCTCGAACGGCCGCTCCACCAGCGCTGCCAGATTGATCGAGCCGAGAAGGCAGGCGCCATAGGGCGGCAGCGGCTGCTCCCCGCAGGGGTTCGTCGCCGCGATGGTCTCGGCGTAGTGCAGGTTGTTGGCGCGGTTGATGCGGTCGATGAAGATCACGCCGGGCTCGGCATAGTCATAGGTCGCGCGCATGATCCGGTGCCACAGATCGCGCGCCCGGAGGGTGCGGTAGACCTGCCCGTCGAACACCAGCTCCCACGGCCCGTCCGCCCGCACCGCCTCCATGAAGGGGTCGGTCGCGAGGACGGAGAGGTTGAACATGCGCAACCGCGCCGCATCGCCCTTGGCGGCGATGAAGTCCTCGATATCGGGATGGTCGCAGCGCATCACCGCCATCATCGCGCCGCGCCGGGAGCCGGCGGACATGATGGTGCGGCACATCGAGTCCCACACATCCATGAAGCTGAGCGGCCCCGATGCGTCCGCGCCCACGCCATGCACCGGAGCGCCCTTCGGCCGGATCGTGGAGAAGTCGTAGCCGATTCCGCCACCCTGCTGCATGGTTACGGCGGCTTCCTTCAGCATCTCGAAGATGCCCTCCAGGCTGTCCGGCACCGTGCCCATGACGAAGCAGTTGAAGAGGGTGACGGATCGGCCAGTGCCGGCGCCCGCGAGGATCCGGCCGGCGGGCAGGAAGCGGAAGCCCTCGAGGGCCGCGCGAAACTTCGGCTCCCAGACCGCCGGCTCCGCCTCCACCTCCGCCAGCGCGCGGGCGACGCGGGTGAGCGTCGCGTCGAGGCTCGCATCCAGCGCGCGGCCCTCGCCGGTCTTGAAGCGGTACTTCATGTCCCAGATCTGCTCGGCGATCGGCGCGGTGAAGCTGGTCATGGCTGGTCTGGCTCCCTGTTCGTCGAGAGAACAGAATATGAACATACTGGATCGCCCGCAATGGGCGCTGCGGCGCGTGAACGCTCTACATAGCGTGTCCGCGCCGGTTCCACACCCCGCATGTCGACATCCGGCGCGGAAAGGGGCGCGGAAGACGGGGTCAGCTCGCGCGGCGGCCCCGGGTGAGGACGAGCACGATCCCGCCCAGAACCGCGGCAGAGGCGAGGACGAGGCGCAACGTCACCGCCTCGTCGAGCAGCACCACGCCCGCGAAGGCCGCGATCACCGGCACCGAGAGCTGCACGGTCGCCGCCCGCCCGGCGGTCAGCCCCGGCAAGGCCGCGTACCAGATCACATAGCCAAGACCGGAGGCGACAGCGCCCGAGGCGACGGCCAGCGCGAGCCCCGCGGGATCCGCCGAGAGCCCCGCGAAGAACGGCAGGCAGAGCGCGAGGCAGAACGGCACGATGCGCAGGAAGTTGCCCGCCGAGGCCGCGAGCGGATCGGCCACCCCGCGACCGCGCAGGGAGTAGACGCCCCAGGCCAGCCCCGCGACGGCCATCAGCGCGGCCCCCAACGGATCCGGCGCGGTCAGCCCCGGCGAGACCAGATAGACGAGCCCCGCGAGCGCCAGGGCGAGCCCCGCCCATCCCGCCATCGCAAAGCGCTCGCCCGCGCGCAGCGCCGCCGCGAACATCGTGATCTGCACCGCCCCGAACAGCACCAGCGCGCCGGTGCCGGTGGAGAGCGAGAGATAGGCGAAGGAGAAGAACGCCATATAGACGAAGAGCGCCGCGGCCATCACCCAGTCCCCGGCCGAGAGCGGCGAGGGTGGCGGCGTATCGGCCGGCCGGGCGCGCAGGCGCAGGATCAGCACGAGCGTCACGGCGCCGGAAACTGCGCGGAGCGCCGTGAAGCCCGCCGCATCGATGGCCCCCTCGCCGAGCGCGGCGCGGGTGAGCAGCGAGTTGGCGGCAAAGGCGATCATCGCCACGACCGTCAGGAGAGCCGTGCGCGATGCATCGATGCCCGCCGCAGCGCCCGGAGCGCCGCTCATGCCCGCCCCCCGCGCCCCGGCTTCGCGCCCGGCTTGGCGCCCGGTTTGACGCCTGCCTTCGCGCCCGGTTTCGCCCCTGCCCGGCTGCGGGCCAGCGGAGCCTTGGGCGGCAGCTTCTTCGCAGGCGGCTTCGGCCGGGTGCCGAGCTGGTCGGCCAGCACCTTGGGCCGCACCTCCTCCACCGCCCCCGGCGCGAGATCGCCGAGCTGGAAGGGGCCGTAGGAGAGCCGGATCAGCCGGTTCACGCTCAGCCCCACATGCTCCATCGCCCGCCGGATCTCGCGGTTGCGCCCCTCGCGCAGGCCCACCGTGAGCCAGGCATTGGCCCCCTGCTGGCGGTCGAGCGCCACCTGCATCGGCTGGAAATGCTCGCCATCCACCGTGATGCCCTTCTCCAGCGGCGCCAGCATCGCGGCATCCGGCGTGCCATGCACCCGCACCCGGTAGCGCCGCAGCCAGCCGGTGGAGGGCAGCTCCAGACGCCGCTTCAGCGCCCCGTCATTGGTCAGCAGCAGCAGCCCCTCCGAGGCAAGGTCGAGCCGCCCCACGGACATGACGCGCGGTAGCGTCTCGGGCAGGCGGTCGAAGACGGTGGGCCGGCCCTGCTCGTCCCGCGCCGTGGTCACGAGGCCCGCAGGCTTGTGGTAGCGCCAGAGCCGCGCGGCCTCCGGCTCCGGCAGCGCGCGCCCGTCGACCTCGATCCTGTCCGCTGCCGTCACCGTGACGGCCGGCGTGTCGAGCCGGCGGCCATTGAGGCGCACCCGACCATCGGCGATCATCCGCTCCGCGTCGCGGCGCGACGCGATCCCGGCGCGGGCGAGGCGCTTGGCGATCCGCTCGGGCGCCTCCGCCGCATCGCCCCCCGCCTTCTGTGCAGCGCGGGGCTCGGCCGGGGAGCGCCGGGCGGGGCGCGTCACAGGCTT
>JBCBWF010000116.1:0-12627 GCA_039817245.1 Pseudomonadota bacterium | reverse complement strand
CCGGCCGCCGCGGGCGCGGCCCTGGTCGGCCCCAACGCGGTGCTGCAGACTGCGCAGGCCCTGCGCGCCCATGGCGGTGAGGCCCTGGCGGCGCGGATCTTCGCCGAGGCGGGCCTCCCCGCGCTCCTGGCCGCGCCGCCGGAGGGGATGGTGCCCGAGCGCGTGGCGGCCGATCTGCACCGCGCCCTGGCGGCGAGCCTTCCCGAGGCCGAGGCGCAGGCCGTGGCGCGCGATGCGGGGCGGCGGACGGCGGACTACCTGCTGGCCCACCGCATCCCCCGCCCCGCGCAATGGCTGCTGCGCGCCCTGCCGGGGCGCCTCGCCGCGCGCCTGCTGCTCGCCGCGATCGGGCGCCATGCCTGGACATTCGCCGGCTCGGGCCGGTTCGAGGGGGCTCTCGGCCGCGAAGGCCTCGTGCGGATCGCGATCCACGCCAACCCGCTGGCGCTGCCCGGCGGTCCCTGGCACGCGGCAGTGTTCGAGCGGCTCTTCCGCGCGCTCGTGAGCCGAGAGAGCCGGGTCCGCAGCGTCGCCAGCTGTGCCGATGGCCACCCGGCCTGCCGGTTCGAGATCTCGCTCCGCTGAATACGCTCTCAGGCGCTCTTCAACAGGATCGCGCCGAGCGGATCGATGGCGCCGCGCATGCAGACATCGGCGCAGAGACCGCAGCGGTTGCAGCTTCCGCGCCCGAGATCGAGCTGCGGCAGGCCGCCGACGCCGCAGACGATCACGGCCTCGGGGCAGATCTCCATACAGTCCCCGCAACGCACACAGAGATCGTCCATCTCCCGGTCGGTCAGACTGCCGGGCGGACGCGGGACGCAGCCCTTCCGGGCCGTGGGCGCAAGGTCATTTGGCGCAAGGTCGCTGGGCGGAGCGAGCCGGACGGTCATGGAGGAGCCTCCCCAGGCGCTGTCGCTTCCGGCTATTCGCTGCCGGTCCCGACAGCATAAACCCTGCAGCGCAGGCTCAAGTTTGATTTGAGTCAATGGAGGGGGGTGCGAACTGCAGATTTGCAATCTCTTGCCGGCTTGATATTGCAGCGCATCCGACTTTGGCGAAAGGATGTGCCGATTCTCCCGGCATTTTCGAACAAGTTGTTACGAGATCTCAGGATATCCAAGTAATGGCTGCGGGCATCAACCCGGCATGCGCGGGGTGCCAGCGAGGTCCTCGAGGATCGGACAGTCCGGCCGCCCGTCGCCATGGCAGCGGTCGACGAGCGTGGACAGCATGGCGCGCAGGCCCTGAAGCTCCGCGATCTTGCGCTCGATGCGGTCGAGATGCTGGCGGGCGATCTCCTTTACATCGGCGCTCGCGCGGTCGCGGTCCTCGTAGAGGCCGAGCAGCGTCCGGCACTCCTCGATGCTGAAGCCGAGCGAGCGGGCGCGGGCCAGAAAGGCGAGCTTGTGGCAATCGGCCTCCGTGAAGGTCCGGTAGCCGTTGGCGGTGCGGCCGGGGCGGACCAGGCCGACATCCTCGTAGTAGCGGATCGTCTTGGCCGGCAGCCCGCTGAGCGCCGAGGCGGATTTGATGTTCACGCGCGCACTCCGTGGCTGCGTTGTCGCTTGCAACCTGCAGATAGGTCGCGAGGGCTTGACCTTCCAGTAACGGGAAGGCGCATCTCTGCCCGGCAGCACGCCGCTGCGGGAGAGGCGCCGATGCCCGACGATGCCCAGCGACCATACCCCGGTCCGGTGAACCCAGGCCCGGTGACGCAGGCCGGAGAGACCTATGCGCTGGCATTGACCGGGCTGCACTGCGCCTCCTGCGTTTCGCGGGCGGAGAGGGCGATCGCGGCCCTGCCCGGGGTCTCGCGCGCCTCGGTCAACCTGGCCAGCGGCCGGGCGGAGGTGGCCTTCGAGGCGACCCCGGCCGATTTCGGGGCAGTTGCGGAGGCTGTCCGCGCGGCCGGCTACGACCTCGGCGAGGCGGAACGGCGGCTGGCGCTGGAGGGGCTCTCCTGCGCGGCATGCGCCGCACGGGTGGAGCGGGCCCTGGCAGGCGTGCCCGGGGTGGTGGAGGCGCGCGTGAACTTCGCCGACCGGAGCGCGCATCTTCACGTGCTCGACGGGACCGCAGAGACATCGGCGCTCGTCGCCGCCGTGCGTGCGGCCGGATACGACGCCGCGCCCGCGGAGGCGCAGGAGGGCGCGGAGGAGACCGATGCGGAGGCGGAGGAACGGCACCTGCTGCGCCGCCGGTTCGTGCTCGCAGCACTCCTCACCCTGCCGGTCTTCGTGCTGGAGATGGGCAGCCATGTGATCCCCGGCATGGCCGCGTTCGTCGCCGCGAACATCGACCCGGCCCTCAACCTCGCCGTGCAGTTCGTGCTGACCTCGGCCGTGCTCTTCGGGCCGGGGCGGAGCTTCTTCGTGACCGGTTTCCGCGCCCTTGCCCGGGGCGCGCCGGAGATGAACGCGCTGGTGGCCCTCGGCGCCGGCGCGGCCTGGGGCTTCTCGACGCTCGCGACCGTGACGCCGGGCGCGCTGCCGGCCTGCACCTCGCATGTGTATTACGAGGCGGCAGCGGTGATCGTGACGCTTATCCTGGCGGGGCGCTGGCTGGAGGCGCGCGCGCGGGGACGCACCGGGGCGGCGATCCGGCGGCTTCTCGACCTGCAGCCGCCGACGGCGCGGCTGCTGCGCGGCGGCGCGGAGGTCGAGGTGGGCGTCGGCGAGGTCCGGCTCGGCGACCGCCTCCTGCTCCGCCCCGGGGAGCAGGTGCCCGTCGATGCCAGCGTGGAGGCCGGGCACTCGCATGTGGACGAGGCGATGATCACCGGCGAGGCGCTGCCGGTGGAGAAGGGCCCGGGCGACAGCGTGGTGGGCGGCACGGTGAACGCGGCCGGCAGCCTCACGCTGCGGGCGACGGCCGTTGGGGCGGATACCGCGCTGGCTCGGATCGCGCGCATGGTGAGCGCGGCGCAGGGGGCGAAGCTGCCGATCCAGTCGCTCGCGGATCGGGTGACGGCGCGGTTCGTGCCGGTGGTGATCGCGCTTTCGGCGCTCACCGCGGCGGTCTGGCTGCTGCTGGGCCCCGCGCCTTCGCATCCCATGGCGCTCGTCAACGCCGTTGCGGTGCTCATCATCGCCTGCCCCTGCGCGATGGGCCTGGCGACGCCGGTCTCGGTGATGGTGGGGACCGGGCGGGCGGCGGAGCTCGGCATCCTGTTCCGCCGGGGCGACGCGCTGCAGCGGCTCTCCGAAGTGCGGATCGTCGCCTTCGACAAGACAGGCACGCTGACCACGGGGCGGCCGGAGTTGACGGATATCGAGCCGGAGCCCGGTTTCGAGACCGCCGACGTGCTTCTCGCCGTGGCCTCGGCCGAGCGGCATTCGGAGCATCCGGTGGCCGCGGCGCTGGTGGCGGCGGCAGCGGCGCGCGGCATCACGCTGGTCGAACCGGAGGGGTTCACCGCATCGCCGGGCATGGGGATCGAGGCGATGGTGGCGGGGCAGCGCGTGAGCGTCGGCACCGCGCGGCAGATGGCGCGGCTGGGGCTCGACACCGGCGCGCTGGCCGCGCGGGCGGACACGCTGGCAGGGGCCGGCAAGACCCCGCTCTTCGCGGCGATCGACGGCCGGCTCGCCGCGCTCCTCGCGGTGGCGGACACGGTGCGCGCCGATGCGGCGGACGGGATCGCGGCGCTGCGGACACGCGGGTTCACCGTCGCCATGATCACCGGGGACAACCGGCAGACGGCCGAGGCGGTGGCCGCGGAACTCGGCATCGACCGGGTGCTCGCGGAGGTCCTGCCGGCCGAGAAGCGCGATGCGGTGGAGCGGCTGCGCAGCGAGGGCATGGTCGCCTTCGTGGGTGACGGCATCAATGACGCGCCGGCGCTGGCGGCGGCGGATGTGGGCATCGCCATCGGCACGGGCACGGATATCGCGATCGAGGCGGCCGATCTCGTGCTGGTCTCGGGCGATACGCGGGGGGTGGACCGGGCCGTGTCGCTCAGCCGGGCGACGATGCGCAACATCCGGCAGAACCTGTTCTGGGCGTTCGGCTACAACGCGGCGCTGATCCCGGTGGCGGCGGGCGTGCTCTACCCGGCCTTCGGCATCCTGCTGTCGCCGATGCTGGCGGCGGGGGCGATGGCGGCTTCCAGCGTCTGCGTGCTGACCAACGCGCTGAGGCTGCGCCGCTTCGATCCGTGAAGCGCGGCGTCGAGGACCGCGGGCGCCCGGAAGAGCGCCCGCGGCAAAGGCTTTACTGCGTCTCGGCTTCCAGGAGCCCGAGGCGGGTCATGAAGGTGATATGCGCGTCCAGCGCCTCCTGGGCGATGTCGGACTTGGCCGCCACGTCCCGCCAGGCATCGACGGCGATCTGGCGGAAGCGGTCACGCTCGGCCTGCGGCCAGTCGATCACCGTGATCTCGCCGCCCGCCTTGTGCTCGGCCACGAGGCGCTTGTCCTCGAGATCGGCAAGCCGGCGCATGGAGGAGTAGGCCGCGTAGTACCAGGTCTCGAGCGCGATCTGCTCGGCCTCGCTCAGCCCGTTCCACACATCCTTGTTCACGATGAACTGCAGCACGGCCATGGAGTGGATGCCCGGGTAGATCGGGAACTTCGCCACCTTGTACATGCCCGAGGCGTTGTTGTTCACGTAGGCGGAGGCGTCGGCGGCCTCCACCAGCCCCTTCTCGAGCGAGGTGTAGACCTCGGAGAAGGGCAGCGACACCGGGGCGGCGCCCGCGCGCTTGAAGACCTCCGCAGCCAGGCCCTCCGGCGAGCGGATCTTGACGCCCTTCAGATCGTCCACGCCGTTGATCGGGATCGAGGAGACCAGCGCCTCGCGCGCATAGGGCCCGCAGCCGACCACGTGGATCTTGCCCTTGGTGTATTTGTCGTAGAGCTTCTGTAGGATCTCCTTGCCGCCGCCGTACTGGCAAAAGGTCTGCATCTGGTCGACCGTGTCGTAGCCCGCGATCAGATCGCCGAGGATCGCGAAGGCCGGGTCGCGGCCGGTGAAGTAGGAGACCGCGTTGAGGTCGCCCTCCAGGATGCCGTTGGCCACCGCGTCGATGGTCTCGCGATGCGGCACGACGGCCTTGGTGGGCAGAACCTCGATCTTCACGCCGTCCGGCCCGGTCATGGCGTTGAAGCGCTTCTGCCAGTCGTCGGTCATGAAACGGTGCGCCCAGTCGCCGGCCTTCGAGCTGGCCTGCAGGCGCAGCGTCTTGGCCTCCACATCCGCGCCGAGCGCGGTGATGCCGAGCGCCAGCGCGCCGGCCCAGAGTGCGATCTTCATCCGCATTTCCTCCCTGATGTCTCTGTTTGTCTCGGTGGTCGGCGTCCGGGTCTTGGCCGCCCGGTTCGCCGCAGATCCTTGCGCCCGATCAGCTGAACGGGTCCGCCAGCGCGAACATCAGCCAGATGATCAGGCCGCCAAAGGCAAAGCCCGCGATCCACGCCCAAGGCCCGTAATAGGAGACCGGATCATGCCGTCCGCCGTCCTCGTGCATGTGCGAAGTTCCTCGTTGATCTCGAAGGATTGACCCCTCAAGCGCCATACGACAGGGTGAAAAACCAGTTGTCAACGCCAACTAAAGGCGCGATCCACCACGCCTTTGCTGATGGAGCTGCCATGACCCTGCAGAATGTCGATCCATCCGAGAGCGAATTGTTGCAGCGCAGCTTCGCAGGTGCAAAAGATAGCTTCGCGATCGTCGATCACATCAGTCGGTTCAGCGGGCTGGCGGTTGCGCAACTGTACATTCTTTGTGCAGCGGTCACTGTATACGAAGTCATCGCGCGTTATGTCTTCAATGCGCCGACGGATTGGGCGTTCGAAGTCGCTATGGTGCTGTGCGCCATCGCATGGATGATTTCGGCCGGTTATGTAACGCTCAAGAAACGGCATATCGGCATCACGGTCTTCTACCTGATGGCGAATGAGCGCACGCGATGGTGGCTCGATTTCCTCGCCATGGGCGTGGGCACGCTCGCGCTGTTCCTTCTGGTCGACGACACGATGGTGCGCGCGCTTGAATCCATCGACATCGTCGAGAAGGTAGGCAGCGCCTTCAACTCGCCGCAGCCGATGGTTCTGAAGAGCGTGCTCGTGCTCGGCGCGCTGATTTACCTTACGCAACTTGTGGTCAATCTCTGGCGCCATTTCGAGACGCCGCTGGCGCGCAACATCGTGCTGGCCATCGCTGGCCTCATGGCGCTGCGCATCGCGCTGACGGTGGCGACGCACTATGCGGGCGAGGACGGTGTCTTCGGCATGCTGCACGGCGCCTTCGCGGCGGTGGGCGATATCGTCAATCCGCAGCATTACGTGGATGCGCGGGGCTATGATCTCGGCACGGTCAGCCTCGCCATCGTGGCCCTGCTCCTGCTCCTGATGATGACGGGGATGCCGCTCGGCGTCGTGACGCTCTTCGTCTCGGTGCTGACGGCGCTCGCCTTCTTCGGGCCGAACGGGCTCTATCTCGTCTCCACCAACGCCTTCGGGCTTCTGGAGAAGTATCCGCTGGTCGCGGTGCCGCTCTTCGTGCTCATGGCCTCGATCCTCGAGAAGGCGGGCGTGGCGCGGGATCTCTTCGATGCGATGTCCATCTTCGCCGGCAACTTCCGCGGCGGCGTGGCGGTGCAGACCGTGGCGGTGGCGGTGGTCCTCGCGGCGATGTCCGGCGTGATGGGGGGCGAGATCGTGATGCTCGGCCTCGTGGCGCTGCCGCAGATGCTGCGCCTCGGCTACAACCCCAAGATCGCGATCGGGGTGATCTGTGCGGCGGGCTCATTGGCGACGCTGATCCCGCCCTCGATCATCATGATTGTCTACGGCCTCTCGGCGGATGTGGCGATCGGCGATCTCTTCCTCGCCGGTGCCGCGCCCGGGCTGATGCTGGCCACGTTCTACGCGATCTATGTGGTGGTGCGCTGCTATCTCGACCATTCGCTGGCGCCGACCGCGGCGGAGGTGGCCGAGATGCAGGGCGAGGCGACCGTGATGACGCGGGAGAAGCGCCTCGCGGTCGCGATGTGCATCTTCCTCATCGGCTGCGTGATGGGCTCGATCTACGCGGGCATCGCCTCGGTCACCGAGGCGGCGGCGGTCGGCGTCTTCGGCGCGATCGTCGTGGCGCTGGTGCGCAACCAGTTCGACTGGCGGATGATGCAGGAAGCGCTGGCCGGCACGATGTCGACCGTGGGCACCATCATATGGCTGATCCTGGGCGCGGTCGCCTTCGTCGGCATCTACAACCTGATCGGCGGCGCGAACTTCATGCGCTCGCTCTTCGCGGATCTGGGGCTCTCCGCCATCGGGGTGATCTTCGTGATGATGGGTATCCTCATCGTCCTCGGCACCTTCATGGAGTGGATCGCGATCGTGTTCATCACCGTGCCAGTGTTTGCACCGGTGGTTCGGGACATGGCACCGGAACTCGGCCTCGAGCCGGAGTGGGCGGCGGTCTGGTTCGGGGTGCTCTTCGTGATGAACATCCAGATCTACTTCCTCTCCCCGCCTTTCGGGCCGGCCTGCTTCTGGCTGAAATCGGTGGCGCCGCCGCATATCACGCTGCAGCAGATCTTCGGCTCGGTGCTGCCGTTCATCTGCCTGCAGATCATCGGGCTGGCGCTGGTGATGCTGTTCCCGGAGATCGCGCTCTTCCTGCCCCGCCTGCTGAACTGATCGGCGGCGGGGGTTACCCCAGCGTTAATCCGCGTTCCCTCGGGCGCTCCGTTGTGGCACAAGGGTGTGACGTTCGGTCACCCCTTCCGCGCGCGGCAACGCTCGGCCGGGGACACCCATAGTTGCAGCCCATTTTTCTCTGGAGGACCGCCCGATGGAGACGCTCGACGAGTTTTCCGATGACCAGATCGAAGGGTTCCTGCGCACAGGCGAGCATGCCGAGGCACTGAGAGACGCCTTCGGCGATGCGCTCTATGCCGATCTGGTCCGCACGGCGCGCCAGATGCCCGCTGGGCCGGCGCTACTGGAGAGCACCAAGCGCAAGGTCTTCGTGCTGCCGGGGATCATGGGCTCGAAGCTTTCGCGCCCGGGCATGCTGCTCTCCGACAAGATCTGGATCGATGTGGGCGATCTCGCGACCGGCGGTGTCGACAAGCTCGATATCAACGCCGACGACTCCGACGAGATCTTCGCCTCGGGCGTGCTGCTCTCGGCCTATCTGCGCATGAAGATGCGGCTCGGCATCGCGGGCTTCGACGCGGAGTTTCTGCCCTATGACTGGCGTCTCGCCCCGGCCGATATCGGCGCGGCGCTTCTGGACAAGCTGAAGAGCGACGGGGTGAGCGGCGCCGGGCTTGTCGGCCACAGCATGGGCGGGCTGGTTGCGCGGGCCATGGCGGCGCTGGACCCGGACCGGGCGGTGGTGAACCAGGTGATCACCGTGGGCACGCCGAACCACGGGTCCTACTCGCCGGTGCAGGTCTACCGGCTCAATCACAGCATGCTGGTTACGCTGGGGCGGATCGATCTCGTCCATTCGCCGAAGGAGATCGCGCAGGACGTGCTCCGCCATTTCCCGAGCCTGCTGCAGATGATGCCGGACCCGGAGAAGCGCCCGGGCGAGCGCTATTTCGAGATCGATGGCTGGCCGAACGGCGGTGTGCGGCCGCTGAAGCGCGCGCTCGAGGCGGCGCTGCAGGGCATCCGCGACCTTGCCCCGGTGGACGAGCGCTTCAGCCAGATCATCGGGGTGGGCGAGGACACCATCCTCAGCGCCCGCATCGAGGGCGGCGATCTTGTCTACCAGGAAGGCCCGGACGGAGACGGGACGGTGCCGCGCGACCTGGCCGAGCAGGGCGATGTGCCGCGCTACTACTACGAGGGCTCGCATGCCTGGCTCTGCAACCAGCTGCCGGTCATCCGCGCGGTGCGCGACATTCTGCGCAGCGGCACGACCGATGAGCTGGCCACGGAGCCGCCCGCGCCGCGCGCGCTGGAGAGCATGCGCCCCACCCTCACGGAGGCGGAGCTGCGCCGCCGCGCCGAACTGGTCGCCGACGATGTCGAGCGGGCGCGCGAGGAGGATGTGCTGAGCGGCTTCGTCTCGCCGCGCTTCGACCCGGATCCGGATCACGGTGCCGCGGCTCCGCCGATCTCGATGCCTGCGCCAAGCATCCGCACCCCGCCCCGCGGCACGCCGATCGAGCTGATGGAGCGCGCGCTGCAGAACTGGACCGGCGCCGGCAAGGAACGCGCGAAGGTGGAGGCCGCGCTCGACAAGGGCCGCCCGCTCGAGGCCGAGGACCCGGAGCGGCTGCGCAAATATGCCAGGCGCCAGATCGAGCTCCTGGGCCGGGCCACGGTGCATGAGGCGCCGGAGCTCCGCGATCCCTTGCGCGAGTCGCTGCGCGAGGTGAGCTCCATCATGGCCGCGGAGGCCGCGACGCCGGACAGCGCCCTCGCGCTCGAGCGGGTCATCGGCCAGGCCGAGGAGTTCTTCTCGGTCATGTTCATGAAGCGCGCCACCATGGTGCTGCGCTCGGTGGGCCGCATCATCGAGCGGCGCGGCCAGCGGCGCGGCTTCGGCACAGGCTTCCTGATCGCGCCGGGCGTGCTGATGACCAACCATCACGTGCTCGACACGGCCTTTGCGGCGGAGAACGCCTCAGTACAGTTCCACTACGAGCTCGATGTGGACCGGAGCGAGCTCTCCGGGCACATCTTCCACCTCCGCCCCGATCTGCTCTTCGAGGCGGACAAGGCGCTGGATTTCGCCGTGGTGGCCGTGGAGCCGACAGCGCTGGACAGCACGCCGCTCGCCACCTTCGGGCATCTGCCCCTGGTGGAGGCGATCGGCAAGATCCGCGTGGGCCAGAACGTCAACATCATCCAGCACCCGGAGGGCGACCGGAAGCAGGTGGTCTTCCGCGAGAGCGTGCTGAAGGTGCTGCCGAAGAACCCCGACACCGTGGCGCACTACACCGGCGACACGAAGCCCGGCTCCTCCGGATCGCCCGTGTTCAGCGACAACTGGGAGGTGGTGGCGTTGCACCACTCCGGCGTGCCGGCGACGGACGCGGACGGCAACTGGCTGATGCGCAACAATAAACCCTTCCGGCGCGGCGACGATGTGGACGAGATCAAGTGGATCGCCAACGAGGGCATCCGGATCTCGCGCATCGTGGCGCGCCTGAAGCTGATGCACGAGCAGGAGATGGGGCCGGCCGGCCGGCCCGGGCGGGCACTCCTCGGCGAGGTGCTGAGCGTGGGCGAGCGTGCGCGCAAGCTCGGGCCGTTCTACACGCCGCCGGGGATGGAGCGCGCGCCCGCGACCGTGCCCGAGCCGCCGCGGCCCCGCCCGACCCCGGCGCCCGTGTCCGCCATGCAAGAGACGGCCGATCCTTACGAGGCGGCCGAAAGCGCGCCGATGCCGTCGGAGGAGACGGCGCCCACCGTCACCGCGCCGGGCGGCAGCATCTCCGTGACGCTGCCCCTTACCGTGACGCTCGGTTTCGGCAGTGCGGACGGGGCGGTCGCGACCATGCCCGCGCCCGTTCCGGGCCCGGCGCTCCATCTGCACCGCGGCCCGGGCGCGCCTGCGCCCGACACGCAGGAATCCCGCCGGCGGCCCGAGGACTATGACGACCGCACGGGCTTCGACCGCGACTTCCTCGGCCCAAGGGTGGAAATGCCGACAGCCGGCCCCGCGCTTCGCGCCAGCATCGCCACGCTGACCGGCTCCAGCGAGACCGAGCTCCGCTACGACCATTTCAGCGTGCTGATGCATCGTGACCGGCGGCTGGCGGCGGTCGCGGCCGGCAACTTCCGCACGGATGCGCCGTTCAAGGCCTCGCGGCGCGACCCCTGGGGGTTCGATCCCCGCCTGCCGCGCGCCGTGCAGCTCGGCAACGACGCCTATCGCAACAACGACCTCGACCGCGGCCATCTCTTCCGCCGCGCGGACGGTGCCTGGGGCGAGAGCGCGGCGGAGGCGCGCCGGGCCAGCGACGACACCTTCCACTGGACGAACATCGCGCCCCAGCACAAGGTCTTCAACCAGAGCGGCGAGGACCCGAACCTCTCCGTCTGGGGCCTTCTCGAGAACCATCTCGTGCGCGAGACGGAGGCGGAGAGCCGGCGGATGAGCGTCTTCAACGGGCCGATCTTCGCCGATCACGACCCGCTCCATCGCGGCGTGGCAGTGCCGCAGGCCTTCTGGAAGCTCGCCGTGGTGCGCGGGCGGGACGGCGCGCTGAGGGCCTTCGCCTTCGTGCTCGGCCAGCAGTCGCTGCTCGCGGATCTCCCGGCGGAAGCGTTCGATGCGGGCCGTTTCGCAGTCTTCCAGGTGCAGATCCGCGAGATCGAGAGCCGGACGGTCCTCGACTTCGGAGCGCTGCAGCAGGCGGATGTGCTGGTGCGCCCGGGGGCTGCGGAGAGCTTCGGCGCGGGCCTCGCCGGGCGCCGGATCACCGATCTCGCAGAGATCGTGAAGGACTAGGCAGGGCGCCGGGCGGCAGTCTTCCAGCCGCCCGTCCGAGGGTCGTAGAGCGTCAAGGAGGTCCCGGGTCAAGCCCGGGACAACCATGACCCACAGCGCGATGATCGGCCATGGCAGGGCGGGGACGGGCCGTTCGCCGCGCGGAAATCGCGCGATCGTGGGTTGCCCGGGCGGCCGATCCCGTCACTCTGCGCGAACAGCCGTTCGGGAGAGCCCCACCATGTCGAGATCAGCCTGCCGCGCCGTCTTGGTCTTCCTCTGCTGTCTGCTGGCGGCCGCTCCCGCCCTCGCGGAGGAGGCGGGCTGCGGCGCAGGCGGGCGGTGCGATGTGGCGGACGGCTACTACCTCGCCGCCCCGCCCGCGGACTGGGACGGGGCAAGCCCGCTCCCGCTCATCGTCTATTTCCACGGCTGGAATGCCTCGCCGGAGGCCACCTTCCGCAACCGCGCGATGCTCTCGGCCGCGCATCAGCGGGGCGCGCTTTTCGTGGCCCCCTGGGCGCAGACGGGCTACTGGCGCCAGATCGGCGCCGGCCGGGCGGAGCGGGGGCGCGACGAGGCCGCCTATATCCGCGCCGTGATGGCGGATGTGACCCGCCGCTGGCCGATCGACCCGGCCCGCACGCTCGCCTCGGGCTTCTCGCGCGGCGCGTCGATGGTCTGGAACGTGGCCTGCTACGAGGGCGCGCTCTTCGCGGGCTACCTGCCCATCGCCGGCGGGTTCTGGAACTCCACGCCCGAGGCGTGTCCGTCGGCCCCGGTGCGCCTGCGCCATATCCACGGCACCGCGGACCGGGTCGTGGCCTGGGACCGGGTGGGCATCTACAACTCCATGGCGGTGCCGGAGGGGCTGAGCCTCCTCGCCTCCGAGGCGCGCTGCAGCGGCCCGCCCGCCCCCATCGCCGCGCCGGAGGCCGACGCCAGGCGTGGCCGGCTCCTCTGCCGCGCCCATAGCGGCTGCGAGGAGGGCGGGGCGGTGGAGATGTGCCTGCACCCCGGCGGCCACTCCATCCCCGCAGAATGGGTGGCCGAGGGGCTCGACTGGCTCGCCACCCTGCCCCGCTGAACCTCCGCCACACCGCAGCGCGCCCGCCGCGCCCGGCTGCGGGACCGGCCCGTCGCGGGTGGGCGGGCGGGGCGCGGGCCGGTCCCGCGGCCGGGCGCGGCGGGGGGGGGGAGGCCAGCCGGCCGAAACTGTCCTT
>JBCBWF010000439.1:0-4197 GCA_039817245.1 Pseudomonadota bacterium | reverse complement strand
GCGATCTGCGGCGCGCAGGAGGCCGAGCGGAGTGCCTTTGCTCCCCAGGATCTCGAGGACCGGGCCGGTGATGGAGATGCGGCGCGTGCCGGAGAGCATGTCGCGCAGCGCGTGTTCCAGCGCGGGCAGCGGGGGCGGGCAGGCCTTGCGCGTCGACACCATGCCGCGGAATTTCAGGCTCGTACCGGTCTGCTCGACCTGGCCTTGCAGCGCGTTGCAGCCGACCGTGGCCTCGACCCAGCCGCCCTCCTTCAGCCGCAGCCGGGCGGGACGCTCCGCCAGCGGCTCGCCATAGAGGTTGAGGATCTGCCACTCGGTGCCGATGAGCGGCGCTTCCGCCGCAGCACTGGCGCAATCGAGGCCGGGAAAGGCGCCGATCAGGCGGCTCGGCACCGCGGTGAGTTCGTCGCCCGGCCCGTCGAATTTCGGGCGCATCTCGACCCGGCCCATGAAGAGCACGAAGGTCGGCGCGCCAGCCTCCTCCGTCACGTCGATATAGGCGCGCTGCAGATCCATATAGGCCTGCTCCTCCGCGAGCGGCCAGGCATGGCCGGTGAGACAGTCGCGATAGAGCGCGGCATCGGCCATGTAGCGCATCATGCCCTGCATCCGGACCGGCTCTTTCGCCTCCGCCGCGCCGGCGAGCCCGAGAAGGATTGCCGCGCCCGCCGCCAGCGTCGCCCGCAGCGCGCTCACCGCCCCTGTCCCTCCAGCGCCGGGGCCGCCGGCTGGCCCGGGCGGCTGAGGATGAAGATCGCGACGCCAGTGAGCGCCAGCGCCTGGATCGCGAGCACATGGACCGGCACGCCCAGCACCACCGAGAGCAGGAAGCTCGCGAGGATCGCCAGCATCGCCGCGCGCTTGGCTTTCGGGCGGATGACGCCCGAGGCGTGCCAGTCCGTGATCGCGGGGCCGAAGCGCGAGCGGTTGACCAGCCAGTCGTGAAACCGCTCCGAGCCGCGCGCGAAGCAGAAGGCCGCGAGCAGCATGAAGGGCACAGTCGGCAACAGCGGCAGCACCGCGCCGAGCAGGCCGAAGCCGAACGCGGTCCATCCCGCCATCGTCCAGAGCAGTCGCATCCCGCAATCCTCCCTCGCCGCAGGAAGATAGGGCGGCGGCGGCGGCGTCACAGCCCCCATCGCCCAGCTCCTATCGCCCGGCCCCCATGGCACCGATCAGGCGAGGAGCGTCGCGAGGACGCTGTTCAGCACCATCCGGCCGCGCGGCGTGGCGCGGAGGCGCGGGCCCGCGCGCTCCAGCGCGCCGTCGCCGATGAGCGCTGCCACCCGGTCCGCCGGCAGCGACTGGCCGGCAAGGGCGCGGTAGCGCGCGGGATCGATGCCCTCGACGAGGCGCAGCCCCATGAGCATCATCTCCACCGCCTGGTCCGCCGGCGCCACGGGCTCGGTCACCGTCAGCGCATGGCCGCCGGCCTTCACCGCGGCGAGCCAGACGGCGGGATCGCGCAGCGTCTCGGTTGCGAGGCGCTGCCCGGTCGCGAGGCTCAGCCGGCCATGGGCGCCCGGGCCGATCCCGGCATAGTCGCCATAGCGCCAGTAGAGCCGGTTGTGCCGGCTCTCCGCCCCGGGCCGGGCGTGGTTGGAGATCTCGTAGGCGGGCAGGCCTGCCGCTCCGGTCATGCTCTGGGTGAGGGCGTACATCTCGGCGGCCGTGCCGTCCTCCGGCACGCGCAGCTTGCCGAGGCGGTGCAGATCGGCAAAGCGCGTGCCCGCCTCGATGGTGAGCTGGTAGAGCGAGAGATGGTCCACCGCCATGGCGAGCGCGCGGGCGAGCTCGCGCTCCCAGTCCGCCACGCTCTGGCCCATCCGCGCATAGATGAGATCGAAGCTGACCCGCGCGAAGGCCTCGCGGGCGACGGCGAAGGCCGCCTCGGCCTCCGCCACGCTATGGGTGCGGCCGAGCGCCTTCAGGCTGGCATCGTCGAGGGCCTGCACGCCGATGGAGACGCGGTTCACGCCGGCTGCGGCATAGGCGCGGAACTTGGCGGCCTCCACGCTGGTGGGATTGGCCTCGAGCGTGATCTCGGCGCCGGGGGCGAGGCCCCAGGCGGCATCGGCGGCCTCGATCACGGCGCCCACGGTCTCCGGCGGCATGAGGCTCGGCGTGCCGCCGCCGAAGAACACCGTGTCGAGCGGCCGGGGACCGCTCATGGCGCGGGCATGGGCGAGCTCGGCCAGCAGCCCGGCGCGCCAGGCCGGCTGATCGATGGCGCGGCTCACATGGCTGTTGAAGTCGCAATAGGGGCATTTGGCGAGGCAGAAGGGCCAGTGGACATAGAGACCGAAGCCGCCATGGCGCCAGTCCCCGGCCGGACCCCCGGGCGCCGGTGCTGGCCCGGCCGCGAGCCCCGCCTCCATCAGCCGTCCTTGCCGGGGCGGTAGGCGGTGACCTCGATCTCCACCTTCATCTCCTCCTCGGCGAGGCCGGCGACGACGAGGGTGTTGGCCGGGCGGATCTCGCCGAGCGCCTCCTGGAGTGCGGGGGCAAGCTCGTGGCGGAGCGCGGCATCGGTGATGTAGTAGTGCACGCGCACCACGTCGGTCATGCTGAAGCCGGCCTTGGTCAGCGTCTCGTCGATGGTGCGAAAGGCGTTGCGCGCCTGCTCCAGCGGCGAGGCGGGCATGGTCATGGTGGTGTAGTCGTAGCCGGTGGTGCCGGCCACGAAGCACCATTCGCCCACGACCACGGCGCGGGAATAGGCGAACTCCGCCTCGAAGGGCGACCCGGTGGAAATCAGGCGACGCTGCATGGACTGGCTCCCGGCTCTGCTGCTGCGGGCCCTCTGATGCGCCCTTTGCGCCCGCGCGTCAAAGGGGCGGGGGGGGGCCGGCCGGACGAGGGCGGGACGTCGGCGGGTGTCCCGGGCTCGACCCGGGACCTCCTTGAGGGCCGCCCGGGCCAGGGAGGCCCCGGGTCGAGCCCGGGGCCCGCGGCGGGCGCTCGGCCTCAATCGGCGAAGCAGGCGGCGACGAGCTTTACAAAGGCGTCCGCGCGGTGGGACATGGAATGCTTCCGGTCGGGTGCCATCTCCGCGAAGGTCTCGGCATGGCCGTCCGGCACGAACATCGGATCGAAGCCGAAGCCGTGGGTGCCGCGCGCGGGCCAGACGACACGGCCCTCGGCGGTGCCGCGCAGGGTTTCGTCATGCCCGTCCGGCCAGGCCAGGCTGAGCACGCAGACGAAGCGGGCCACCCACGGTTCGGGCGCGCCGCGGGCCACAAGCTCCGCATGCGCGCGCGCCATGGCGGCCGGATAGTCCCGCCCCGCCTGGCCCGCGCCGGTATCGGCCCAGTCGGCGGTGTAGACGCCGGGCGCGCCGTCGAGCGCGTCGATCTCGATCCCGCTGTCGTCGGAGAGCGCCGGCAGGCCCGTGGCCGAGGCGGCCGCGTGGCTCTTGATGCGCGCATTGTCCTCGAAGCGCGTGCCGGTCTCCTCGGGTTCGGGCAGGGACAGCTCTGCCGCCGAGACGGTCTCGACGCCGTAGGGCGCCAGCAGGAGGCCGATCTCATGCACCTTGCCGGCATTGTGGCTCGCGACCACCAGCCGTCCGCCCTCGAAACGCCGCGCCATCGGCCCGCTCAGCCGAGCGCCGCGCGCTGTGCGGCGACGAGCTCGGCGATCCCGCGGCGCGCGAGCGTCATCATCTCCAGGAACTCGGCCTCGCTGAAGGGCGCGCCCTCGGCCGAGCCCTGCAGCTCCACCAGCCCGCCCGAGCCGGTCATCACGAAATTCGCATCCGTGTCGGCGGCGCTGTCCTCCGGGTAGTCGAGATCGAGCACCACCTTGCCCTCGTAGACCCCGCAGGAGACGGCGGCGATATGCTCGCGGATCGGGTTCTCCGGCAGCGTGCCGGCGGCGACCAGCGTCTCGGCCGCGAGCCGCAGCGCCACCCAGCCCCCGGTGATAGAGGCCGTGCGGGTGCCGCCATCGGCCTGGATCACGTCGCAGTCCACGATGATCTGGCGCTCGCCGAGCACCACGCGGTCGGCGCCGGCGCGCAGCGAGCGGCCGATCAGGCGCTGGATCTCCTGGGTGCGCCCGCCGATCCGCCCGGCCGCCGCCTCGCGGCGCGAGCGGGTATGCGTGGCGCGCGGCAGCATGCCGTATTCCGCGGTCACCCAGCCGAGGCCGGTGTTGCGCAGGAAGGGCGGCGCCTTCTCGGCCACGGACGCGGTG
>JBCBWF010000507.1:0-3421 GCA_039817245.1 Pseudomonadota bacterium | reverse complement strand
GTGGCGGCGTAGACGATGCCGCTCATGCCCTTGCGCGCGGTCACGAAGTCGGTGATCTGCCGCTCGCCCCCCGCCTTGGGCTCGAAGGCGAGGAACAGGTTCGGCCGGTCAAAGCCGCGCAGGAACACGCGCGGCCGGCGCCCGGGGAAGAGCCGCGCCTCGATCTCGCCGCGGGTCTCCGCATCCGCCGTCGCCGTGAAGGCGCCCACAGGCACCGCGAACCGTTCGGCGAGCGGGCCGAGGCGGAGATAGTCCGGCCGGAAGTCGTGGCCCCACTGGCTGATGCAATGCGCCTCGTCCACCGCGAGGCGGCGCACATCGAGCCGGCCGAGCCAGTCGCAGAACCGCTCCGAGGCAAGCCGTTCGGGCGCCACGTAGAGGAGCCGGAGCCGGTCTTCGCGCAGCGCGCTGAGCAGCCGCTCGCGCTCCTCCTCGGTGGTGGCAGAGCTCAGGGAGCCCGCCTCCACGCCCGCGGCGCGAAGCGCGCTCACCTGGTCCTCCATCAGCGCGATCAGGGGCGAGACGACGAGCGTCAGCCCCCCGGCGACCAGCGCCGGAAGCTGGTAGCAGAGCGACTTGCCCCCGCCCGTCGGCATGATCGCAAGTACGTCCTCGCCGCCGAGCATGGCCGCGACGATTTCCTCCTGGCCCGGCCGAAAATCCTCGAAGCCGAAGACATCGGCCAGCACACCCTGCGCCCCGTCCATGCTCATGGCGCGCGCCACCAGATGCCGGGCCCCGCCCACCAGCCGAACCATCCGTAGAGCGACGTCGTGTCCGGGTGGCGGAGGGCGGCGTCGTGCACGATCCGGTCCGTCGGCAGCGCGCCGAAGGGCACGACATAGCGCCCCGCCATCAGCGCCCGGTCGAGCGCGCGCACCGCCGCCTCGAAATCCGCCTGGCCCTCGGCTGCGAGCAGTGCATCGATGGCGCCGTCCACCGCCGGCTCGGCGACGCCGGCATAGTTCCGCGTCCCCGCCGCAGCCCGACCCTCCGAGCCGAAATAGAGCCGCTGCTCCGTGCCCGGGCTGAGCGACATGGGCCAGCGGTTAACCGTCAGGTCGAAGTCGTAGTCCTGGCGGCGCTGGATGAACTGCGCAGCGTCCACGCGCCGCACGGTGAGCCCGACGCCGAGCGGGCGCAGCGCTTCGGCCCAGAGCCCGCCGAGCGTCGCATGGCTGCTCGCGGTCACGAGTAACTCAAGCTGGAGCGGCGTGCCGGCCGCATCGCGCCGCTCGCCATCGACCACCTCCCAGCCCGCCTCGGCGAGAAGCTTGGCGGCGCGGCGGAGATTGCGCCGGTCCCGCCCCGACCCGTCCGAGCCCGGCGGCGCCTGGGTGCCCTCCAGCGCGCCCGCCGGCAGCGTCTCGGCGAAGGGCGCGAGGATGGCCCGCTCGCGCCCCTCCGCCGGCCCGCGATGGGCGAGCGGGGAGTTGCCGAGATAGCTCTCGATCCGCGCATACTGACCGCGATAGAGCCGGTCGTTGATCCAGGCCCAGTCGAAGGCGAGCGACAGCGCCTCGCGCACGCGCAAATCGTCGAGCGGGCTGCGCCGGGTGTTGAAGACGAAGCCGGTCATGCCCGTGGGCCGCGAATGGGCGAGTTCCGTGCGCGTGAGCCGCCCGTCGGCGATGGCGGGGAAGTCGTAGCCCTCGGCCCAGCGGACCGGGTCGCCATCGGAGAACATCTGCACCGCGCCGGAGGTGACCGCCTCCCAGAGCGCGTCGGCATTGCGGAAATACTCGTAGCGGACCCGCTCGAAATTGTTCAGCCCGCGGTTCACCGGCAGATCCGCGCCCCACCAGTCCGGGTTGCGGCGGAACGTTATGAACCGCCCAGGCTCCACGTTTTCAATGAGATAGGGGCCGGAGCCAATGAGCGGTGTGAGCGGCGCATCGTCCAGCGCACGCCCCTCGAAGGACGCCTTCTTCAGCACCGGGCGCAGGCCCACCAGGAGCGGCAGCTCGCGGTTCGCCTCGGTGAAATCGATGCGGAGCGCGCGCGGGCCGGTCTGCTCGATGCCGGCAATGGCGCTCCAGAGCGCGCGGTATCGCGGATGCCCCTCGGTGCCGAGCGCCTCGAGCGACCAGATCACGTCCTCCACGGTCACCGGGCTGCCATCGGAGAAGCGCGCTTCCTCGCGCAGCGTGAAGGCGACCCAGGCACGGTCCGGCGGCACCTCCACGCTCTCGGCCAGCAGCCCGTACAGCGTGAAGGGCTCGCCATAGCTGCGCGCCATCAGCGATTCGACCATATGCGAGGCCAGCGGCCAGGGCGCGCGGCCGCGCAGCACGAAGGGGTTCAGGCTGTCGAACCCGCCGAGCTCGCCGAACACCACCTGCCCGCCCTGCGGGGCCTCGGGATTCACATAAGGCAGGGCCTCGAAACCCGGCGCGAGCGCCGGTTCGCCATGCATCGCCAGCCCATGCGCCGGCTGCCCGCGTGCCCCGTCCGCAACAGTCACGAGCAGCATTGACAGAAACACCAACCCTGCGTGGCAGTTGAGGACTCGCATTGAAGTCCGGGGGAAAAGGCTCTTGTCGCTCACGGCCACTTTGCGTATGCTTCCCTCACTGCTCGATAGGTTTCTTGCCTGTATGAAACCTGCCTCAATGACTTAACCCTGGCCTTGTGCCAGGGTTTTTTTTTGTCAGCACTTTCCCTGCCCTTTGCACACAAGCGCGTGCACGAAGCAAAGCCCCCTCTGTTCATTTCGCACTTGCAGCATTAGCCTGCCACCAAAGCGACCGGAGCGGAGAAAACCCCATGGCCCTCATCACAGACCTCACCGGCAAAACTGCCGTCATCACCGGCTCGAATTCCGGGATCGGACTTGGCGTTGCCCGCGAATTGGCGCGTGCGGGTGCGAATGTTGTGCTCAATTCCTACACCGACCGCGACGAAGATCATGCGATGGCCGCTGAGATTGCCGAGACCTCCGGCGTTGAGGCACGCTACATCAAGGCCGATCTTTCCAAAGGAGACGAGGCGCGCGCCCTGATCGAGCAGGCGGGATCTTGCGATATCCTGGTCAACAACGCAGGCATCCAGCACGTCGCCCCAATCAACGAATTCCCGGTCGAAAAGTGGGACGCGATCCTGGCGATCATGCTGAGTTCTGTCTTTCACACGACCGCAGTGGCCTTGCCGATGATGCGTGCCGCCGGATGGGGCCGCGTCATCAACGTGTCCTCTGCCCATGGCCTGACCGCCTCCCCCTACAAATCGGCCTACGTCGCGGCCAAACACGGCGTGGTCGGTATGACCAAGGTTGTCGCCCTTGAAACCGCGAAAGAGCCGATCACGGCAAACGCCGTCTGTCCGGGCTATGTTCTGACGCCATTGGTTGAAAAGCAAATCCCGGCTACGGCTGAGGCGCGCGGCATGACGGAAGAAGAAGTGAAACGCGATGTTCTGCTTT
>JBCBWF010000095.1:0-13957 GCA_039817245.1 Pseudomonadota bacterium | reverse complement strand
GGTACAGTAATGCCGAACGAGGTCGCGACAGGGGAGGCCGCGACAGCAGGGACGCGGGCCGCGGCAGCGGGCCGGGGCTTTGCCGAGGCGCTGACCGGCGCGGCCGCGGAGGTGGAGCGCATGCTGGAGGCCTGCCTGCCCAAGGGCGCGGGCAGCCCCGGCGAGGCCGAACTCGTGGAGGCGATGCGCTATGCGGTGACCGGCGGGGGCAAGCGGCTGCGCGCCTTCCTGGCGGTGGAGACCGCGCGGCTCTTCGAGGTGGTGCCCGAGCGCGCCCTGCGCGCGGCGGCGGCGCTGGAATGCCTGCACGCCTACAGCCTGGTGCACGACGACATGCCCTGCATGGACGACGACGATCTGCGCCGCGGCAAGCCGACCGTGCACAAGAAGTGGGACGAGGCGACGGCGGTGCTGGCGGGGGACGGGCTGCAGACGCTGGCCTTCGAGATCCTGGCGGATCCGGCGACGCATCCCGATGGCGCGGTGCGCGCCGATCTCTGCCTGCGCCTCGCCCAGGCGAGCGGGGCGGCGGGCATGGTCGGCGGGCAGGCGCTGGATCTCGCGGCGGAGAAGGCGGGCGCGCCGCTCGACGCCGCGGCGGTGAAGCGGCTGCAGGCGCTGAAGACCGGCGCGCTGCTCGAGGTTTCGGCGGAGCTCGGCGCGCGGCTCGGCAAGGCGCCGGCGGCGGCGGTGGAGGCGATCCGCGCCTATGCGCGGGCCCTCGGCGAGGCGTTCCAGATCGCGGACGATCTGCTGGACGTGACCGGCACCGAGGAGGAGGTGGGCAAGCGCGTTGGCAAGGATGCCGGCGCGGGCAAGGCCACTTTCGTGGATATCCTCGGAATCGAGGGTGCGCGGGCGCGGGCGCAGGCGCTGATCGGCGAGGCGGCCGAGGCGCTGGCCCCCTTCGGTGCGCGCGCGGCGATGCTGATCGCGGCCGCCGAGTTCGTGGTCGCCCGCCGCTCCTGACGGGACGCGGCCGACCCTCGGTTTCCGACCCGCCCTCGGGTGCTGCCGGGACGGCGGGCTGCGGAGGGAGGGCGCTGCGCGCACCGGGGCGCGCGGTGCGCCCGGCGCTCGGGGTTCGGCGCTCCGGGAGGTCATATCGATTTAATGAGAATTCAACGCTCTCGCGCTTGCGCACGCGGTGCAGCAAAGCCTAGGCATGCGTGTAAAACCCAGAAGGGAGGAACCGCCATGATCCGTGTTTATCAGTCTCTTGCGCTCGTTTCCTTGATTGCGGTCGCAGCATGCGAGATGCCGACGACGGAGGTCGCGGAGACGGCGGCCGATGCCGCCGGTTTCGATGTGGGAAGCGAGATCCTCGCCCAGCGCCAGCAGCTCGCAGCCGCTACGCAGGGCAGCAAGATCGGCCCGCAGGCGCCGCGCGATCTGGGCTCGAAGGAAGGCCGGAACGTTCCGGTTTTCGCCGTGGCGCCGAGCGCGTCCGAGCTCAACCTCTGCAACATCCACTTCCACAAGAACGCCGAGCATCGCGGCGGCGAGTTCACCGCCTATGCGGGCGACGGCGACGGCAAGGGCTACAATAGCGGCTTCCGGTTCAGCGGCTCGCTCAGCCGGACGGAGCTGCGGCCGGTCGCGACGCCGGTGGGCGCAAACGACAAGGGATCGCTGGAGCCGGGCGACACAATCGAGATCCATTTCGTGCATTCGAGTGCCGATATCACGCCGGGCGCGACGCTCGCCTCCTGCCTCAGCGCGGACAACAGGACCCCGGCGTTGCGCGTGGAGACGGTGGTGGCCGTGCTGGTGAACGACACGGATGCGGCCGATTTCAAGCAGATGGCGAAGGTGGAGAAGGTGGGCGATCTCTGGCAGGTGCCGAACCTGCCGACGGATCTGGGCGAGCCGGTGCAGTATGCGGGCTCCACCACGGGGCCGAGCTACAACACCAAGGGCTCGCCCTTCCAGGTGACCTGGAGCGTGCCGCTGAAGGTTGTGAAGGTGAGCATCGATTCCGTCGGCGCCTGGCTCGACGACAACCGCTTCGACGAGACCGCGGCCCATGGCGTGCGCAACCTGGTGGTGAACCCGGATCTGCTGTCGCCCATCGACGGCTGAGGCCGCGCGCCCGGCCGGGCGCTGAGCGGTGCGCTGGGCCGATGGCGCGCGGAGCCCGGGGGGCGGCCGAGAGGCCGCCTCTCACCCTTTTGGGCTTAAATATTGGTGCGAAAATCGGCATTGATCTCAATGTGATGGCCAGTCGGCGCGCGCGGGCCGCGGAGAAATGCGAAGTTTTCGTAAAGACGCGCTCCTTTCGTTTCGGGTTGGAGAAATCTCGGCTAGACGGGATCAACTCTGGGGAGAGGAGAGCATCATGTCGATCAACCTGGCGATGATCCGCGGGCTCTGCGCCGGCCTCGCGCTGGCGCTGGCAGCGCCCGTTTCCGGCTTCGCCGCCGAGCCCGCGAAGAGCGCCGAGGCAGCAGCGGAAGAGGTCTACCACCTGCAGTTCCGCGATCTCTTCATCGCCGGCGGCAAGCCCTCGCGCACCGCGACGGCGCTGTCGGGCAAGACGATCGAGCTCGTCGGCTTCCTGGCGCCGCCGCCGGAGGAGACCTCGCCCTTCTACGTGCTCGTGGGCGCGCCGACGACCTTCTGCCCCTACTGCACCACCGCCAACGAGCAGGACCACCTGCCCTTCGTGCTGATCTATGCGGACCAGGTGCCGGAGGGCATGGGCCTGCGCACGCGCCTGCGGGTGAGCGGCCGGCTGGATGCGGGGCACACCTATGAGGGGGTCTACGGCATCCACAACGACCTGCGCCTGCTGGATGCGAAGATCGAGCGCGATGCGCGCAGCACGCGCCGCCAGGCCCGCGCCGAGACGCGGCCGGCCGCGCCGAACCGGGTGCCGGCGAACCGCACGGTGGTGAACCCTGCCGAGATCGACGACTGAGCGGGATGACCGCGGGGCCAGGCTCCGCGGTCGCCCGGCGGATCGTGCCGTGCCGGAGAGAGATGACGTGACTGGAATGGCCGTGGGGACCGATGTGGGGACTGATGCGGGGATCGGCGCGCAGGCGCGCGCAGCGGCGGGGGAACGGTGATGGACGGCATCGTCGGGATCTTCCCCACCCCGCTCTTCATCGGGCGCAAGCTCGTGCCGAAGCCGCTGCTCGCGCGGCTCATTGAACAGTTCGAGGCGAGCGAGACCGGGGCCAATGTGCGCACCGGCCTCCTGACGCACACGCCGACCGCGAGCCCGCAGACCCATGAGAACTACAAGTCGGTGCTCAGCCTCGTCTCGCCGGCGGTGCAGACCTATGGCGAGGCGCTGCTCGGCGAGCGCCTGGCCTGGGGGATCAAGGAGATCTGGATCAACCGCATGGAGCAGGGCGGCGCGCAGAAGCTGCACAACCATGCCAACAGCTTCATTTCCGGCATTCTCTACATCACCGACACGCATCCTGCCTCGGCGACGGTGTTCTACCGCAATGTGGGCGCGCAGAGCTTCGTGATGTCGAACGAGAACAAGCGCTGCAAGATGACCGCCTTCAACTCCCCGGTGTTCCAGGTGCCGGATGTGGGTGCGGGCGATCTGGTGCTGTTTCCGAGCTACATGATGCACGAGGTGCCGCCGAACCAGGGCGAGCCGCGGCTGACGGCGGCCTTCAACGCGCTGCCGGAGCGGCTGGACAGCTGGGGCTATCAGGTGCAGTTCCGCTGAGGCCCGGCGGCATGGGGCGGTCCGACTGGCCAGGGAAGGCGTGGCGATGACGGCGACGGAGAGACCGGCGCGCGCGCTGCCCGGCTGGGCGGCGCTGCGGAGTATCCATCTGCTGCTGGTGCTCTCGGGGCTGGCGGGGCTCGGCTACCAGATCGTCTGGGTGCGGATGCTCTCGGTGGGGCTCGGGCACGAGGTCTTCGCGGTGCTCGCGGTGGTCTCGGCCTTCTTCGCGGGGCTGGCGGCCGGGGCGCTGGCCTTCGACCGGCGGATCGCGCGGAGCCGGCGGCCGGGGCTCTGGTATGCGGCGCTCGAGGTGCTGATCGGGCTCTGGGCGCTGGCGCTCATCTGGCTGATCCCCGCGGTGAATGCCTGGGTGGCGGCAATGCTCGGGCCGGAGCCGGGCGAGTTGTTCCGCGCAGCGGTCACCTTCGCGGTGCCGACGCTTCTGCTGATGCCCGCGACCGTGGCGATGGGGGCGACGATGCCCGCGGCGGAGCGGCTCTATGCGCGGATGCGGCGCGATACGCGCGGGATCGGCGGGCTCTATGCGGCCAACACCGCGGGGGCGATGGCGGGGGCGCTGCTGACAGCGTTTCTGGTGATCCCCGCCTTCGGGTTCTCGGCGACGCTCGCGGTATTCGCCGCGATCAATCTCGGCTGTGCGGCGCTGGCGCTGGCGGGGCCGGCGCGGGGCGAGGCGGCGCGGGCGCCTATGCCGCAGCTTCCCGCGCTGGGGATCGGGCAGCGGCGGGTGCTGGCCTTGCTGTTCGCGACCGGCCTCCTCGGCGTGGGCTACGAGGTGGTGGTGGTGCGTGCGCTCGCGCAGCTCTTCCAGAACACGGTCTACTCCTTCGCGGCGGTGCTGGTGGTGTATCTGCTCGGCACCGCGCTGGGGGCGGCGGCCTATCAGTGGCGCATGGCGGCGGGGGGGACGGGGCGCGAGGATGCGCTCCTGCCGCGGCTCGTCGGGCTGACGGCGGCGGCGGCGGCGCTGGGGATCGCGGCGCTGCTGGCGATCGCGCCCCTGCAGCGGCCGCTCTTCGGGGCCGGCGGGGCGGATGGCGGCTCGATCCTGCTGGAATTCGCGGCGGCGGGCGCGGTGTTCCTGGTGCCGAGCGCGGCGATGGGGGCGCTTTTTGCGCATCTCGCCCAGGCAGCGCGGCGGATGGAGGGCGGGATCGGCGCGGCCTTCGCGGCCAACACCTGCGGTGCGGCGCTGGCGCCGGCGGTGCTGGGGGTGCTGGCGGTCCCGCTGCTGGGGGTGGTGACCAGCCTGGTGGCCATCGTGCTCGGCTATCTCGCGGTGCTGGCGGCGACGGCGGGCGCGCTGCCGGCGGGGCATCGGCTGCGCTCGGGGCTCGGCGTCGCGGGACTGATCGGCGCGGTGGCGGCGGCGCTGGTGGCGATGCCGTTCGGGGAGTTGCTGGTGCGCACGGAGCCGGGGGAGCGGGTGCGCGCGCATCTCGAGGGCGTGGCGGCGAGCGCGACGGTGGTGGAGGACCGCACGGGCGAGCGGCATCTGCGGGTGAATGGCACCTTCACGATGGGCGGCACGGCTTCCTACACGCTCGACCGGCTGCAGGGGCATCTGGCGCTGATGCAGCATCCCGGGCCGCGGCGGGCGCTCTTTCTGGGCGTCGGCACCGGGGCGACGCTGGCCGCGGGCGCGCGCCATCCGCGGCTGCGCGTGGACGGGGTGGAGCTGTTGCCGGAGGTGCTGGCGCTGATCCCGGAGTTTCCGGCGGTGGAGCGCGATCTTCGCGATGCGGCTTCGCGGCTCGATCTGGTGGAGGCGGATGCGCGGCGCTTCGTGCGGGCCACCGGGACGCGCTACGATGTGATCGTGGCCGATAACTTTCACCCGGCGAAGGACGGGGCGGGACTGCTCTACACGCGCGAGCATTTCCAGGCGATCCGGGCGCGGCTCGACGAGGACGGGGTCTTCGTGCAATGGCTGCCGCTGCACCAGATGGATCTCGCGACCTTGCGGCTGATCGCGCGGACCTTTCTCGACGTGTTCCCCGATGCGCGGCTGCAGATGGGCAACTACAACGTGGTGACGCCACTGCTGGCGCTGACGGGGAGCCGGACGGGGCGGCCGCCGGCGCTGAAGGCGCTGCGGCGCGGACGGCTGGCGCCGGGGCTGGCGCGGGAGCTGGAGGCGATCGGGCTCTCCACCCCCTTCGCGCTTTTCGGCGGGTTTCTCGCAGGACCCAAAGGGCTGGCGGCCTTTGCCGGGCCGGGCGCGCTGAACACCGACGACCATCCGCGCGCGCTCTTCGAGGCGCCGCGGAGCGTCTATACCCGGATCGGGCCGCCGGCGGAGCGGCTGCTGGCGCTGACCCGGGCCTTCGCGCCGCGCGCGCCGGAGGCGGTGGATGCGGGCGATGGGCTCGAGGCGCGGCTCTTCGATGCCCGGCTGGAGCGCTACTGGCAGGCGCGCAACGCCTTTCTCGCGCTCGGCGCGGATGTGGCCGGCGGCGCGGCCGAGGGGACGGCACTGGCAGAGCTCGGTCGCGCGCTGGTCGCGGTGGTGCGGCTCAGCCCGGATTTTGCGCCGGCCTATACCCCAGTGCTCCGGATGGCCGAACGGCTGGCGCCGCTGAACCGGGCCGCCGCCCTCGCGCTCCTCGCGGCGCTGGACGCCGCCCATCCCGAGCGCCGAGACGCCGCACGGCTCCGGGCCCGGCTGGCGGGGCAGAGCTGACACACCGGGTCTGCCTGCCAGATCGCGTTGAGCACAGAGTGCGGCCGCTTCCACCCACGACATCCTGGGCGCTGTTCCATGAACGTCCGGAAAACGCGATCACGTAACGCCCGACAATCACTATGGTCGCTGGCCACTATGATCGACGGCGCCTTCAGTCGTCGGCCCCTGCGGTCACCAGCGTTCACTATATGTTTTCGATCGGCAAGAAACAATGTCGTGGGTGGGAGCGATCGCGGGCAGGTATCGGCGAGCTCCCGCGGGCTCTCTGCAGAGCCCGCTTAGCTTAGCGAAAAGGCGAAGTAGATGGTGCCAATCGCGGCGATCCAGCTCGAGGCCACGCGCGCGCCGAGCGGGGCCCAGCGATGGGCATCGGTGAGCGCGCTGGCGACCGCGATCGTGAGGGTGCCGATCACGGTGCCCGCGCTGAGGACGCCGAGCGCGAAGAGCAGCCTGTCCACACCGCCCTCATAGGCCGCGAGCCCGTTGGCGTAGCCGAGGACCGCGCCGCCGGCCGCGCAGAGGCTGCCGAGCGCGAGCATCGGCATGCGCAGGGCAAAGGCGCCGATAAGCCCCGTCACCGCCAGCGCTGCGCCGATCAGGAGCGCTTCGGGCGCGAGCGGGCCCGCCCCATAGGCAAGCAGGATGCCCGCACCGATCCCCGCCGGCAGAGCCGCCAACATCCAGCGCGCCGTCTCCCGCGCCTGTCCCGCGGCGACGAGGGCGAGCCCCGCAAGCGCCGCCACATAGCCCGGCGCCAGCACAAGATGGAGGGAACCGGCGTAGAAATCGCCGAACTCCATGCCCACCAGATGGGCCGCGGCGGGCGTCGGGGCGGCGGCGGCCGCGAAGGCCAGCGCCGCGAAACCGGCAGGGCGCCGCATCATGCGATGCCCAGCGCGCCGCTCACATAGACGAGCCCGATCGCCGCGATCACGCCGCCGCAGCCGCGCACCACCGCCGGCCCGAAGCCGCGGACCTCGTTGAGCAGCCCGATGGCGATGCCGGCGAGGTGCAAAAAGCCCGTCGCCAACACGAAGCCGATGCCGTAGGCCAGCGGCGAGGCGGCCGCCGGGATCTCCTCCCCATGCGCATGGCCGTGGAAGAGCGCGAAGGCCGCCACGAGCGCGACCGCGACCCAGAGCGGCGGCCGGAAGGCCAGCGCCACCACCAGCCCGAGCGCGAGCGCCGAGAGCGAGATGCCGAGCTCCACGCCCGGCAACGGCACGCCGGCGATCGCGAGCATCGCGCCCACCGCCATCATCAGCGGGAAGGCCACCGGCAGCGCGACGAGCAGCGGCATGCCGAGCTGCGCGCCCCAGAGGCCGACGGCCACCATGGCGACGAGATGGTCGATGCCGAGGATCGGGTGCAGGAGCCCGCTCACGAACCCGCTCTCGGCGCCCGCGGTGCTGTGGGCGAGGGCAGCCGTGGGCATCAGGACAAAGGCAAGCACCGCGAGGCGAAGGGGGGTGGTGACACGCATTTTCTCTATCCCGTCAGAAGGACCGCCACGCGGTCGTAGAACCAGAAGGCCGCGATGCTGCCGATCGCGTAGGCCGGCACTTTAGCGCTCCAGTCCGGCCAGTGCACCCGCATCACCCGGTAGGACCAGGCGAGCGCGAGGACGACCAGGACGAAGGCGATCTGCCCGAGTTCGACCCCGACATTGAAGGCGACGAGCGCGACAGGCACCGCCTCCTCCGGCAGCCCGAGCGAGACCAGCGCATTGGCGAAGCCGAGCCCGTGCAGGAGGCCGAAGAAGAACGAGACCGCCCAGGGGTATTGCAGCGTGAGCGTGCTGCGCCCGGCGCGCGCATGGATCACCTCGACCCCGATGAACACGATCGAGAGCGCGATGAGCGCGTTCACATAGGCCTCAGAGATCCCGATCCAGCCGAAGGTGACGGCGGCGAGCGAGACGGTATGGGCCAGCGTGAAGGCGGTGATGGTCTTGAAGAGCATCCAGCCCCCGCCCGCGATCCACATAAGGCCGAGGACGAAGAGCAGGTGATCGACGCCGAGCAGGATGTGCTCCACCCCGATGGCGAGATAGGAGCGCACGATCCGGAAGAGCCCGGCCATGTCGTCGGCGCTGAGCGCGGGCTCGACCTGGGCGGTGGGCGCTGCGGGCGTGAGCGTGTAGACGCGGGTGCCGCCGTCGAGACCGCGGATGCGGAACATCGCCGCGGACTGCCCCTCGCCGATGCGCTCGAAGCCGAGGGTGCCGATGAGCCCGCGCGCGCCACAATCGAGGATCGGCTCCTCGAAGCTGCAATGGGCCGGATAGATCGGTGCCAGCCCCTCGCCCACATCGGTGTTTGGCTTGAGCGTCCAGGTGACGGTGTAGCGGCCCTCGCCGATCTCGGCGAGGCGCAGGACGGCGAGTTCCGTCACATGTGCGGCTGCGGTGCCGGCGGTGACGAGGACGAGCGCGAGGACGGCGAGAAGGCGGCTCACCGGGTTGCCTCCTCCGCCGCAGCGCGCTCGACGAGGCCCGCGATGCTCCCGGGGTCGTAGGGATCGCGCGCGACGGGATAGCTGCTCATGAGTGCATCGAGCGAGGCGCGGGCCTCGACATGGCGCGCGGCCTCGCGCCATTCGCCGAGGACGGTGGTGCGCAGCTCATCGAAGTCGGGCTCGCGGCCGGGCGCGGTATTCATGAGCCGGGCGACCTGCCAGCCCTGGGGCGAGGGCACGGCCTGCCAGCGGTCCTGCGGCAGGGCCTCGATGGCGGCGATGAACTCTTCGTTGAAGAGCGAGACCATCTGCGGGCGGGGCCGGTTGCGGAAGGTGATGGCGCGGGAGAGGAGCGCGCGGCTCTTCGCTTGCTGCGCGTTGGTCTCCAGCGCCTCGGCGATGCCGCGCGCCTCCGCCTCTGCCGCATCGAGCCCGATCACGCGGAAGCCGATGCGGGGCGGGACGACGAAGCGCTCGCGGTTCTCCTCGAACCAGGCGCGCAGGGCGTCGTCGTCGGGCGGCGTCAGCGCGACGGCGTTATAGATGAGAAGGCGCATGCGCTGGACGAGGCGCTCGCGCATCATCTGATCGCCGTGGTCGAGCTCGAGGCCGCGCGCTTCGCGGTAAAGGGTCTCGTTCATCAGGTGCACATCGACGAGCTGGTCCATCTCCTCGGCCGTCGGCAGGCGGTTCTTCTCGCGGAAGAAGACGCCGGCGAGATCGGCGTAGACGGCGCGGTCCACCCGGATCTGGCGCGGATCGACCGCCGCGGGCTCGGTGGCGCGGTCGAGGCCGAAGAGCACGAGTCCGATAAGCGCGAACTGGACGAGGGGCTCGCGCAGGGCGCGAACCAGGCGGTCACGAAAACGCATTGATACTGTCTTTGTCCTGCTGCCTCCGAGGCGGTACCGATACGCCGCGAACGCGACAGAAAAGCAAAACTGACCGATCCGACAGCGAATTTTTAATGTTATAGTATAACGTCACAAGAAAGCGCCGCGCAACCCCAGTTAGAAAAGCTTAACAGAACTTTCGCATCGGTTGTGAGGAACGGACATCGCCGGAGGTTAACCGGGTTCTTGGGCGGGGCTCTTTCCATGGGGGGGCAGCTAGTGCCCGCGACACAAAAAAACCGATAGGGATCCGGAACTGATGCAATCCAAAGCGTTCAAGCTGGGCGTGCGCGCGCTCGTGTGCGGTGTGAGCACCGTGGCTCTGACGGCGGGCGTGGCTGCTGGCCAGTCGGCGGCCGATCTGGCGCTCTTCGAGCTGTCCTCCGAGGGCCGTTACCTCTCGGGCGACTTCCACAACCACACCACCTGCACCGACGGCGCGATGTCGGTCGACACGGTTGTGAACGAGTCGCTCTTCACCTACGAGCTGGACTGGTTCGCCCAGACCGGCCATGGCGGCGGCGGCAGCCGCGACTGCCGCTTCAACGATCCGGAATATGACGGCTCCAACTCGGGCGAGGGCAGCTTCTGGACCGACACGCTGGCCGAGGACGAGTTCGGCGGCGGCGGCAACGGCGACCGTGTGTGGCGCTGGCAGTCCCTGACCGAGTTCGCGTTCCAGCTGCAGCGCAACGCCGGCGAGAGCGCCGACAAGCCGGTCTGGCTCGGCATCGAGCACAACACCCCGGGCCACGAGCACATCTCGATGGCGATCCTGGACGAGCAGTACGAGGGCTTCGGCAACGCGTACTCCACCGGCCAGTTCAATTATCTCTGGGACCGCGGCGACCAGAACGACGACAGCGGCGGTGACGAGAACGACTTCGAAAACCCGGCCAACAACGGTGTGGCAAAGACCTTCGGCGACACCACCGGCACCGAGGGCCACGAAAAGTCGGTCCGCGCCGTCGAGTGGATGCGCGACAACTTCGGCGACCTCGGCTACTTCGTGCCGGCGCATGTCGAGCGTCAGGGCGGCTTCGTGAGCGACGCCAACCGCGGCTACAACGTCGAGCACTTCCGCGACTACTACAATGCGGGCCTGCTGAACCCGAACGACCCGACGGGCGAATCGATCGCGTTCGGCGCAGAGATGCTGGCCGGGCACCAGTTCGCCAATGGCGGCCGCGGCACCTACGAGGCCGACCGCCCGACCGCCGGCCTCGGCACCTATGGCGGTGCGGGTGCCTATTCGGGCGCCGAGGTTGCGCTGCCGGGCAAGGACTTCGACGGCAACGACCTGACCAACGCCACGCTGAACGAGATCCGCGCGGAGCTGAACGCGCTCTTCGAGAACCGCCTGACCGAGCCCTCCGGTTCGGACCAGTACGACCAGCTCGATGCCTGCAGCGACTGCGCGGACGAGGCTCCGGAAGGCATCGGCACGTCGCCGCGCGAGCGCCTCGTGCTCGGCCGTCCGGGTCTGGCCACCATGTGGGACGCGCTGCTCGCCGAGGGCCGCCGCTTCTACAACTTCAGCAACTCGGACTGGCACAACCGCGGCCAGTTCGGCCCGTTCGAGCCGCAGTCCACGCTGGACCCGTGGCCGGGCGAGTACAACAAGACCTATGTGTACAGCGACGAGGGCGACGATTTTGGCTTCGCGCAGTCCAAGCGCATCATCCGCGAGATGCGTCAGGGCAACTCCTGGTCGGTGCACGGCGACCTGATCGACGAGTTCTACATGGTGCTCTGCCAGGGCAACACCTGCGCGACGCTGGGTGAGACGCTCACGGCCCGTCCGGCCCGCGGCGACCTGACCTGGAAGATCGTGCTGCGCGATCCGGAGGGCACCAACAACTCGCCCTACGCCTTCGCCAACCCGTCGCTGGTGCAGCTCGGCATGGATGTGCCGCTGAACGAGCCGAAGGTGAGCCATGTGGACATCATCCGCGGCGACATCACCGGCCTGATCACCCCGGACATGCCGGAATACACCACCGTGAACTCCAACCCGACCGTCGAGCTCTTCGCGCGCATCGACAACATGGCCGGCGAGTTCTCGGAGCAGGAAGGCCGCCTGGTGGCCGAGGGCACGATCCCGTTCTCCTCGATCGAGGGTGACTTCTACCTGCGCGTCCGCGGCACCAACATGCCGGTGGGCACCCCGAACGAGACCGACGCCGACGGCAACCCGCTGCTGGACGACTTCTCGAGCCTCATCCCCTGCACGGCCACCGGCGCAGGCGGCACGCAGACGGTCGAGGTGTCCAGCGCCGCCGGCTCCAGCTTCAACGTGCGCAACCAGCTGAACGCGCTCTTCGACCCGCTCGCCTGCCCCGACCACCTGCCGGTGGACGCGGACGGCGTGAAGTATCTCGACGCCGATGTCGAGGCCTGGGCCGATCTCTGGTTCTACGCGAACCCGATCTTCGTGGAAGTGCGCTGATCCCAGCGCCCTTTCCGGCGAGACTGCGCAGGGGCCCCCGGGGCCCCTGTTGCTTTTTGGCGGTGTTGCCTTCGGCGTGGCGGCAGCGCTAGGCAGCGCGGGTCCCGCGGCCCTTCGGAGCGCCGAGCCTCATGCCCTTTGCCGACATGCTCTCGCTCTTCGTGCTCGCGGCCTCGCCGGCGGTCGGGAGCTTCATCGGCGTGGTGGTGGACCGGACGGAGCGGCGCGAGGGGTTCGTGTCCGGCCGCTCGCGCTGCGACCATTGCGGCGCGGTGCTGGGGGTGCGCGATCTGGTGCCGCTCCTCTCCTGGCTCGCCGCCGGCGGGCGGAGCCGGTGCTGCGGCCGGCCCCTGCGCACCTTTCTGCCGGCGGTGGAGGGAGCGGCGGTGGCGGTGGCGCTCTGGTCCGTGCTGGCCGCCTGGGGGCCGGTCGGGGCACTCACCGCGGTGCTCGGCTGGTGGCTGCTGGCGCTCGCGCTGATCGATCTGCGCGAGTATCGCCTGCCGGATGCGGGGACGCTGCCGCTCCTGGCGGCGGGGCTCGCGGTCAGCGCGGCGGGGCTGACGGGGCCGCTCTGGGCGCATCTGCTGGGGGCGGTGCTCGGCTATGCGAGCCTCGCAGGGCTTGCCTATGCCTATCGGCGGCTGCGCGGGATCGACGGGCTGGGGCTCGGCGATGCGAAGCTGCTGGCGGCGGGCGGGGCCTGGGCGGGCGCGGCGGCGCTGCCCTCGATCCTGCTCTGGGCCGGCCTCTCGGGGCTTGCGGCAGCGGCGACGCTGGCGCTGGCGGGCCGGCCTATGGGGGCGCAGACCGCCCTGCCCTTCGGCCCCGGCCTCGCGCTCGGCCTCTTCCTGACCTGGACCTTGGGGCCCCTGGTCTTCGCCGGGTAAGCCTGTGCGTACATGCCGGCCAGCGGGCCGTTGCCCGGCTGGCCGGCGCGGCAGGCTTACTGCGAGACGACCTCGAGCGGGCCGTGATCGTCGCAGTGCCCGTCATGCGGGTGATGCAGGCGGCCGTTGACGAGGTAGCAGACATGGTCGCCATGGGGCACGGCCTCGTGACCGCAGCCCGGCCCGTGCACATGGCCCGGCTCGTGGCCGAGATGGTCGCCCTCAACCGGCGCGCAGACGGCGGGGTTCGTCTCGCTCACCTCGATCACATGCTCGTCCACATGGTCCTCATGCGGGTGATGCAGGTGGCCGTCATGCAGATAATCGATGTGATCGCCATGGCGCACCGCGGTGTGGCCACAGCCCGGGCCGTGCACATGGTCGTGGTTCGCGTGCTTGGGGTTGGTGCAGGTCGTCATGATCGCTCTCCTTGGCTTTGCGGGGGGTGAGGCTGCTCCTCGGTCGCGTGGTCGAGGAGATCCTTGAGGAAGCAGACGACATGGTCGTCCGCGAGGGCATAGTAGACATGCTTGGCCTGGCGCCGGTGGGTGACGAGCCGGGCGCCGTGCAGGAGTTGGAGGCGCGCCGAGACGGTGGCGACCTTGTCGCCCTCGGCCTCCGCCAGCTCCGACACGCAGCGCTCGCCATCGGCGAGGCGCAACAGCAGGCCGAGACGGGCCGGGTCCCCCGCGGCGCGCATCATGGCGGCCGCGATTTCCATGACCCCCGCGGCGGGCGCCTGGAAGGGCGGCCGTGCAGGATGCGCATCGCTCTCGCAGGTCTCGCCGACGGGCGCGGGGATTTCATCGGTTGCCGACATGGGGAATCCATTATTCTGTTGATCGTTTGAATGACAGATTGTGGATT
>JBCBWF010000593.1:0-2366 GCA_039817245.1 Pseudomonadota bacterium | reverse complement strand
GGAAGGTCGACTTGCCCGCACCGTTGGGGCCCACGATGGCGGTCATGCTGCCCGCCGGCATGGTCGCATCCACCGCGAAGACCGCGGGCTTCGCGCCATAGGCCACCGTCAGGCCGCGCACGGCCATGGGCGCGTCCATCCTGGCATCGGCAACGAGATTGCCATGCTCGGCGATGAGCTCGATCGGTCCGCTCTGGTCGAATGGGGGCATGCTTCCGGTCCTCAGGATCCCGCCGCCAGCTTGCCCAGCCGGCCGCGCTCCGGCGCACGCCCGCCGAGGGCGCGCGCGATGGTGGTGACATTGTGGTCGATCATGCCGAGATAGGTCGCCTCGTAGCTGCCGGGCGCGCCCATCGCGTCGGAGAAGAGCTCACCGCCGATGCGGACCTCGTGGCCCTGCGCGGCGGCGCCCTCGATCACCGCGCGGACATTGCGCTCGGAGACGGAGCTCTCCACGAAGACCGCGCCGATCCGGCGCTGCACGAGCAGCGCGACCAGCTCCTCGATCCGGCGCAGCCCCGCCTCGCTTTCGGTAGAGATGCCCTGGATGCCGAGCACCTCGTAGCCATGGGCGCGGCCGAAATAGTTGAAGGCGTCGTGGGCGGAGAGGAGCACGCGGCTCTCCTCCGGCACGGTGGCGAGCACGTCGTCGGCATACTCGGACAGCGTCTGGAGCTCGTCCACATGCGCCGCCGAGCGGCCTGCGAAGCCGAGCGCGGTGTCGGGCCGCGCCTCGGCCAGCGCCGCCTCCACCGCGCGGACCACGAAGACCCAGAGTGCGGGGTCCATCCACACATGCGGGTCCTTGCGCGCCTCGTAATCGTCGTGCCCGATCAGCAGCTCCGCCGGCACGCCGGTCTCGGCCACCGCCACGACCGGGCGCTTGCGGGCGAGATCCAGCAGGAACCCCTCCATCTGCGCTTCGAGAAAGAGGCCGTTCCAGAGCACGAGATCGGCGCGGGTGAGCCGCGCGATGTCGGACCGGGTCTGGCGATAGGCATGGGGGTCGATCCCGGGGCCCATCAGCGCCGTCACCTCCGCCGCCGGGCCGCCCACGACCCGTGCGGCATCCGCGATCATCCCGGTGGTGGCCACCACGGCGAGCGGCGTCTCTGCGCCTGCCGGCAGCGCCGCGCTGCCCGCAAGGGCGGCGATGGTGCCGAGCGCGGTGCGCCGGGTGACCGGGTGTCTCATTCAGATGCTCCAGATCTTGTGAGCCTTGCCTCGACATGAAATGGCGAGCTTCTAAACTTAGTCAAGGCTAAAAACCGCCTTCATTGCGCGGAAAGACCTGGGCCGTTATCACAGCGCAGTGGCTGGAGGGGTGCATGGCGGAAGAGCCCGGATTGCGGTCGGCGGCGGATCAGGCCCGCAGCTTCGATCGGCTGCGCTCGGCCCATGCGCGCGAGGTGACCGAGGACTATGTCGAACTGATCGCCGATCTCATCGATCATGAGGGCGAGGCGCGCTCCGTGGCGCTGGCGGAGCGGTTCGGCGTCACCGCGGCCACGGTCAACAACACGGTGAAGCGGCTGGAGCGGGACGGGCTAGTGACCTCGCGCCCCTACCGCTCGATCTTCCTCACGGATGAGGGGCGCGCGCTGGCGGAGGCCTGCCGCGCACGCCACCGCCTGGTCTGCGCCTTCCTCGAGGCCCTCGGCGTCTCGCGCGAGACGGCGGAGGCGGATGCGGAGGGCATCGAACACCATGTCAGCCGCGCGACCCTCGAGGCCTTCCAGCGCTTCCTCGAGAACCGCTGAGCGCCCGCCGCGCCCGGGCGGCACCCCCTGGATGCGCCCGCGCCCACCCACGTCATTGTGGGCTGCCAAAAAAGAACATGTCATGAACAATCAGTCCCCGCGAGAGGCCGAAAGCGTTTGGCGACGCTTACTGTAAGTTCATGAAACGCGGTGAAAAATGTCGTGGGTGGGTGCGGGAGCACGGGGCGCTCCGCTTCAGGCGCAGAGACCGCATGCGCTCAACCGATCAGCGCGGCTCCAGCCAGCCGAGAAGCCGGTCCACCACCGGGCGGATCGCCGAGAGCGCCAGGATCAGGATCGCGCCCGCCAGCGGATAGCGCAGCACCGAAACGAGGCGCGGCAGTGGATCGGGCAGCATCCGCCCCAGCCGCGGCAGCTCGCCCACCAGCCAGAACGCGACCCAGCACGCGCCCGCCGCGAGCCCCAGCGCGAGCGCCCGCGCCGCCGCCGGGCGCAGGGCCGCCGCCGCCAGCCCGCCGGGCCGACGCCGCTCCGGCGCCCGGCTCACAGCCACGTCCTCATTCGCATCGCCCACCATCGCTCAGGGCCTGCGCAACGTGGCCGGGTCGGCGCGCAACACGACCAGATCGCCGATCCGCTCCAGCG
>JBCBWF010000019.1:0-28228 GCA_039817245.1 Pseudomonadota bacterium | reverse complement strand
TTGCGGCATGACCGGCACCGGTGCGGCCGCGGTGTGCGGCATGGCGATGATGGTCGCGGCGGCGGGATCCGACTCGGTCGCCGCCAGCGCCTCGGCGAAGGCGCGGGCGGACTGGAACCGCTCCTCCGGCCGCTTGGCCAGCGCGCGCATCACCACACCCGCGAGCGGGGCCGAGATCTGCGGGTTCAGGAGCCGCGGATCCGCCGGCATCTCGTTGGCCACACGGTAGAGAAGCTCCGCATTGCTCTTGCCGAGGAAGGGCCGCTGGCCGGCGATGAGCTCGTAGAGCACCACGCCGGTGGAGAAGAGATCCGAGCGCTGGTCCACCTCCGCGCCCATGAACTGCTCGGGCGACATGTAGCTCGGCGTGCCGACCATGGAGCCATGCGCGGTGAGCTGCGAGCTCTCGAGCTTGGCGATGCCGAAATCGGTGACCTTCACCATCGCATTGTCGAGGAGCATCACATTCGCGGGCTTGATGTCGCGATGCACTATGCCGGACTGATGCGCCACTTCGAGCGCGCGCAGCACCTGGCTGATGACATAGACGGCCGTATCCGTCCCGAACCCCTCGGCGCCCTTGTATTCGTGCAGCGGCCGGCCGGCCACGAACTCCATGACGATGTAGGGGATCCCGTTGTCCTCGCCACAGTCGAAGACCGTGACGAGGTTGGGGTGCAGGCAGCGCGCGGCCACCCGCACCTCGCGCAGGAAACGCTCGCGCCAGTTGTCCCCGTCCTCGGAGGACAGGAGCTCGCCCCGGATGGTCTTGATGGCGACCGTGCGCTCGATCGAGGGATCGAAGGCGCGATAGACAATCCCCATCGCGCCCGCACCGACAACCTTGTCGATGCGGTACTTGCCGATCTGGGTCGGCTTCGATGTGGCACGCTGTTCGCTCATCATCCTGGGGGCGGGCCCCTTTGCCCTGTTGCCTACGCCTAGCCGCCAATCATCCGCATGGCGTTCTCGAGACTACGCCGCATCCGGTTGAAGGATTGCGCAAGGGACGCGATTTCGCCCGAGCCCTTGGCCTCCATCTCCGGAGCATCCAGGTTGCCCATACTGACCTCTCCTGCCAGATCCGTCAGCCGCCGCACGGGCCGGATCACGGAGATCGACAGGAGGATGTTCAGCAAAAGGAACACCACAACAAAGATACCGGCAAGAGCGGACATAACGATGGCGAAAGTGTGGTTTGCGCGCTCGATCGGGACAGACATCGGCACCGTCAGGATCTGCGCGCCGATGATCTCGTTGAGCTGCCAGCCGAAGCCGTTGTCGTCGCCATAGAGATCGAGCATCGACTGCGGCGCGTTGGCCGGAACGGAGTGGCAGGTGAGGCAGGCCTCGTTCTTGATCTGCAGCGGGAAGGCGAGCGCGAGGCTCTGGCCCTCCGGCGTGTCGCGGATCGCCACGTATTCCTTCTGGGTCTCGTCGTTGCGGAAGTAGTTGATGATGTCGCGCTCCCAATCCGCCGCTAGATCGGTCGGGTTCGTCGGGTTGAGCGCGGCTTCCTTGTAGGTGTAGTCGGAGAAGGTCTCGTCCAGCTTGCGGAAATTCTCCTGCGCCGCATAGGACGGGACCGTCTGCGGCAGGAACTGATCCTGCGAGAGCGTGGCCAGCAGCGGGCGCACCTGCTCCACCGTGTAGGCGCGGATGGCGAGCGCGCTCTCGCGCATGATGCGGGCCTTGGCCAGCACCTCGTCGCGCGCGTTCTCCTGCAGCGTGTTGTAGAGCAGGAAGCCCGTGGCGGCGTAACCCAGCAGGAAGGCCGAAAGCAGGGCGATGTTGAACTTCAGTCTCAGTGTCATCGTTTTGCCTTTCCGTTGGCGTTGCGCGGGCCGGGATAGGTCGCCTCAGACGCCGCTGACCTCAAACAAGGCCATCATTTCGCTTTTTTTGAGGTAGCCCGTGGGGTCGAGGCCCCGCGAGCGCTGGAAAATGGTGATTGCGTTGCGCGTAAGCCGCCCGAACTGCCCGTCGATGGCGCCCGAATAGAGACCGATGGTGCTGAGCGCGATCTGGACGCGCTTGAGCTGGAGATCGGTGAGCGTCGCCTCGTAGGCGGGGCCGTCGAGCTCGGGCTCGATGGCGGCGGTGGTGGCGGGGGCCGTGGCGGTCGCGGGGGCCTCCTCGACGGGGGTCTCCTCCCAGGTGCCCGGCGCGCGGCGCACCACGGGCCCGCCGGTCGTGGCCGTCGCGGGCTCGGCATCGGGGGTGGGCTCGACGGGCGCGGGCTCCGCCGGCGCGGTGGCGACCGGCTCGGGCTGCGGTTCCGGTTCGGGCTGGGGCGCGGGCGCCGGCTCGGCGCTGTAGAGGAACGGCCCGTCCGCATTCGCGCCGATCAGCACCGGCAGGCGGCTGCGCTCGTTGCTGCGCCCGACCACGGCGCGGATCTCGGCGAGCATCTCGATGAGCGAGCGGTCCGGGCGGGATAGCGCGCTGCGCCAGGCCTCCGACAGCGTGGCCGGGCGCGCGGCGGGCGAGAGCACCGCACCGGTCTCGCCGCCGAGGAGGAACGCCTCCTCCGGCTCGGGCGAGATGGCGCCGAGGCCCGGGCCGAGCCGGTCGATCCCGTCGAGCCGCGCTTCCGGATAGGCCGCATCGATCACGAAGAGCCGCAGGCCCGCGCCGCTATCGGCCATGGACTTGCGCACATTGCCGAGATCGATGCCCTGGGTCAGGAGGTCGAAGGCGCTGCGCGGATCGGCGTTCTCGGAGACCAGGAAGTTGCGCTTGCCGAGCGCGCGGCCGTAGCCGACGAAGTAGAAGAGCGCGGTGTCGATCTGCTCGTCATGCTGGCTCAGGCCGCGCAGCAGCGCGAGCATCTCGCCGTTGCTCGCATCCTCCTTGAAGGTGACCTCGAAGCCCGCGCCGTTGAGCGCGCCGGCGATTCGAGAGGCGACATTTCCGGCCTCCAGCGGATCCAAAGCGCTGTAGCTGGCGTTAACCACCACGAGCGCGATGTTCTTTGCCTGCGCGGCGCTGCCGGCTGCGGCCCAGGTGAGCATGGCAGCCGCCGCGATCATGAGCTTGATCGCGCACGCATTCAGCCGTCGGCACTGTCCGGTCATGGTTGTCTCCCCGCCTTCGTCCGGCTTTACGGCCGGGCTGTGTCCAACACTGCCGTATCGTCCGGCAGCGTGCCTGGAACTTCTATCACGATCAGGGAAATATTGTCCGCGCCGCCCCCCGACAGCGCGTATTCGAGCAGCCGATCTGCCGCAGTCTCCACCGGGCCGGCCGCCAGCAGCCGCTCCAGCACGGCGGCGGAGGCGTATTTCGTAAGCCCGTCCGAGCAGAGCAGGAAGCGGTCCCCGGGCTGGACGCGGCCGCGCACCTTGTCGATCTCGATATCCGCCTCGCCGACGCCCACCGCGCGGGTGATGGCGTTGGATTGCGGGTGGCGCTCGGCCTCGTCCCAGGTGAGCTGGCCGTTCTCCACCAGCGCGGCGACGATGGAGTGGTCCGTGCTCACCATGGTCAGCACCCCGCCGCGCAGCAGATAGAGCCGGCTGTCCCCCGCCCAGAGGCAGACGAAATGCTCGTTGGCGAGGATCAGGCTGACCACGGTGGCGCCGATGGTGACGCCGCCGCGGCGCGCGCTCTCCACGAGGATGTTCGAATGCGCGTCCTGGATGGCGTTGCGCACGCCGTTCATCAGCTCGGCCGGCTCGAGCTGCTGGGGCAGGCCCGCGATGGTCTCCACCACGGTCTGGCTCGCGAAATCCCCGGCATCGTGGCCGCCCATCCCGTCCGACACCACCCAGACGCCGATCTCGGGGCGCGCGAGGATGCTGTCCTCGTTGAGCTTGCGCACCCGGCCGATATGGGTGCGCGGGCAGAAATGGACCGAGGCTGTTCTCTCCATGCTCATGGCCGCGCCTCTTCTCCCGCATCGCGCCACTCCCCGGGCGCTCCGGCGGTCTCGGCATCGGATCCGCCCTCTCCATGGGTTAGAAGAAGGACGAAGGCTTCGGCAACCGGCAAGCCGGGGGAGAGCAGCGTGCAGCCGCCGGCGCCGGTATCCGCCATCCAGAGCGAGGTGTCCGGCGGGGTCATCGCATCCGCGAGGCGGGCGGCGGCGGCGGTGCCGGTGCCGGCGAGGACGCAGAGGCCGCTCTGCTCCGCGGCGCCGCCCGCGAGGAGCGGGGCGGGGCGCTGGCTGGGCGGCAGGACGGGCGCGGGCAGGCCGGCGACGGCGCCTTCGAGGGCCGTGCGCTCGGCGCCGTCGTGCAGCGTGTCGAGCGCGGCGGTCTCGGCCGCGGCGAGAACGGCATCGTTTTCACCGCCGGCCAGGAGGCCCCAGGCGGCGCAGGAGGGGGCGGTTTCCGCCACCGGCTCCGGCGCGGCGAGCGGGTCGGGATGGTCGGCCTCGGCTTCGGGGACAGTGGGGGCTGCGGGCGGGGCGGCCGGATCGGGGCCCGGATCGAGGAGGCAGATGCCGGAGGGCGCCGCGAGGGTGAGCGGGAAGAAGCGCCCGACACGGTCGACGCTCGGCATCAGCACGCCGATCATGCCCTCCGGCCCCGCAAGGCCCGGCGGCAGGGCGAAGCGCCAGATGGGCGCGGTGAGATACGCCTCCTGCCAGCGATGGCCGAGCGCCTCGCGGCTGGCCTGCAGGCCCGCATGCAGCCAGGGCTCCCAGACCTCGATGAAGCTGGGCGCGAGATCCTTGCGGACGAAATCGCCATAACCCGAGATCTTGCCGAAATAGCCCCAGCCGCCCGTGAGGCCCGTCAGGCCCGCGCTGCGCGGGGCCATCGCATCCGCGATGGCGCCGAGCGGGTCCCCATCCCCGGCCCTGTCCCCGTCCACGGTTCCGTTCCCCATCACGCCACCCCCGCGCTCAGAGCGACCGCGGGCAGCCGAAGCTGCGAAGGGCCGGGAGGGTGAACGGGTTGAGCGCGGAGCCCGCGCGCAGCTCGAAGGTGGCGAGCCGGCCGCCGACGCTGAAGATCACGCGGCTGACATCGGAGACCTGCGTGGAGCGGATCGCCGCGGCGTCGAGCAGGCGGAACCAGGCCCAGGGGCCCTCGCGGCTGAGCGAGTTGGCCGCACCGGAGAGCTCCGGCTGGAAGGCGACGCGGGTGCGCCCGCCGGCCTTGCCGGGCCAGGTCATCGGCGTGGTCTGCACGGGGCCGTGGGCGTAGTCCATCTGCTGGCCCTCCACCTCGAGCACCACCTGCTTGGCCTCCGCCGAGAGCGCGACGGGCTTCAGGTCGAACGTGACCGAGGGGGGCCCGGCGGCGAGGAAGAAGCTGTTGCGGATCTCGCCGGCCTTCTCGAACTGCGCCAGCACCGCGTCGGAGATGCCGAGCTCGGCGCCGTAGACGGGCTTCCAGCGCCAGGGCTTGGCGGCAACGTCCACATGCTCGAGGAGGTGCTCGTTGAAGAAGGCGTCGATCAGCCCGGCGGGGGCGAAGAGATTGGCGAAGTCGCGCAGCGCCACATCCGCCTGGGCGGTGCGGTCGAAGGGGTAGCGCCCGCTGAGCGCCTGCTCGCAGACCGGCAGCACCTTGGCCTGCCAGAGCTGGTTGAGGCGCTGGCGCTCGCCGCCGGCGGTGGCGGTGGAAGCACCATCGGCCACCTGGTTGGCCCAGCGCTGGAGCGGGCCCTGGAACCGGCCGGTGGCCTCGATCAGCCGGCCGAGCGCGCCGCCCTCGGTGGCCGCCGGCGCGCTGCCGGGGAACTGGAGGCGGTTGAGCTCGTCATAGACCGCGCCGAACTGGTCGATCACGCCGTCAAGCTCGGAGGGCACGCCGGGCTCCTTCTTGGCGAGCGTGTGCAGCCAGGCGAAGCGCTGCTGCACGGGCTCGCCCGGCGGGGGCGGCGGCGGGCCGTCCTTGTTGCCGCCGAGCTTCTTCAGCACGCGCGCGAGCTTCTTGGTCTTGCCGGGGAGGAGCTTGGTGCCCTGCTTCTTCAGCGCCTTGTTGGCGGCGTCGTTGCCGCCACCCTCCTCCACCGCGTTGGGATCGACGGTGAGCAGCGTCTCCTCGGAGATCGCCTCGAGCATGTTGCGCACGGGCGAGGACGGGCCGGAGATGATGCGCGTCACCTCCGTCGCGTGGCCGAGGCTGTCCATCGGCAGGATGTCCACATCGCCCAGGATCTCCTCGTATTTCCCGTTGAAGTCCCCGTAGTAGAGGTTGAGGACATCGCGGGAGAGGCGGACGAGGCTGGCATCGCTCTGCGCGTCCGGGCCGAGGGGGCCGAGGACCCAGCTCTCCTTGCGCAGCCGCTCCGCGACCGCCTCGGCATTGGGCAGGAAGACGTTGTAGAAGCCCGCGCGGGTGTAGATGCCGTCCACCCCCTCGGAGAGCGCAGCGCCGGAATTGCGGACGAGCACGCGGTTGACCGCGGGGCCGCCGATCTCGGTGAGGCGCCATTTCGGCAGGTCCCGCGCCTCGGGGCTCTTGATGATGCTCTCATAGACGCGCTCGGCCAGCGGGGTCTGGGCGAGGACGGACTGCGCCTGCTCCACCAGCGGGCCGTTGAGCGAGATCTTCTGCATCGGCTGGGAGAGGAGCGTGTCGAGATGCGCGAGGAGCGCCTCCTGCGTCTCCGGCTCGCGGGCGTAGCGCACCGACCAGTCCACCGCCATCCAGCCCTGCACGAGATCGCGGTCGAGCGGGCCCTCGATGCCGAGCATGAGATAGACCTTGAGCGCCTCGTAGAGCAGCTCGGGGTTGTTCATGTTGACCTGGAGGATGTTCTCGAGGCGCACGAGGAGGCGGGGCAGCAGATGCGCGTTGAGCGCGTCGCGATAGGTCTGCGCGGCCTCCGAGCCGAGTGCGTCGCCCTGCCAGAGGCCCCAGCCCAGCTCCCAGGGCACCTCCACCTCGCCGTCGACGACGGTGGACTCCTCGTCCGTCGGGTCGGCGACGACGGCGGAGGGGTTGGCGGGCAGCGCGCGCAGCACATCGAGCGCGGGCACGACGCTGTGCACCGCATCGTCCGCGATCGGCGGCGCGGGGATCTGCTTGGCGAGGCGCTGATACTCGTCCACGCCCGCGCGGGCCTCGGCGATCATGGCGGCGTTGCCGAGATAGCTGACGGTCCAGAGCGTGACCCCGGTGATGAGGGCGACGACACCCGCGGTGATGGCGCTGCGCTGGATCCACTTGTAGCGCCGCTCCACCCGGTCGTCCTTCGAGACGAGGCCCGCCTCGCCGAAGATGACCGTGTCGAGCAGGCGGCGGATGAAGTAGCTCCGCCCCGTGCCCTGGCCGGTGCCTATGGCCTGACGCCCGATGCCGAAGGTGCGCGACATGCTCATCATGAGCCGGTCGATCGGCGCGCCCTCCTGGGTGCCGGAGACGAAGTAGATGCCGCGCAGAAGCTGGCGCGCCTCGAACCGGCTCTCCTGGAAGACCTGACCGAGGAAGGAATGGGCCACCGAGCGCAGGCTCGCCACCTGGTTCGGGAAGGTCTGCACCAGCGCGCGGCGATGGGGATCCTGCTCCTCCTGCACGCGCTCGAGGCAGCGCTCGTTGAGCTGGGCGAGGAGCGCGTCGAACTCCGCATCGAAGCTCGCGAGCGGATCCTGCGGCTCGGTCCCGCGCTTGCGTTTGACGAAGGGCAGCGTGAAGCCCCAGACCTGCGCGCGCTCCTCCTGGCCCATGGGCTCGAAGAACTCGGTGAAGCCCGCGATGAGATCCGCCTTGGTGAACATCACATAGACGGGGAAGCGGACGCCGAGACGCTCGCGCAGCTCCTTCAGCCGAGAGCGGATGGCGCGGGCATGGGCCGCACGGGCCTGGTCGTCGAGGCTGGAGAGATCCGACAGCGAGATGGCCACGATCGCGCCGTTGATGGGCTGGCGCTTGCGGTGCTTCTTCAGGATGTCGAGAAAGCCGAGCCAGGTGGCGCTGTCGCTCTCGGAATCCGCATCCTGTGTGGAGTAGCGCCCGGCGGTGTCGATCAGCACCGCGTCGTTGGTGAACCACCAGTCGCAGTTACGCGTGCCGGCGATGCCGCCGATGGCGTCCTTGCCGAGCTTCTCCTCCAGCGGCAGGTCGATGCCGGAGTTCTTGATCGCGGTGGTCTTTCCGGCGCCGGAGGGGCCGATGATCAGGTACCAGGGGAGCTGGTAGAGAAAGCCGCCGCGGGCACGCCCGCCGAGCTTGGCCCTCTTGAGGGTCTGCAGCGCCTCGCGCATGCGCCCGCGCAGCTCCGCGAGCTCGGCATCGACGGCGGTGCCGCCGGCGACCGCCTCGTCCTCCGCCGCGGCGATATCCTCCTCCAGCTTGCGCTCGCGCCGGCGGCGGAGCCACCAGAGAAGGCCGATGATCGCGAAGGTGAAGAGGAAGAGCCCGCCGATCCAGATGAGGCGGCTCACCCAGTCGTCGAACGGGCGGAAATCTCCCCAGCCGATCAGCGGGCCGAGGAACCAGATGGTGAGGCTGAGCACGAAGGCGGTGAAGAGCAGGATGCCCGTCGTCGTGCGGAAGATCTTACGCAAGATGCGCTTGAGCAGCATCATGGCGGGTTACTCCGACTTCATCAGAAGGATCTCGATGCGCCGGTTCTTGGCGCGCCCTTCCGGTGTGGCGTTGGTGGCGAGCGGCTCGCGATCGGCGCGGCCCTCGGTGGTGAGGCGCGAGGGCGCCTCAAGGAACTGGGCCATCCGCTTCTGCACCGCCTTGGCGCGGGCCAGCGACAGGGCCGCGTTGTTGGGGTAGCGCGCGGTGGCGATCGGAATACTGTCCGAATGCCCGGCGACGATGACAGCGCCCGGCTCGTCGTTCAGCGCCTTGGCGACGCGGTCGACGGCTTCGAAGAACTTCTCCTGCAGCACGTCCGAGCCCGAGCCGAACATGCCGCTGCCCTGCAGGCGGATGGTGATGAGCTGCGGGTTCTCCTCCACCGCCACGAGGCCCTCGACGATCTCGGGCTCGAGGAACTGGCTGATGCGCTCGGCCTGCGCCACCTCGCCCTCGGGCGGCTGCGGCGTGGGCTGGGGTGGCGGCGGGGGCGCGCGGCGCAGGAGCTCGACGGGGCCGTCATAGCGCAACGCGGCGAGCTGGCCCTGCACCCGTTCGGTGTCGAGCCCGAGGGCATAGACGAAGCCGAAATAGGTGAGGGTGAGCACGAAGAGGGTGATGCCGGCGATGAGCCAGACCGGAGCCCAGGCATTGAGGATCCGGTGCGGCAGCTCGAGGCCGCGCCAGCGGGGGCTGAGATCGGTCTCCAGCGGGCCGCGATTGGCGCGGATGGTGCGCGCGAGGCCCTCGCGCATCGCGCGGTGCTCCTCCGGCCCCTGGGGCTTGTGGCGCAGCCCGCCCATGAAGCCGAGGCTGAGGCAGACATAGAGGAATTCGAGGAGCTGGCGGTTGTTCCCCGGGTCGCGGCCGAGATGGCGCAGCAGATCGAAGAAGCGCTCGCCCCCCCAGGTCTCGCGGTGGAAGGTGCCCACGAGGCTCTGCTGCGACCAGCCGGACTGGCTGCCCCAGGGGGTGTTCATCACCACATCGTCCATGGTCGCGCAGATGGCGTAGCGGGCCATCTTGACCTCCGGATCCGGGATGCCGGCGGTGAGGGCGCGGGACTCGAAGGCGCGGACCTCGGCGATGACGCTCTGCAGGAGGCCGGTGGGGTCCGCGTGCTGCGCGCGGTTGCCGATGCGCGCGACGAGGGCGAAAAGCGTGCTGGCCGCGGCATTGAGCGGGTTGAGCCCGGTGCCGGCGTTCTTGGCGAGGACCTCCGCGGCGGAGCGGTCCGCCGCGGGGGCAGCGCCCGCGGGGGGCTGCTGCGGCGGATAGGCCTGGCCCGGATGGGGCTGGCCGGGATGGGGTTGGCCGGGATGGGGTTGGCCGGGATGGGGTTGGGGCGGATAGCCGGCCGGGTCCATCGGCGGCGCGGGATAGCCCGGCTGCGGCGGGTAGCCGGGCTGGGGCGGATAGCCCGGCTGCGGCGCGCCCGCCGGGGGATAGCCCGGCTGGGGCGGGTAGCCCGGCTGAGGCGGGTAACCCGGCTGGGGCGCATAGCCCGCGGGCTGCGGCGGATAGCCCGGCGCAGGGGGCATGGGCTGGCCTGCCGGCGGCATGCCAGGGGCCATTCCCGGGGGTGGCGGGACATCGCCCGCAGGAGCCGCCGTCCGCCGACCGCCAGGGTTCGGCTTGATGACGGTGCTCTCCGTGTCGCCCGGCTCGGCAAACGGATCGTCGCGGCTCATCGCTCATTCCTCCCGTAAGGCGCGCCCGGGGTGGGGGCCGCGCGCGCCGCGCTCATCCCTCGCGGATCGCCCAGAGTTCCATGACCAGGCCCGGATAGCCCTCGGGCACATGCACCGCGAGCCCGCCGGACTGCGCGAGCTGCTGCCAGTGACTGCCGGCGCGATCGATCTCGAAATAGGTGAAGCCCGCATGGTAGGGGATCTGCCGCGGCGCCACCGCCATGGGGCGGATGGGGATGCCCGGCAGGGCCGAGTTCACGAGCTGTCGGATGGTCTCGACCGGGCCAAGCTTGGCATGGCCCGGGAAGTGGCTGCGCACCGTCTCCGCCGCCACATCGGCCTTGGCCGCGAGCACGAAGCCGGCGCTGGCGAGCAGCCGCTTGTCCGTGATCTGGGCGACGGAGATGCCGTAGCGGCGCGCCTCGATGGGGATCTGGATCGCCGTGTCCGGCGTCACGGCCGAGAGATACTGCTTCAGCGCGCGCATCACCGGCTGGAAGGTCTCGGTCAGGTCCTGGTGGCGATAGGCGGGAAAGCTCGGCGCCTTGCGCTCCTTGGACATGAAGCTCGCCAGCTCCCCCGCGAGGCTCGCGAGGAAATGGTAGAGGAGTGCCGGATGCACGGTCTCGATGCTGCTGAGATGGCGCACCGCGGGCATGGCGCGGTTGATGGCGATGAGCAGCAGGAAATCCGCGATCTCGGCGGTGCCGCGGGTGCCCCCGCCGCCGACGCGGGCCACCAGCGCATCGGCGCGCTGGGACAGCATGCCCTCGAGCTCGCGCATGAAACCGTAGAGGGTCTCGCTCACGCGCAGGTCGAGGCAGCTCGGGATGAAGGCGCGGTCGAGCACCACCTGCCCGTCCGGGCGCACCTCGATGATGCGCGCGATGGGGATCGGCAGCAGATCCGACAGATCGTCCACATCGAGGCGGAGCGAGAGGCGGGTCTTGCCGACGGCGACGGTGACGGGCCGGCGGTCCGGCCCCATCGTGTCCACGATCTCGAGCTCGGAGGCGCGGAAGCGCGAATTGGCCGCGGTCTCCGCACCCATATCCACCTCCTGCGCGCCGTGGCGGCGGGTGGGCACGGTCAGATGCACCGTGCAGTCGCGCGTGCCGGTGGGCACGATCAGCGCCTCGGGGTGATTGTCGGTCTGCGGGACGCGGAAGGGCGCGCCGTCCGGCGTCAGGCCGGCGCAGTCGGAGATCGAGATCTTGCCGAGCTTCAGAAGCTCGGTGTCGATGGTGAGCGACGAGACGCCCCACGGATAGGGCGCCATCCCCCGCGCGAGACCCGAGACGAGACCCTCAACATAGCGGTCGTGCTGCTGGAAATGGTGCGGCTGCAGAAACAGCCCCTCGTTCCAGACGACCTTGCTCTCCCAGGACACGGGCCTTCCCCCTTGCGTTTGCGCGCGCGAGCGGACCCGCGCGCCTCGGTCTTGTCAGTTCACTTCCGGTGCGGCGACCGCCGAGGCAGACATCGATACCGTACCGTCTCCCGCCGTGGCTGTGACGGTATTCATCTGGTTGGCCGTAATCGGCGCCAGAGCCCGCCATCCCGGCTGGTCCACGCTGCGAAACCCCGCGACGACCCCCATCAGCGCGGGTTCGCTGCCGGGCGGGAAGACCTTGGTGGCGGTCACGCTCTCGCCCGGTGCCAGCAGATATTCGTCCACCGACTTCAGATCCGCCCCCAGCGTGGCCTGCGGGCTGTCGAAGAGCCCGAAGAAGTCCCCGGAATTGAAGGCGGCGTCGGAACTCAGATAGTACACCTTTACCTTGGCCGGCGCGCCGCCATTGAGCGCGGCCGTGCCGGTGACGGTGAGATTGACGCCGGTGGGCGGCGTGGGCGGCGGCAGTTCCACACCGCCGCCGCAGCTGGCGAGCCCAAAGGCGACGGCGGCGAGAGGGAGCGCGCCGATCAGCCGTCTACGATACGCAAACTCGTTTCTGCCCATTCTGCAACGTCCTTTCTGGCAGCGCGCCGCCGGGGGCGCGCGGGGGCTTCAAAGCTTCTTCTGCTGCTCCTCATAGGCGCGGGCGAATTCCTTGCCGAAGACGCGGTGGAAGTCGTCCTCCGCCTCCCGGGCGAGCTCGGCATACATTTTCTCGTAGAGTTCCCAGTACTTGGCCTTGCGGTTGCCGGAGAGGAACCCGCCGAGACCGTCCACCACCTCGACACGCTGGGTGAGCACGGAGGGATCGAGGCGCTCGAGGAGGCCCTTGAGGGCGGCCTCCATGCCGGTGAGCGTGGCGACCTCATGGGCCTTGATATCGTCCAGCGCCTCGGTGGCCGCGGCCTCGGCGCCGAGATAGCCGGGCATGTTGCCGCGGATCATCGCCTCCACCGCCTGCTCGGGGCTGATGGAGAATTTGAGCGGGTTGTTGCCGGCCGCGCTGATCAGGGTCTGCTCGATGCGAAACTCGCGCTTGACCTCCGCACGGGTCATGAGGACCTCGCGCAGGCCCTGGATCATGATGCGCAGGACAGCGCCCATGCGGGTCATGGTGTCCTCGACCGCATCGTCCGGCAGGCTGACATGGCCCATGCCGGCGCCGCGCAGGAAGGCGGTGAGGGCGGCGCGCTCGGCCTCCGTGGGTGCCTGGCCGGGCGCGCGCTCGGGAGCAGGCTCGCGCTCGGGCTGGCGGGCGGGGTTTCGCGAACCGGCCGCGCGCGGCAGATCGCGCTCTGCGGATGGCGGGCGGGAGCGACCGCGGGCCCCGCCGGGCTGCGCGTCCGGCTGGCGTTGTTCGGCGGCAGCCCGGGCCGCGGCCTGGGCCGAGGGCGAGGGCGGCGGCGTGGTCTGCGCCGCGGGCGCGGGGCTGGTGCTGGGCACGGCGCCGCTGCCGTCCATGCGGCGCGGCTTGGTCCGGCCCGCGCCGGTGTCGAGCGCGTCCGTCTCGAGCGCGCCGCCGGGGGCGGGCGCGCCATCCGGCGCGCGGCCGGCATCGCCGCCGGCCAGGGGCGTGACGGGCCGCGCCATCTCGCCGGTCATCGGGAAGGGATCGGCCGCGGCGGAGGCGGAGGCCGGCAGGGGGCCGATGTCGGAGGGGATCGGCTGGGCGGGCAGCTTGCTCAGCACCGAGACCGCGGGCTCGTCATTGGCGGAGGCGCTCGGCTTGTAGTCCGGCTCGCTCGGGCGGTTGAGCCAGGACTGGGGATGCTGCATCGCCACGATGCTCTTGTCCCAGTCCTCCGGGATCATGGAGCCCGCATCGGCGAAGGCGGCCGCCGAGCGGCCGGGGGCGACGCCCGGCGCAGGCGCACCGCCCGGCGCCTCGCCCGCCGGCGCAGGCTGGACGACCGAGGGCGGCGAGAAATGCTGGTTCATCGCCGGGGCGTGGTCGCTCGCGGTGGCCGCGGCGCCGCGGTCGCCGGAGATCGGCCCGAAGAGATCGTCGTCCTCGGGAATGAGGGGGGCCGGGTTCTCGGGCGCGAGCGGCTCGGCGAAGGGCGCGCGCTCGCCGGCGGGGCGCTCCTCGCGCTCGGTGGCCTTGCCGAGAACGGCGTTCAGCACGTCGTCCCCGTCCCCGCCGACGACGGGACCGCCAGGGGCCACATTCGGGGCCATGCCGTGAGCCATGTTCTGGGCCATGGCGGGATTGGGGGGCGGCGCCGCGAAGGGGTCGCTCGGCAGCGGCGCGAGCGGCTCCTGCGCACCGCGCGGCGCGGGGTCCGGCGCGGGCGGCGCGATCTCGTCGAGCGAGACCTTGAGCTCGTAGCCGCCGAGGCCGATCACATCGCCCTCCGACAGCATCACCGGAGCCGAGGGCATCCGCTCCACCTCGTAATTCAGGAAGGTGCCGTTTGTGGAGGTGTCGATCAGGTAGTACTCCGCCCCGCGCTGCTCGAGCACGCAGTGGCGCTTGGAGATCACGCGGTCCGGATCCGGCAGCACGAGGTCGTTCTCGGGCCCGCGCCCGATCGTCAACACCCCGTCGCGCATGGACACTTCGCTGATTCCCTCCGGAATGGCGCCCGAGCCCTGGAACCTTAGCGTGAGTGACAAATGTGCCCCGGCTTCCGCCGCTCCTTGATGTGCCGACCGGCCCCGATGGCCTGCGGCGCCTGGTTCATCCGCCGACGAGGACCGTGGCCGCGCCCGGACCGGTGATCGTGCCGCCATGGGCGGTGGTGTCCGTCACCCGCGCCCACATGCGGTTCTGGATCAGCACCGTCGCCGAGCCCTTTGCGGTCGTGTTCGGCGCCGGAGAGACGCAGACGCAGAGATTGCCCGGCGCCGGCGTAGCGGGACGGTTGAGCGCCAGCACGGTCGGCACGCACGGCGGCGAGATTACGCCGCCCACATGCGGTTTCGGCCCGTCGGAAAGCGGGCAGACATGCGCATCCGCCATCACGGAACCCGGCATTGTCATCGCATTCTCCTCCGCGGCGCGGGCGCTTCGCCGAACCGCTCCATTTCGGTACTATAGCAACAGTTCTTCGCCGATGAATCCGGCATTTTATGTGGCATCCTTGAGGCGACCGTTGCCACCGCGTGCGATATCGAGACCGCGGGCGATGAGACGGTCCCCCGCCTCGGCCATTTTCGGCGGATCGAAAAGCATCGCCTTCAGCAGGACGTTCCAGACCAGGGTGCCGAGCGCGCCCGCGGGCGCGGGGTGCTTGGCGAGCTCGCCGGTGCCCATCTTGCCGTCCCCGAACACCGCGGCGGAGGCGCAGAAGGCGGTGAGATCGCGCGGCGCGGCCTCGTTCGCGGCCTTCTCGGCGGCGTTGCGCGTGGCGTCCGACGGCTTGAAGACCCAGGCCTCCGCGGCGGCGAGCGGCTCGGGCACCTTTGCGCCCTCCGGCAGCATCTCGCGCGCAGCGAGACAGGACAGCCAGACCGCCTCGCGCCGCGGCAGGGCATGGGCGATGATGCGCAGCCGGTCCATCGCCGCATTCTTGCCGCGCAGCGCCGCGAGCAGGTCGGGGATCGTGACCTCCGGCTCGATCAGCACCTCGGTCTGCAGCCGGATCCCCTCCTGCGCGAGCAGGTCGGCGGCGGAGAGGGTCGAGAACTTCTGGAGATTCGTGAATTCGTGATGCGTCTCGGTCTCGGTGTTCATGCTCGCCCCCTCAGTTGATCTTGGTCAGGCCGCCCGAAAGGGTGAGCATGCCATCGCCCGCGACGGTGGTGGCCGGCGATCCGACATCGACCGTTGCATCGCCGCTGACAGTGACCATCATGCCGGAGATGGTGATCCCCGAATTGTCGATCTTGATGCTGTTGCCGCCGACGGTGAGCTTGATCTCCATGCCGGCCTCGATCGAGATGCTGCCTGCACCGGCAGAGATGCTGATATCGCCCATGGAGACATCGAGGCCGTAATTGCCCTGCGACACTTGCTCGTCGTAGTTGCCCGTGGAGACCGTGACGCTGCGGTTGCCTTGCTCGACCGTGAGGGTGTCGTCGCCGGTCTGGATCGTCTCGGTCTTGTTGGCGTAGACGGTCTGGGTGAGGTCGCCGCCATCCATATGGACCGTGCCGATCTCGATGGTGGCGTTGTTCTTGACGAGCTGCTCGTAGTCGCGCTCGGAGACGAAGCGGATCAGCTCCTGGTCCTTCTTGTCCTCGAACATCAGCTCATGCGCGCCGTCCCCGCCCTTGGAGCTGTTGGTCTTGAGACCGAGCTGGGTCTGGTTCGCGGAGAGCTCGTAGGGGGGCATGTTCTCCGCGTGGTAGAGCATGCCGGTGACGATGGGGCGGTCCGGGTTGCCCTCCTCGAACTGCACCACGACCTCCTGGCCGATGCGCGGGATGGCGACCCAGCCCCAGCGCTTGCCGGTCCATGGCGTGGCCACGCGGATCCAGCAGGAGGAGTTCTCGTTCATCTCGCCGATGCGGTCCCAGTGGAACTGGACCTTCACGCGGCCGTGCTCGTCGGTCCAGATCTCCTCGCCGCTGCTGCCGACGACGATGGCAGTCTGGATGCCGGGGATCACCGGGCGCGGCGTGATCGCCACGGGGCGGAAGGGCTCGGTCACGCGCATCGCCTCGAAGCGCACGGTGTGGTGCTCGTCCAGGCCCTCGTCCGGAAACGCGAAGCCGCGGTCCAGGATCATGCCCAGCGCGTCGTCCTCGTCGACCACGTCGAAGAGGTTCAGGCGGTGGGTGGCCTTGACGAGCAGATACTCGGTGTTCTCGGTGTCGCGCGGATGCTCGAGCATGTCGAAGCGCAGGCCCGCGCCGGCCCAGCGCACATTGCAGAGGCCGCGCACGCGCTGGCGCTCGGCGGAGACGGCCTCGATCCGGGTCGTCGCGTTGGTCTCGCCGGCCGCGGTCTCCTTGTAGAGGCCGGGATAGTCGTAAACCTCGTGCTCGTCCTCGCTGTGGTCGAGCGCGGTGGCGCTGAGCTTGCTCACCAGAAGATCCGCCGACGGGGTCTCGAAATTGTAGTCGTTGAGCGAGATCTTGCCCGTGCGCACACCTTCGGCGCTGCGCCATTCGAAGATGTGGCCCTTGTTGGCGCGGATCGAGGTGCCGATGGGCAGGAACTCGATATCCGGCGTATGCGGGATCCGGTCGTGCTTGCTCATATCGTCCACGATCACGAGTTTCGCGGCCGTGTCGCTGTATTCGAAGAAGAAGTACATGCCCTCCTCCTCCATCAGCCGGCGCACGAAGTTGAAGTCGGTCTCGCGGTACTGCACGCAGTAGAGCCGCTCCGCCGGGGTGCCATTGAGGCGGAACTCGTAGTCGGAGAAACCGGCGCTGCCGAAGACTTCGGAGATGATGTCCTGGGCGGTCATCTCCTGGAAGATCTTGCAGTCCGCGCGCTGGGTGAGCAGCCAGGGCCAGGGGCGAAACTCCGCCTCGTAGATCGCGCGCCGCTCGGTCGAGCCGAGATACTCCACCGAGATGCAGATGCCGTGGAAGTAGCGCTGGGCGGTCTCGAGCTCGACGAAGGGGTCGAGGCTGAGCGGCGCGTCCACCTCGATCACCATGGGCTGGCCGACCAGCGGCGCCATGTCGGCGTTCTCGTCGTCGCAGAAGAACTGCACGCGCATCTCGGGGATGTCGTTCAGGCCCTCGACGATTTCGGCACGGATCAGATGGTTCTTGAGCGCGACGGGAAGGATGAGCCGGATGCTGCGATTGCCGGTGGCCTCATCTGTCAGCAGGGAGTCCTCAGACATGACGTAATGTCCTTTCTGCCTTTCGGCATCAGTCCGGTTCCTGCAGGAGCGCCGTCAGCGGCCTTCCTTCCCCGGCAAGGCGCGCCGCGCGATGCTCCGCCAGAAGGCGGTCGAGCGCGGCTTGGTCTGCGTCGGAGAGGAGCTCCTGCTCTGATGTGTCGGTGACATGCCCGTTTGGCGGGCGGCCTGCGGAAGGCAGGATCGTTTCGGAGGACCAGGGGCCCAGGATCTCGCCCCCGCCGACCGCGCGGAAGCCCGCGAGGCGCACCACGTCGCGCCCGCGGACGGAAACCAGGGGCATGAAACCGCGGGCGAGGGCCGCCTCGGCGCGGCGCTGGCTGAGCGGGATCGCGGTGCAGGGCAGCGCGGCCGGGTCGCCATAGGCATCGGTCAGCCAAGCATAGGGCATGTCGCCGAGGCTGAGCACGCCGCCGAGCGACATGTCCTGCCAGCCATCCTGCGCGGAAATGCCGATGAGCGCGCCCGCGATGATCGCCGGATTGCCCCAGAGGAGCGCGCCCACGGTGGCGTCCGGCGTCAGCTCCTCGAAGGCGAAGCGGTCGATCGGGTCGGATTTGCGACCGTAAGGCCGGCGCAGCAGGAAGCGCGGCGCGATGAGGCCGAGATAGCGCGCCTCCGGCAGCGCGGAGAGCTCCGCACAGGCCGCGGCGACGAGGGGATGGCGCTCCTCCGCGGGCGTGGTGAGGGCGATGCCCTCGATCGCGGAGATGAAGGGCGCCTCGATATGCGCGGCGACGCGGGCGATGCGGCCGAGGATCTCCCCATGGGGCGGGGTCTGGGCCCACTTGTAGAGGCCGATGACGGCGCCGAAACGGCCCTGATGCGCGTCCTCCATGGGGCGCGTGGCGATCAGGCGGAAGAAGGCGCTCTGCTCCAGCGCGTCATGCGCAGCGAGATCGGCGGCGAGCTCCTCGGCGGCGAGGTCGTAGACGACGAGTTCGAGGTCCTCATCCGTCTCCACCCGGCGCGCGATGAGCTCGAGGCTGCGCCACTGGCTCTCCACCGCCTGGAAGGCCGGATGGTGCAGGATGTCGCGCATGAGCCCGCCGATGGCATCGTCCACCGCCGCGAGCATCGCCGGCTGGCTCGGATCGGGCGCCGCGACCACATGCGGGGCGACGACGGCGCGGATGAAAGCGTTCACATCGCTGGGATAGGGGGCCTGGTTCGGCTCGCCGAGCAGATCGGCGAAGGTTTCGTGCCGGCGCCCGGTGGGCACCGCGGTGCCGGGGCCGTCCTCGCGCTCGGCAGGCTCGGCGGTGGGCGCCGCGCCGGTCAGCCGGCCCCATTCGGCCATATCCTCAATGCCCTGGCCCGCCTCGACGCGGCGGCGCAGGCTCGCCAGCGCCTCGAAGGCGCTGACATTCTCGTAGAGCGCGTCCGGATGCAGGTCGTCGAGCGAGGCGAGCGGCACCTCGATCGCCTCGCCGCTCGTGCCGAGCTTCAGGGTCAGCACCGCGGCGAAGCTCGAGATCACGTCGTCGAGCGTGTCGACATCGAGCTTCATGGCGCGCCGGGCCGCGAGGCGGTTGCCGGACTCGAGGGCCGACCGGGTGGCCCGGGCTGAAAAATCGCCAAGCACGGCGATGCGGAATTTCCGCCTCGCCGCCTCAGGTCCTTCCGGCCGGGGTGCCGACAGACTCCCGAACTTCATCGAACGCCTCCATATCCGGCGCCCTTCGCGCCCGTCTGCAGCAAGTTACGGATGCCTCTCAATCGAAACTGTAACTGAAATCACTCTCAGTGACATCGACCGCCACGCGCGACACGGCGCGGCCTTCCATGAGGCGCGTGAGGAACTCGGTCGAGATCGTCGGCAGCATGGTGTTGGTGAGGATCGCATCGATCATGCGCCCGCCCGACTCGAGCTCCTGGCAGCGCGAGACGACCGTCTCGACCACCGCATCGGTGTAGGTGAAGGGCACGTCATGCGTGGTCTCGACGCGCTTCTTGATGCGGTTGAGCTGGAGCTTGGTGATCTCGGAGAGCATCTCGGGCGTGAGCGGGTAGTAGGGAATCGTGACGATACGGCCGAGCAGCGCGGCGGGGAACACCTTGAGGAGCGGGTCGCGCAGCGCCTTGGCGATGCCCTCGGGCTCCGGCATGAGCTCGGGATCCGCGCACATATCCATGATGAGCTCGGAGCCCACATTCGAGGTGAGCAGGATCAGAGTGTTCTTGAAATCGATGAGCCGGCCCTCGCCGTCCTCCATCTGGCCCTTGTCGAAGACCTGGAAGAAGATCTCGTGCACATCCGGGTGGGCCTTCTCCACCTCGTCCAGCAGCACGACCGAGTAGGGCTTGCGGCGCACGGCCTCGGTGAGGATGCCGCCCTCGCCATAGCCGATATAGCCCGGAGGCGCGCCCTTGAGGGTGGAGACGGTGTGCGCCTCCTGGAACTCGGACATGTTGATGGTGATGACGTTCTGCTCGCCGCCATAGAGCGCCTCGGCGAGGGCCAGCGCGGTCTCGGTCTTACCGACGCCGGAGGTGCCGGCGAGCATGAAGACGCCGATGGGCTTCTGCGGGTTGTCGAGGCCCGCGCGCGAGGTCTGCACGCGCTTGGAGATCATGTGCATCGCGTGGTCCTGGCCGATGACGCGCTTGGAAAGCGTGTCGGCGAGGTTCAGGACATTGGCGATCTCGTCCTTGACCATGCGCCCGACCGGGATGCCGGTCCAGTCGCCCACGATGGTGGCGACCGCCTGCTCGTCGACGATGGGCAGGATGAGCGGGTTCTCGCCCTGGAGCGCGGTGAGCCGCGCATTGGCGGCCTTGAGCGCGGCCAGCGCCTCCTCGCGGGCCTCCCCGGTCAGGGGCTCGGGCATGTCGGCGGCCTCCGCCGCGGCGGCGGCGTCGGCATCCGGCGCGCCGCCCCCGCTGGGGGAATGGGCCTCGACGGGCTGGGCGCCCTCGCGGAGCTTGGCGCGCAGCTCCAGCACCTCGGCGACGGCGGCCTTCTCGGCCTCCCAGCGCCCGTTGAGGCCCTCGAGCCGCTCCTCCTCCGCTTTGAGCGCGGCGGAGACGGCCTCCTCGCGCGCGGCGGTGTCGTAGCCGGCGGTGGCGTCGCGGGCGATGATCTCGAGCTCGGTGTTGAGCGCGTCGATGCGCTTGCGGCAGTCATCCACCTCCGCGGGCACGGCGTGCTGGGAGATCGCGACCCGGGCACAGGCGGTGTCGAGCACGCTGACCGACTTGTCCGGCAGCTGGCGCGCGGGGATGTAGCGCGCGGAGAGCTTGACCGCGGCCTCCAGCGCCTCGTCCAGCACCTGTACCTTGTGGTGGCCCTCCAGCATGGAGGCGATGCCGCGCATCATGAGGACGGCCTTGGCCTCGTCCGGCTCGTCCACCTGCACGACCTGGAAGCGGCGGGTGAGGGCGGGGTCCTTCTCGATATGCTTCTTGTACTCCGCCCAGGTGGTGGCGCCGATGGTGCGGAGCGTGCCGCGCGCGAGCGCGGGCTTCAGCAGGTTGGCCGCATCGCCGGTGCCGGCCGCGCCGCCGGCGCCCACCAGCGTATGCGTCTCGTCGACGAACATGACGATGGGCACGGGGCTCGCCTGCACCTCCTCGATCACCTGCTTCAGGCGGTTCTCGAACTCGCCCTTCATCGAGGCGCCGGCCTGCAGGAGGCCGACATCGAGCGCCAGGAGCCGGGCGGTCTGGAGCGCGGGGGGCACGTCGCCGCGGGCGATGCGCAGGGCGAAGCCCTCCACCACCGCGGTCTTGCCGACGCCCGCCTCACCGGTGAGGATCGGGTTGTTCTGGCGGCGGCGCATCAGGACGTCCACGATCTGGCGGATCTCCTCGTCGCGCCCGACGATCGGGTCGATCTCGCCGGTCTTGGCCTTCTCGGTGAGGTCGGTGCAGTAGAGGCCGAGCGCCTCCTGCCCGCCCATCTGGGGCGACATGGCGCCGGAGGCCTCGCCGGGCACCGCACCCCCGCCCGTGCCGCTGCCGTCCTTCGGCGCGAGGCCTTCCTCGGGCGAGCCGTCCACCACCTTGTCGAAATTGTCGGCCAGATCGTCCGGCTTGATCTCCTTGAAGGTGGCGGAGATGCCGAAGAGCACGTTGCGCAGCGCCGCGGTCTTCAGCATGGCGACGAAGATGTGCCCGGTGCGCACCTGCGGGGAGCCGTATTTCAGCGAGGCATAGACCCAGGCGCGCTCGGTCGCTTCCTCCAGATGGCTGGAGAGATCCGAGATGGAGGAGGCGCCGCGGGGCAGCGCGTCGAGTGCCGCGGTCATGTCGGCGGCGATGCGCGCGGCCGAGAGCTCGTAATGCTTGACGATGCGGTGGATGTCGCTGTCCTGGCCCTGCAGGATCTGGTGGAACCAGTGCACGATCTCCACATAGGGGTTCCCGCGCATCTTGCAGAACACCGTGGCGCTCTCGATGGCCTGGTAGCCGAGCCTGTTGAGCTTGCCGAAGAGGGCAACGCGGCTGATCTCGCTCATAACTCCTATCCCCTTGTTCGTCGTTGCGGACGCGCCGAGGCGGCGTCCTCCATGTCGGTCAGGCCGCTCCGAGCGGCTGCAGGTAGAGATCGTCGGCGTCGCGGCCGGCCGGTCGCTGGCCGATCCAGGAGGTGAGGCCGAGGCGGCCCCCGCCGCCCGCCGCCTCGCCGAGCCGGGTCTTCGGCACCTCCTCGGCGCGGAGCACGAGGTTCACCTCCCATTCCAGCGCGTCGCCCACATAGTTGCGCACGATCGCGACGAGCTTGGCGAGGCTGTCCCCGCCCGGCAGGAGGCGCTGGTAGTCGTCGATCCCGAGGGGACCGATCTTGAAGCGGAACTTGGACTGGCGGCTCCAGACGCGGCCCCCGAGCGAGGTGGTGCCGCCGAGGCGCGCGCCGGAGTTCGGATCGCCGAGGGCCCAGCGGTCGTCCGGCTCCAGATGCAGCCAGGTGCCGACGAAGCTCTCGATCTGCACCGGCGCGCGGAAGAAGCCGGCGACGAGGCGGGCGAGGCCCGCTTCGCTGCGCTGCGTCTGCGCGAGGATCGCGGTGTAGTGGAGCTTGGCGCGATCGGGCATCGCGTCGCGATCGTCGAAGCCCTCGCCGAGCCGGCCGGCCAGCGCCATCAGGCGCATGGCGAAAGGATCGTCGTCCGGCCGGTCGAAATTCGGCGCGGGCTCGGCGGAGGCCCAGGCACGGTAGAAGAGCGAGGTCATGCGGTGGTGCAGCATGTCCGCGAAGCCGACGAAGGCGGTGTCGCGATGGTTGCGCACGCGCTCGCGGGCATACTCGGTGAGGTGCAGGGGCAGCGGGCCCTGCGAGCCGAAGACGCCGAAGAAGGCGTTGCGCAGTGCCGCCGGCTTTCCGTCCTTCGGCAGGGTGAACTTGCGCAGCGTGGAGGGCGCGAAGGCCATGTCCGGGTCCTGGCCGAGGCGGACATAGTCGTCCCGCGGGCGCTTGGAGCGGCCGAGGCGGGGCTTCTCGCGCGCGGCCGCCTCGATCTGGCGGAGGGCGACGAAGAGATGGTAGCGCCAGGGCTCGGCGGCGAGGCCGGCGAGCCGCGCGGCGGCCCGCGCCTCCGCGGCCGCGGCCATCCGTGCCTCCACGCCGGCCTGCTTCGGCGGCAGCATGATGACCGTCGCCGGCACGGCCGAGGAGGGCTCCTGGCCGTCTGCGTCCTGATCGTCCCCCCGGTCGTCCGCGCTCATAGCAGCCGTCTCGTTCCACTCCGTGCCGACCATCGCGCGATCTCGCCGCGTTGCGGCGAGTGGATCACCGTTTCGGTGAAGCTGTTGAGCGAGGTGTATTTCGCGAGGAACCGCTCGAGCACGGCACCGAGCAGATAGGTGCTCGTGCCCTCGAAGGCGGTCTCGTCGAGCCCGATGCGCACCTCGAGCCCGCGCACGGCGGTGGAGAGCACCCCGTCCGCCAGCCGGCGCACGATGGGCCGGCTCTCCACGCTCTGGATGCCGTCGAGCTGCTTGCCGAGCACGCGGTCGCCGATGGGGGCGTAGATGCCGAGAAGCTCGCGCAGCGCCTGCGCCCCGCTTCCCCGGTCGCCATCGGCGATGGAGAGGTAGTTGAGGCTGAGATGGCTGATCAGCTTCCAGGCGGTCGCGTCCTTGGCGAGGCTCGCCTGCGGCGCAGTCGGCCCCGCACAGGCGCGCACCTTCGAGACCGGCCCGCCGCCCGGCAGCGTGAAGGCCGCATCCTCGCCGGTGCCGATCAGGAGCGGCAGATCGCGATTGGTGCAGAGCGCGGTGACGGCGAGCTGCTCGATCCCCTCGCCGATGGGCGCCTGCGCGCGGTCCACGAGCTGGAGGTAGAGCTCGCCGCCGAGATAGTCCGTGCGCTTGGGCTTGGAGTGGACGCGCTTCATCTTGGTGGCCGCGCGGCGGCGGCCCTCATCGGTGTCCTGCTCGTCGTCCAGCCGCTTATGCATGCGCCGGCGGATGGCGTAGTAGGCGCCGTGCTGGACACCGGCGGGGGTGAAATCGTCGGCGCTGTAGAAGGGCAGGAACTCGGTGTCGCGCATGCCCTGGCGGGCGATGCCGAGCACCGACTTGATGCTGTGCACCTCGAAATCCATCGGCGCGGTGCGCTCGGGCACGAGGTGGTGCTCATAGTCCGCGGTCCGGATCTGCACGCGGTCGCAGCGCTTTTCGAAGAGGTTCACCACCGGCGCGGCGTAGAGCTCGAAGCTGCCGCCCTTGCGCGGATCGTCGTCCTTCAGCTCGCGCGCGATGGGCGGCAGGCTCTCGGAGAGCAGGATGAAGAGATCGATCGTCTGCGCTTCGCCGGCCCGCGCAAAGGCGGGGGCGAGGCCGGCGAGGTCGAAGAAGAAGAAGCGCTGGGGGAGCGCGAAGAACTCCTGCAGCAGCCGGTAGCCGTCGAAGGACTGGCCGGGACAGGGCAGGAGCGCCTCCTCCTCCCCGAAGCCGCGCTGGACGACGGCGGCGCCGGGCAGCGGCTCCACCCAGTCCGCGCGCCGGTCCGTCGAGCGCGCGGAGAGGCCGACGGCGGTGTTGCCGAGCGCTTCGTGCAGCCGCCAGGCCGCGCCCGTTTCGCCGGAGAGATAGAGGCAGAGTTTCTCGACGGGCAGATCGGAGATCGCCCCCTCGCCGACGCGGCCGATGCGCAGGCGGATGGCGGCGCGCGCCCGCGGGTTCTGGCCGAGGCCTGCAGCGACGAGCTCGCCGCGCCCGTCGATATAGGCGGTCTCCTTCAGCTCCAGCGGCCAGAGCGTCACGTCCTGCGCGGTGGTGAAGGTGCAGGAGGTCTGCTGGCCCTCGGTGCGCGGGCCGCGCAGCGTGGTGCCGCGCGGGATGGTCACGCCGCTCTCCAGCCCGCCCTGCGCCGCATCCGGCTCGAAGCGCAGCACCGCGAGCGACGGGGTGGGCGCGAGGAAATGCGGGTAGACGATCTCGAGGAGGTGCTGGGTGAGCGCCGGGAACTGCAGCTCGAGCTCGAGCTGGGTGCGCGCGGAGAGGAAGGCGGCCCCCTCCAGCAGACGCTCCACATAGGGATCCAGCACCTGCAGCCCGTCCATGCCCAGGCGCTGGGCGATCTTGGGGTAGGCCTCGGCGAATTCGGCGCCCATCTCGCGGAGATAGGCGAGCTCCTGCTCGTAGTGGCGCAGAAGGCGTGTATCCATGCCGCTCAGCCCGCCTGTTCGAGCCGGAACTCGCCGCTGGTCGCGTCGAGCTCGGAGCGCAGGTAGAGCTGGACGGGCAGCGGCTGCGCCCAGAGCTCGCCGCGGATGTCGAAATAGACCGTGGCGCGGATGTCGCCGGCCTCCGTGCGCTGCACCACCTCGAGCGTGCCGGGCAGGATCCGCGGCTCGAAACGCTCGATGGCCTTGCGGATCATCAGGCGGATCTCCTTGGTCTTCATGGAGGTCGCGCCCGAGCCGGCCACATCGACGATGCCGTAGTTCAGCGTGGAGCGCGCCACATGGGGATGCGCCTCCATGTCGTGCAGCGTCTCGATATTCGTGGTGTTGAGCAGGGAGGCGAGATCGCGGCGGACGATCTCGCGCAGGCGCTTCAGGTCGACCACACGGGCCTCGCGCGACTCGGTCTCGGACTCGGGTGCATCGTCTCGCAGCCGGTCCAGGAGCGAGGGCTGGAGGCGGTCGGTGATCGTGCGGTCACCCATGCTCGCCCGCCTCTGCCGGGGTTTCGCCTTCGCCACCGCCCTCGCCGGTGGCCGCGCCCTCGGGCTGGGTCACGTTGAGCTGGCGCAACTCGAGCAGCCCGGTATCGCCCGCATCGGTGGCGAGCAGGCGCTGGCCGAGGCCCGCCCAGGTCTCCGCCCCCAGATCGCGCCATTCGGTGGTGCGCGAGAGGCGCAGCTCCGGCGCGGCCTCGGCGGTGCCGGGATAGCGCGTGGGAATAAGGCCGACCATCTCGCCCTCATTGGCGAAGGTGATCTCGCAGGGGGTCCAGACGAGATCGCGCAGATCGCTCGGCTCCTCGATGCGAAGCTGCGAGATGGCGGTGAAGGGCACCCAGAAGTAGCGCCCGTTCAGGATGACCTCGAGCACCGGGCCGAGGCGCATATCCGCATCGGCGATCCACTCGAAGGGCTCGCCATTGAGCATGCCGCTCGCCGCGGGCGCGGCCTCGAAGGCCTCGTTGCGCATGGCCATCGCCGCCTCGCCCTCGCCGCGCGCAGTGAGCTTCAGCGCCTCTATCAGCCGGGCCATCCAGTCCGTCGGCTCGCCGAACATCAGAGGCTCCTTCTCCCCGGCGAAGACCTTGTCGCGCATCAGTTCGCAGATGATCGCTTCGCGGTAGGTCTGGGCCATGGGGATGGCGCTGGCGTCGAGCTCGGCCGCGAGCTTGACCTGGGTGACGGCGCGCTGCCACTGGCCCATCACGCAGAGAAGCTGGAACAGGAAAATCCGCAGCTTGGCGTCCTGCGGCTTGGCGCGGATATCGGTCTGGAGGGCGGCCAGGGCCGCGTCGACATCGCCCGATCTCAGATGGTCTTCCGCTGTCATCGCGCGTGCTCCGCCGGATCAGCGTTTCGGAAAAAGGCGAAGCACGGGCGCGCCGATGGCGCGCCCGTGCCTTAGTGGAGAAAGCTCGATCAGGCCGGGAAGCTGGCTTCGTTGGTGAGCTGGTTCCACTGCATGACGGACGGCTCGGGCTGCTCGCCGGTGTCCGAAGCCTGCATGTGGTAGGCGAAGTCCACCGCGCCGAAGGCCATCGTGAAGGTCTCGGTCGGGAAGCCGTCGCCACCGTTCAGCGAGTAGCTGGAGATCATGCAGTTCGCGAAGTCGATGTGCAGGTACTCGGTGCCGGTGACGCTGTCGTCACCACCCGCGCGGCGGCAGGCGATGTGGGCGCTGCCGATGTGGCGGCCCGAGGCGCAGCACTGCGCGAGACGGCCCGAAGCGTTGTCCAGGAGCTTCGTGATCGTGATTTCCTGGAAGTGCACGGCGTCGGTGCCGAGGCCCTCGGTGCCCGAACCGATGGTCACCGGGTTGAAGCAGCCGAAGCTCCAGGCCAGCGGCTGGAAGGCTTTCTCAGCCGAGTAGGTGGAGTCGGTCGACTCGCCCTCGGGAGTGATGTCGCCGCCTTCCTTGAACCACATGTAGGTATCTTTAGCCATTGTCGTGTCCTTTCGTGTTTGCGTTCAGTATGTGGTGATTCTAGCAGGACTGAGCGGTCCTGCCTGTGAGCGGAGTTACATGCCCTTCTCAGAGGGCAGCTTAGAAACCAGACGGAGCGACACGGAGAGGCCCTCCAGCTGGTAGTGAGGCCGCAGGAAGAACTTACTGGTGTAGTAACCAGGATTGCCTTCCACCTCTTCGACGACCACCTGAGCGGCCGCGAGGGGTTTACGCGACTTCTGTTCCTCCGAGGAAACTGCAGCGTTGTAGTCAACGTAGTTGTTGATCCACTTCTGCAGCCACTTCTGCATGTCGGCGCGCTCTTTGAACGAGCCGATCTTGTCGCGCACGATGCACTTCAGGTAGTGGGCGAAGCGGCAGGTCGCGAAAAGGTAGGGCAGACGCGCGCCGAGATTGGCGTTGGCGGTCGCGTCCGGATCGTCGTACTCGGCGGGCTTGTGCAGGGACTGCGCGCCGATGAAGGCCGCCATGTCGGAGTTCTTGCGGTGGATGAGCGGCATCAGGCCGTTCTTCGCAAGCTCCGCCTCGCGGCGGTCGGAGATGGCGATCTCGGTGGGACACTTCATGTCCACGCCGCCATCGTCCGACGGGAAGGTGTGCACCGGCAGCTCGTCGAGCGCGCCGCCCGATTCCACGCCGCGGATCCGCGTGCACCAGCCGTACTGCTTGAAGGAGCGCGTGATGTTGCGCGCCATGCCGTAGGCGGCATTCACCCAGCAGTAGCGGTTGTGGTGGCTGCCCTCCACGTCCTCCTCGAAGGCGAACTCGTCGATCGGGTCCGTCTTGGAGCCGTAGGGGTAGCGGCCAAGGAAGCGCGGCATCGCGAGGCCCAGATAGCGGCTGTCCTCGCTCTCGCGCAGCGACCGCCAGGGCGCGTATTCCGCCGTCTGGAAGATCTTGGTCAGATCGCGCGGATTGGCCAGCTCTTGCCAGCTGTCCATCTGGAAGAGGGACGGCTCGGCGCCGGTGATGAAGGGCGCATGCGCGGCGGCGGAGACCTTCGAGATCTCGCCGAGCAGCTCCACATCCGGCGGGCTGTGGTCGAAGTGGTAGTCGCCCACGAGACAGCCATAGGGCTCGCCGCCGAACTGACCGTATTCTTCCTCGTAGAGCTTCTTGAAGATCGGGGACTGGTCCCAGGCGGTGCCCTTGAACTTCTTCAGGGTCTTGCCGAGGTCCTTCTTCGAGATGTTCAGGACGCGGATCTTGAGCATCTCATCGGTTTCAGTGTTGTTCACGATGAAATGCAGGCCGCGCCAAGCGCTCTCGAGCTGCAGATAGTCCTCGT
>JBCBWF010000609.1:0-2222 GCA_039817245.1 Pseudomonadota bacterium | reverse complement strand
GGCGCTCGAGGCCGTGCAGATCCGCGATATCGACCGCGTGCTCGCCGCCTATCCGCACGAGCTCTCCGGCGGCATGGGCCAGCGGGTGATGATCGCGATGATGCTGATCCCCGAGCCCGACCTGCTCATCGCCGACGAGCCCACCTCCGCGCTCGATGTCACGGTCGAGGCGGAGGTCCTCGCGATCCTCGACCGGCTGGTGCGCGAGCGCGGCATGGGGCTCATCTTCGTCAGCCACGATCTCCGCCTGGTCGGCCGCTTCTGCGACCGCATCCTGGTGATGTATCGCGGCCGGGTGGTGGAGGCACTCCCGGCGGCCCGGCTCGAGCAGGCCGAGCACCCCTATACCCGCGGCCTCCTCGGCTGTCTGCCGCGCATCGGCGCGCCGCAGACCCCGCTCAGCGTCCTCGAGCGCGACGGGAGCTGGGCATGACCGGAGCCACCCCATGGCCGCTGATCGAGATCGAGGACCTCGCGGTCGCATTCGCCGCCAAGGGCCGGGTCGTGCGCGCCGTGCGCGGCGTGTCGCTCGCGGTGCCCGCGCGCGGCTCCTTCGGCCTCGTCGGCGAGAGCGGCAGCGGCAAGTCCACCATCCTGCGCGCGATCTGCGGGCTCGCCCCGGTCACGGGCGGCGAGATCCGGATCGACGGCACCCCGCTGCCCGCACGCCGCGGGCGGGGTTTCGCGCGCCAGGTGCAGATGGTCTTCCAGGACCCCTTCGCCTCGCTCCATCCGCGCCACATGATCGATCGCGTGCTCTCCGAGCCGCTGGCGATCCATGGGGAGCGCGCACCGGCCGCGCGCATCATCCGCGCGCTCGAGGATGTCGGCCTCGACCCGGCCTTCCGCTTTCGCTACCCGCACCAGCTCTCGGGCGGGCAGCGCCAGCGCGTGGCGGTGGCGCGCGCGCTCATGCTGGAGCCGGAGATCCTGCTCCTCGACGAGCCCACCTCCGCGCTCGACGCCTCGGTGCAGGCGGAGGTGCTGAACCTTCTCTCGGCACTCCGTGCCGCCCGCGGCCTCACCTTCCTGATGGTCAGCCACGATCTCGCGGTGATCGACCATATGTGCGACGGGCTGGCGGTTATGAAGGAAGGCCGCGTGGTGGAGCGCCTCGCCCGCGACCAGCTCGCGGCCGGAGACCTGAAGGCGCCCTACACCCGCGCCCTCTTCTCGGCGAGCGCCGAACGCAGCACCTGACCCGCCGGCGTCAGGCGGGCGGCCACGCCGCTGCATGCCCGGCCCACGCCCCGCCCGCCCACCCGCGATGCGCCGGGCACGCAGCGCTCGGCCTTCTCACCGGCGGCGGGGCAGGGCGATCGGCGGCGCAAGGGCGCATGCCCGGTGCGTCGCGGGTGGGTGGGCGGGGCGCGCACCGGGCATGCGCCACGGTGCCACCCGCACCCGCGTCAGAAGCAGACCGTGTCCAGCGGCGGAAACCCGTTGAACCCCACGCTCGCATAGCTCGACGTGTAGGCCCCGGCCGCGTGGATCCAAACCCGGTCCCCCGCCGCCAGCGCGAGCGGCATCATCACCGGCCGTTTCTCGTAGAGCACATCCGCGCTGTCACAGCTCGGCCCCGCCAGGATGCAGGGCCCCGCCTCCCCGCCATCCGCCGCGGTCTCGATCCGGTAGCGGATCGCCTCGTCGATCGTCTCCGCCAGCCCGGAGAACTTGCCGATATCGAGATAGACCCAGCGCGCGATATCCGTCCGCCGCCGCCGTGCGACCAGCAGCACCTCCGCCGAGATCACCCCCGCATCGCCCACCAGCCCGCGCCCGGGCTCGGCCATCACGGTCACCTGCGGCCCGAAGCGCGCGCGCAGATCGCGGTTCAGCTCCGCCGCATAAGCCTCCGGCGCCTGTACCGGATCGCCGTAATCCGCCGGGAACCCGCCGCCGATATTCAGGAGATCCAGCGCAAAGCCCGCCTCCGCCGCCGCGCGCCAGATCCCTTCGGCCATCGCCAGCACCGGGCGCCACTGCGCGGCCCGCGCCGTCTGGCTGCCCACATGGAAGGAGAGCCCCACCGGCCGCAGCCCTGCCGCCCGCGCGCGCTCGAGCAGCCCCAGGGCCTCCTCCGTCGGCGCGCCGAATTTGCGCCCCAAGGGCCAGGCCGCCTCGCTCTCCTCCACCGCCAGGCGCAGGAACACCCGCGCCCCTGGCGCCTGTGCGGCGACCTTCGCGATCTCTTCCTCCGCATCCACCGCGAAGAGATCGAT
>JBCBWF010000524.1:0-3118 GCA_039817245.1 Pseudomonadota bacterium | reverse complement strand
GTTTCGTGGCCTGGCGCGAGCGGCAGATCGCGCGCGCGGCGGCGGCTGCGGCGGCCTGAGGGCGCGCGGGGCGGATTGCGCGGACGGTTTCGCGGCGGAACCCGGATGCGTTGTCACAATATTGGCACGGATCGCTTGCCCGGCGGGCCCGCGCGGTTAGTTCACCACCGATAACAACAACCGGTACCGGGCAAGACGCGGCGCCGATAGGGGAGGAAGACACCCGTGATCCCAGGGTCGTTCGACTATCACCGCCCGGCATCGCTGCCGGAGGCGGTCAAACTGCTGCAGGACCTCGGCGAGGATGCCCGCGTGCTGGCCGGCGGGCACAGCCTGATCCCGATGATGAAGCTGCGCATGGCGGATCTGGCGCATCTGGTGGATCTGCAGGACATCGCGGAGATGAAGGGCATCGAGGTGGCCGGCGGGGAGATCCGCATCGGCGCGATGACCACGCAGGCGGAGCTGATCGAGAGCGAGGCGCTGGCGGCGGCCTGTCCGCTGATCCGCGAGGCCGCACTGCAGATCGCCGATCCGCAGGTGCGCTATGTGGGCACGCTGGGCGGCAACATCGCCAATGGCGATCCGGGCAACGACATGCCGGGGCTGATGCAATGCCTGGATGCACTCTTCGAGCTGGCGGGGCCTGCCGGCAGCCGCGTGGTGGCGGCGCGGGACTTCTACGAGAGCGCCTATGTGACCGCGCGCACCGACGAGGAGGTGCTGGCGCGGGTGCATATCGCGGCGCCGGCGGCGGGCACCGGCTATGCCTATGAGAAGCAGAAGCGCAAGATCGGGGATTATGCGACCGCGGCGGCCGGTGTGCTGGTGGGTCCGGCGGGGGCGTCGGTCGCGATGACGAACCTCTCCGACACGCCGGTGTGGTCGGCCGAGGCGGGCGCGGCGCTGGCGGCGGGCGATCTGGAGGGCGCGGTGGCCGCGGCCCTCGGCGCGATCGATCCCGGCGACGACAACCGCGGGCCGGTGGCCTTCAAGATGCATGTCGCCGGCGTGATCCTGCGCCGCGCGATATCGCGCGCGCAGAGCCGCGCGGCCTGAGGGGGAAGCGAGATGGCGAAGATCCATGTGAAGATGACCGTCAACGGCAAGCCGGTGGAGACGCTGGCGGAGCCGCGGACGCTGCTCGTGCATTTCCTGCGCGAGGAGCTGCGGCTGACGGGGGCGCATATCGGCTGCGAGACCTCCCATTGCGGGGCCTGCACGGTCGATCTGGACGGCAAGTCGGTGAAGGCCTGCACGATGTTCGTGGGCCAGGCCGAGGGGGCCGAGATCACGACGGTGGAGGGGCTGACGAACCCGGACGGCTCGCTCGGCGTGCTGCAGGAGATGTTCCGCGAGCATCACGGGCTGCAATGCGGCTACTGCACGCCGGGGATGATCACGCGCGCGCACCGGCTGCTGCAGGAGAACCCGCGGCCGACGGAGGAGGAGGTACGCTTCGGCATGGCCGGCAATCTCTGCCGCTGCACGGGCTACCAGAACATCGTGAAGGCCATCCTCGCCGCGGCGGATGCGATGGCGGCAGCCAAGGAGGCCGCGGAATGAACGAGATGGCACCGGGCGCGGAGAGCGCCGAGGCCCGCGCGGCGAAGCTGAAGGGGTTGGGCACGGCCCGCAAGCGTGTGGAGGATGTGCGCTTCACGCAGGGCAAGGGCAACTACACCGACGATATCGTGCTGCCGGGCATGCTGTTCGGCGACTTCGTGCGCTCGCCTTACGCGCATGCGCGGGTGGTCTCGATCGATGCGGAGGCGGCGAAGGCGCTGCCGGGTGTCGTCGCGGTGCTGACGGCGGCGGATCTGGAGCCGCTGGGGCTGCACTGGATGCCGACGCTGGCGGGCGACAAGCAGATGGTGCTGGCGGACGGCAAGGTGCTGTTCCAGGGCCAGGAGGTGGCGTTCGTCATCGCCGAGGACCGGTATATCGCGGCCGATGCCGTGGAGCTGGTCGAGGTGGAGTACGAGGAGCTGCCGGTCGTCGTGGACCCGTTCAAGGCGCTGGAGCCGGACGCGCCGGTGCTGCGCGAGGACATCGCGGGCCAGACCGAGGGCGCGCACGGGCCGAGGCGGCATGACAACCACATCTTCACCTGGGAGCAGGGCGACAAGGCCGCGACCGAGGCGGTGATCGCCGAGGCGGATGTGGTGGCCGAGGAGATGGTCTACTACCACCGCACCCATCCCTGCCCGCTGGAGACCTGCGGCTGCGTGGCCTCGATGGACAAGGTGACCGGCAAGCTCACGCTCTACGGCACCTTCCAGGCGCCCCATGCGGTGCGGACGGTGGCCGCGCTGATCTCGGGCATCGCCGAGCACAATATCCGCGTGATCAGCCCCGATATCGGCGGCGGCTTCGGCAACAAGGTGGGTGTGTATCCGGGCTATGTGTGCTCGATCGTGGGCTCCATCGTGACGGGCAAGCCGGTGAAATGGATCGAGGACCGGATGGACAACCTGATGTCCACCGCCTTCGCGCGCGACTACTGGATGCAGGGCAAGATCGCGGCCACGAAGGAGGGCCGGATCACCGGGCTCTGGTGCCACACCACCGCCGACCATGGCGGCTTCGACGCCTGTGCGGATCCGACCAAGTTCCCGGCGGGCTTCATGAATATCTGCACCGGGTCCTACGACATCCCGGTGGCCTATCTCGCGGTGGACGGGGTCTACACCAACAAGGCGCCCGGCGGCGTGGCCTATCGCTGCTCCTTCCGTGTGACGGAGGCGGCCTATTTCATCGAGCGGATGATCGAGGTGCTGGCGATCAGGCTCGGGATGGATGCCGCGGAGCTCCGGCGCATCAACTTCATCCGCAAGGACCAGTTCCCCTATCAGTCCGCACTCGGCTGGGAATACGACTCGGGCGACTATCACACCGCCTGGGACAAGGCGCTGGCGGCGGTGGACTACGCGGGGCTGCGCCGCGAGCAGGCGGAGCGGCTGGAGGCCTTCAAGCGCGGCGAGACGCGCTCGCTGATCGGCATCGGGCTCACGCATTTCACCGAGATCGTGGGCGCGGGGCCGGTGAAGAACTGCGACATTCTCGGGCTGGGGATGTTCGACAGCTGCGAGATCCGGATCCATCCGACCGGCTCGGC
>JBCBWF010000114.1:0-12894 GCA_039817245.1 Pseudomonadota bacterium | reverse complement strand
TCGGCATCCTTCTGGTCGTAGGCGCCGGCATCCTCCTCGAAGGTCACATGCGCCTCGGAGTAGAGGCTCGCCTCGGAGCGGCGGCCGATGCAGCTCGCCTGTCCCTTGTAGAGCTTCATGGTAACGGTGCCGCTCACATGGCGTTGGCTGTGGTCGATGGCGGCCTGCAGCATCTCGCGCTCCGGGCTGAACCAGTAGCCGTTGTAGACGAGCTCGGCGTAGCGGGGCATGAGCTCGTCCTTGAGATGCATCGCCCCGCGGTCGAGCGTGATGGACTCGATGCCCCGATGCGCGGCGAGCCAGATGGTGCCGCCGGGGGTCTCGTAGATGCCGCGGGACTTCATGCCAACATAGCGCCCCTCCACCAGGTCGAGCCGGCCGACGCCGTGCTTGCCGCCAAGCTCGTTCAGCCGTGTCAGCAGGGCTGCGGGCGAGAGCGCCTCACCGTTCACGCTCACCGGGTCGCCGCGCTCGAAGCCGATCTCGATGATCTCGGCTGTGTCGGGCGCCGCCTCGGGGTCGGTGGTGCGCTGGTAGACATAATCTGGCGCCGGCGTGGCCGGATCCTCCAGCACCTTCCCTTCGGACGAGGTGTGCAGGAGGTTCGCATCGACCGAAAAGGGCGCCTCGCCGCGCTTGTCCTTCGGCACAGGCACCTGGTGCTGCTCGGCCCATTCGATCAGGCGGGTGCGCGAGGTGAGGTCCCATTCGCGCCAGGGGGCGACGACCTTGATGCCGGGCTCGAGCGCATAGGCCGCGAGCTCGAAGCGCACCTGGTCGTTGCCCTTGCCGGTGGCGCCGTGGGCGACCGCGTCCGCCTCCTCGGCACGGGCGATCTCCACGAGGCGCTTGGCGATCAGGGGGCGCGCGATGGAGGTGCCGAGCAGATACTGGCCCTCATAGAGCGCATTGGCGCGGAACATCGGCATAACGAAATCGCGGACGAACTCCTCGCGGAGATCCTCCACATAGATGGCCGCGGCGCCCATGGTCTCCGCCTTCGCGCGGGCCGGGCCCAGCTCCTCGCCCTGGCCGAGATCGGCGGTGAAGGTCACCACCTCGCAGCCCTTCTCCACCATCAGCCATTTCAGGATGATCGAGGTGTCGAGCCCGCCGGAATAGGCCAGCACCACCTTCTTCGGTGCGCTCATCGGTATCCGCCCCCTGCCCTCTCAGCCATGCCGCCGGCGCCGCGGATCCCCGCAGGCGCGCCGGAGCGCGGTCTAGGCCGTCGCGCCGCCCGCGGCAAGGGCCGGGGCGGCGCAATCTCGGATCGGGCCCGCTCGGGGGGCGGGGTCAGACGAACCAGAAGCCGTCGTCGATGTTCTCGGCGTTGCGCTCGACATTCTCGGTGCTGTCGGTGAACTGCATGAGCATGTCGGCGCGGTCCTGGCGGCCGCTCTGGAACTCGGAGAGCCAGAAGTCGCGGCCCTCGTCATCCGCCGGGCGGCGCAGGGCGTTGATGTAGAGGTTCTCGATATACTCCTCGTCCGTGCCCTCAGGGTAGCGCTCCTGGTATTCCTGCGAGGAGATGAAGAACTCGGCGAGCGACTTGCGGTCCGGATCGGCGTTGAAGATCTCGTTCCAGAAGCGGAAGCCGCCCTCATCCGGCGTTCGCGCGTAGGAGGCATCGTAGATCCGGTAGACATAGCCGGGGTCGAAACCGAAGACGTCGTAGACGAAGTCGCCGTCGACGAGGTCGATGCGCTCCACATCGATCAGCTCGTCCATCCCCTCGCCGGCCTTGGTGAGACGCACGGAGCCCGGGGAGACGAGCGTCTGGGAGACCTGCGCGCGGGTGAGGGCATAGACGACCGTGTCGATGCCCGCGCCGCCGTCGAGAAGGTCGGAGCCCCCGCTGCCGGCGATGAAGTCCTCGCCGCCGAGCGCGAAGACCATGTCGTCGCCATCGGTCGTCTCGGTGATCTCGTCCGGGCCCGGCGTGCCTGTGATGGTCTCGCCGCCCCCGCCGCCGCCGCCGGCATCGCTGAGCGTGCCGTCCGCGCTGCTGGTGCCGAACACGGCCTGCACGTCGCTGACGGAGGTGGGCTCGATGGCAGTAAGGCGGACCGTGAAGCCCTCGGTGCCCTCCATGCCGTCGCCGCTCACCGTCGGCAGGTTCACGCTGCGCGTGTCCGGCCCGCCATTCACGAACTCGACGCTGCCGCTGAGCGACCCGCCGCCCAGGTCGTCCGCGTCGAAGCCATCCTCCGGCTCCAGCGCGTAGCGCACGATGAAGTTGCCGCTGGTGTCGCCGAGGCGGTTGATGGCGAAGGCGATGTCCTCGCCCTCTTCCACCGAGAGATCGACCGGGAAGAGATAGACCAGCGTCTCTGCATCGGCGGCCGAGAAGGCCGGCGCGAGGCCGGCGATGCCGGCGTCCCCGTCCTGCCCGCGCCCGCGGCTGCCGCCGCTGCTGCCGCCGGAAGCACGCACCTGCGGCACGGTGTTGGAGACGCCGCCGGTGCCGCCGCCGCCGCTGTTGCCGCCGCCTCCCGCCCCTGCGCCCTCGCCGAAGTCGAAGCTGCTGGCATCCGCGATCGCCGTGCGGATATCGAGCGCGGCGGCGTCGACGAGGAGCGCGTCGCCCCCGTCGCCCCCGTTGCCGCCGCGCCCGCCGGTGCCCCCGTTCCCCCCGGTCCCGCCCGCAAGGGACGTGAAGGTGAAGATGCCCGCATCGCCGCCATCGCCGCCCCGGCCGCCATTGCCGCCGCGCCCGCCGGCCGCACCGTTGCCTGCCGAGAGCGCGTTGCCGTCGCCGAAGGCCACGTCCTCGAGCACGACGCTGGCGCTCTCGGACGCCGAGATCAGGCGCGCATCGGCACCGTCGCCGCCAGGAGTGCCGTTGCCGCCATCTCCGCCGCGACCGCCATTGCCGGGAACATTGTCGCCGATCGTGCCGTCGCGTCCGTCCGATCCGCGCGAGCCGCCGGAGCCACCGGCCCCGCCGATGCCGGAGCCGCCGAACGCGGAGTTGTCGTCGAAGAGGACCCGGCGCAGGGTGAGCGCGCCGTCCTCGACCGAGATCGACGCGGTCGCGGCGCTGCCGTCGCGCGCTGAGCCGCTGCCATTGCTGCCCTGGGCGAAGCCATCGACGATCCGCAGGTCCTCGAGCGTGAGCGCGGCCGCCGGGGCGATGTCGAAATGACGCCCGGCACCGCCGGCGCTGATGGTGACATCGGCAAGCCCGTCGCCGGTCCGGTCGCCGAGGATCGCAAGGTTCTGGCCGGTCTCGATCTCGAGCGCGCTGGTGAGCGTGACGCGGCCGATGGTTTCGGCGAACCGGATGACGTCCGCCTCCGGCGTCTGCGCAGCGGCGAGGATCGCCTCGCGCAGGCTCAGAACCCCGTCGGTCGCGTCGACCGTGTCCCCACCGAAATTGACAATGAACTCTGCCATGAAGATGCCCCTCTTCGCTGCAGTGGTGCAGGATGGCACCGCCTCGATCTCTGACTATGCACAAATCGTGCACAGTAGTCCGTGACGATCCTCACCGGATGCGTGAGCTTGCCGTATCGGGAAGGCGGGGCGCGGCGAGGGGAAACGAGGGCTCAGCCCGCGGAGGCGGCCAGGCGCGGCGCGGCGCAGGCGCGCGCGGTGGCGGTCTCCTCGAGCGCGTAGGCGGCCACGTCGAGCCAGACCCGCTCGGCCTGCAGGTCGCGAAAAAGCAGATGCCAGCCATCGGGATAGCGGATCTCGCGCTGCGGGCCCGGAAGGCGGGCGAAGACATCGCGGACGCGGGCCTCGGGCAGGATCTCGTCCTTCGCGCCGAGGAGGAGGAGCGCCGGCTGGCGGGTCTCCTCCGCGGCCGCTGCGGCGCGATCGACGATGCGGACGAGACCGAGCAGCTCGCGCGCGGACGGGGGCGCGAGGTAGAGCGGGTCGCGTCCGAGCGCCCGGAGCGCCTCGATATTGTCGGAGGCCTGGATGCGCACGAGGCCCCGGCCGGAGAAGCGGCGCTCCGGCGCGACCGCCGCGGCGGTCCAGGCAGCGAAACGGTGGACGGGGTTCAGCGCATCGCCGCCCCAGATGGCGGGGGCCGCAAGCACCAGCCGGTCGGCGGCCAAGCCTTGCGCGGCCGCCGCAAGAGCGATCCCGCCCCCCATCGAATGGCCGAGGACGATCAGGGGCCGGCCCGGATGGCGGGCGCAGACGCTTGCGGCGAGGGAGACGGCATCCGCCACCAGCGCGTCGGCGCCGGGCCAGCGTCCGCGCGTCTCGCCGCGGCCGAACCCGCGCTGGTCGGGGGCATAGGTGGCAATTCCAGCCGCGGCCCAGGCGGTTGCGGCCGCGGTGAAGGTGGAGGCGCCATAGTCCCCGAAGCCGTGGAGCGCGAGGATGACGGCCCGGGTCTCGCCCTCTGGCAGCCAACGCGAGGTGGGAAGCGGCGTGCCGTCCGATGCCGGCAGCGCGATCGCCTCCGTCGGGGCCGGCTCAGCGGCACGCGCCGGAGCCTCGGGCCCGGCCGCACCCTCCGGCAGGGCGCCGCCGACCGCGCAGGCCGAGAGGAGCGCCGCGCCGGCCAGCAGGGCGGCGGGGCTCAGACGAGCCGCGCGACGGCGCCTCGGAGCCACGCGACCACCTCCGCCTCGAACCAGGGATTGCGCTTCAGCCAGGCCGTGTTGCGCCAGCTCGGATGCGGCAGCGGCACGATCTCCGGCAGGCGGGCGCGCCAGTCGGCCACGCGCGCCGTCACGCCCCCTTTCGGTGCGGGGCCCAGATGCCAGCGCTGCGCGTACTGGCCGATGACCAGTGTGAGGGAGAGCGCGGGCAGCGTGGCCAGCACCTCGGCGCGCCAGGTCTCGGCGCAGCGGCGCGGCGGCGGCAGGTCCGCGCCCTTCGCGTCGTAGCCGGGAAAGCAGAACCCCATGGGCACGATCGCGATCCGGGAGGCGTCGTAGAAGGTGGTGCGGTCGATCCCCATCCAGTCCCGCAGCCGGTCGCCCGAGGGATCGTCGAAGGGTCGGCCGCTCTGCTGGACGCGCATGCCGGGCGCCTGGCCGGCCACAAGGATCCGCGCGCGGGGGTCGAGCTGGAAGACGGGACGGGGTGTATGCGCCGTGTGGGTCGCCGCGAACTCGTCGGCGCAGAGGCGGCAGGCGCGCAGCCGTGCGAGCACTGCCGGCTCTGCCGCCGCTCCCGCGCCGTCAGCCACCATCGGGCAGGCCGAGCCGGGCGACGACGCGCTGGCGCGCAAGGCCGGCATCGCGGTCCTCGATGTAGAGAAGCCCGCAGAGCTTGCGCACCAGTGCGGCTTCCTCGTCGCTCTTCTCGCCATCGGCATAGGCGATCTCCCAGACCGCCTCGACGATGGCGATGCGCTCCTCGAAGGGGACAGCCTGCTTCAGCGCGCTGGTGAACCGCTGGAGGCCTGCGGCGTCGGCCTCGATGCGTTCGGCCTCGGCCCGGAGCGCGCCTGCCGCCCAGGGGGTGAGCCCGTAGCGGCCGACGAGGATCCGGTCGATCTGGGCGCGCTCCTCCGCGTCGTAGCGGCCATCCGAGCGCGCGGCGCTGACGAGCACGACGGCCATGGCATCGCGCGCATCCGCGGGCGAGAGCGGGCGCTCCGGCGCGGCGCCGGCGAGTTTTGCGAAGATCCTGTCAAACATGGTGGCCGATATAGCCCCCCGACCCGCCCGCCGGAAGGGTGCAGCGCCCAAGCGGCGTGACGCGGCCCGGCAACTGGCTTATAGGGGCCGGATAAATCGTGAAGGAGCCCGCCCTTGCTCTCACCTGCCGCCGAGACCGTGGCCATCGGCCCCTCGCGCTTCTGCAACACCGCGCCGGCCGGCCTGATCGCGGGTCCCTGCCAGGCGGAGGGGGCGGCGCATGCGGTGGAGATCGCTGGGCGGCTGCAGGAGGCCTGCGCGGCGGCAGACATGCCGCTGGTCTTCAAGGCGAGCTTCGACAAGGCCAACCGCAGCTCGCTCTCGGGCGAGCGGGGGCTCGGGCTCGATGCGGGCCTCGCGGCGCTGGCTGCGGTGAAGGCGCAGACCGGTCTGCCGGTGATCACCGATGTGCACCTGCCCGATCAGTGCGCGCCCGTGGCCGAGGTGGCGGATGCGCTGCAGATCCCCGCCTTTCTCTGCCGCCAGACCGACCTTCTGCTCGCCGCTGCGGCGACGGGTCGGCCGATCAATGTGAAGAAGGGCCAGTTCCTCGCGCCGTGGGACATGGCCAATGTGGCCGAGAAGATCGCCTCCAGCGGCAACCGGCAGATCATGCTCTGCGAGCGCGGCACGAGTTTCGGTTACAACACGCTTGTGGTGGATATGCGGGCCCTGCCGCAGATGGCGGCGACGGGCTATCCCGTGATCATGGACGCCACCCACTCGGTGCAGCAGCCGGGCGGGCTCGGCGCCTCCTCGGGCGGGCAGCGCGAATTCGCACCGGTGATGGCGCGCGCGGCAGCGGCCGTCGGCGTCGCCGGGTTCTTCATCGAATGCCACCCCGATCCGGACAACGCGCCCTCCGACGGGCCCAACATGATCCCGCTCGACCAGATGCCGGGGCTCATCGCCGATCTCGCCGCGATGGACCGGCTGGCCAAGACCCTCGCCTCGCGCCGCTGAGCCTGCCACGGCTGAGCCTCCGCGCCGCCTTCCCTGCTAGGAGACACCGATGTCGATCCTTCCCGCGCCCCGCACCACGGTGGAAGACAACACCTGGGACAGCCTCTGGCTGCCGATGATGAAGCCAACGGGCTTTCGCGAATACGATGCACGCTGGCGGTTTCCGGACGAGATCAACCTCGTCGGCATCCAGGCGCTCGGCCTCGGCCTCGCCACGCAGCTGCACGAGATGGGCCTGCCGGCGGTGGTGGCGGTGGGCAACGACTACCGGTCCTACTCGCTCTCCATCAAGCAGGCGCTGACGATCGGGCTCATGCAGGGCGGCGCGGAAGTGCGCGATATCGGCCCCTGCATCACGCCGATGGCCTATTTCGCGCAGTTCGATCTCGATGCGCAGGCGGTCGCGATGGCGACGGCGAGCCACAACCCCAATGGCTGGACGGGCGTGAAGATGGGCTGCCACCGCCCGCTCACCCACGGGCCGGCGGAGATGGGGCGGCTGAAGGAAATCGTGCTCGGCGGCCAGGGCGTGGCGCGCGATGGCGGGCGCTATGTGCGCGTCGAAGGCGTGCGGGAGCGCTACATCGCTGATCTCGTCGGCGATTTCCGGATGTCGCGGAAGCTGCGCGTGGTCTGCGCCACCGGCAACGGGACCGCGGGCGCCTTCGCGCCGGAGGTGCTGGAGCGGATCGGGGTGGAGGTCGTGCCCTCGCACAACGCGCTCGATTTCACCTTCCCCGCCTACAACCCGAACCCCGAGGCGATGGAGATGTTGCACGACATGTCCGCCACGCTGAAGGAGACCGGCGCGGATCTCGCCCTCGGCTTCGACGGCGACGGCGACCGCTGCGGCGTGGTCGACGACGAGGGCGAGGAGATCTTCGCCGACAAGGTCGGGGTCATCATGGCGCGCGACCTGATCAAGCTCTATCCGGGCTCGACCTTCGTGGCGGATGTGAAGTCGACCGGCCTGTTCGCGAGCGATCCGGACCTGATCGCCGGCGGTGCGAAGGCGGATTACTGGAAGACCGGGCACAGCCACATGAAGCGCCGCGTGCACGAGCTGGGCGCGCTGGCGGGCTTCGAGAAGTCCGGCCACTACTTCCTCGCCCCGCCCATCGGCAAGGGCTACGACGACGGCATGCGCGTGGCGGTCGAGATCTGCAAGCTCATGGACCGCAACCCCGACAAGACCTTCTCGGATCTGCGCAAGGCGCTGCCGGTCACGCATTCCTCGCCCACCATGTCGCCCTACTGCGCGGATGAGGAGAAATACGCGGTGATCGAGCGGCTTCAGGCCAAGCTCGTGGAGATGGGCGAGGCGGGCGCGAGCCTCGGGCCCAAGAAGATCGAGACTGTGGTGACCGTGAACGGCGCGCGCGTGATCCTCGAGGGCGGCGCCTGGGCGCTGGTGCGCGCGTCCTCGAACACGCCGAACCTCGTGGTGGTCTGCGAGACCCCGACGAGCCGGGAGGAACTGGTGGCGATCTTCGAGGCGCTCGACGCGGTTATCCGCACCGAACCCTCGGTCGGGGACTACGACCAGCGGCTCTGACGGGCTGCTCGGCGGCGCCGCCGACCAGGTCTTCCAGCGCCGCGAAATGGGCCGCCCAGCAGGGGCGCTGCCAGACCGCGAGGCGCTTTGCCTGGGCGAGGCGGCGGGGCGAAGGCGGCTGTTCGGCATAATCCTCGATCGCCGCCAGCCAGCCGGTGCCGTCCAGCGGGTCGAGATAGTCCGGCACGCCCTGCCCCAGCTCTCTCAGCGCCGGGAGATCGGATGCGATCACCGGCACCCCCAGCGCCAGCGCCTCCCCGAGCGGCAGGCCGTACCCCTCCGCCAGGCTTGGGAAGAGCAGCGCATCCGCGCGGGCGAGAAGGTCGGTGACGGCCGCATCGTCGCGGGCCGAATGCTCGAAGACCGTGTGTCCCATCATCGGGGCGCGGTCGAGGAGTGCCAGCGCCTGCTCCGCCGCCCATCCCCGACGCCCGACGACGTGCAGATGCGGGGAGCCGGCGGCACCGAGACGCTCCCAGAAGCGGCGCCAGATCGAGAGCAATAAGAGGTGGTTCTTTCGCCCCTCGATGGTGCCGAGGACGACAAACTGCGCTGGCCCCAGTCGCGCAGCCCGCTGCGGCGCATGCTGCGGGTCGAGCCCGAGCGGTAACACCGTGCCTGGGGGCGGCGTGCGCCCGCACCTTGCGAGGTGAGACGCCACCGCATCGGCGGTGGCCGCGGAGTTGTAGAGGAGATGATCTGCCTCCAGTGCCGCCTCCAGCCGGGCGCGAAAGGGAGCGTCGCTCCCGGGGCGAGCGAACTCGGGATGGGTGAGCGGGATGAGGTCGTGCAGCATAGTCAGCGACTTGGCGCCCCCGCGCCGCAGCGCGCCGGCGAGACCCGCCACGAGATGATCGTGCCCGACATTGAGCGCCGCCGTGCCGGAGGGAAGCTGCGCCGCAAGCGCGCCGCCGAGCCGCGAGGGGGCGATCGAGGCGCGCCCGTTGCGCCGCACGAGAGCCTCCGCCGCGCGCCAGGGCCGGCTTCGCCAGCGCTGAAGGCTGGCGCGGATATCGAGCGGCGGAGCCTCGCCCCGTTCGATCCCGGTGAGGCCGCTCGCGACCCGCTCGGCGCGGTCCGGCGCGATGAGATGCACGGCTCCGCCGATACGGCAGAGCAGGAACGCACCGTCCGGCCTGCCGAGCGCCCAGTCGAGATAGCGCCGCTCCACCCTGTCGATGCCCGTGGCATGACCAAGACGCGCGCGCTTCACGCTGCGGGTGATGTCGAGCAGGAGGGGAGACGCGGTCGCCATGGCCGAAGACTGGCCGGCGATGGTTTCGCACCCGTTAAGCTGCGCCGGGCCCCTTGAAGGGCCCGGGCGGCGTCAGCACGAAGGATCAGGCGGCGAGGTCGGTCGCCGTCAGCCCGCGCAGGAATTCGGCGAATTCGGGGCCGAGATCGTCGCGCATCAGCGCGAAGGCCACCGTGGCCTGCAGCCAGCCCTGCTTCGAGCCGCAGTCGTAGCGCTTGCCCTTGAAGCGCATGCCGTAGACGCCGCCGGGTGCGCCCACCTGGGCGGCGATGGCATCCGTGAGCTGGATCTCGCCGCCAGCGCCGATCTTGCGCTGCTCCAGCGTCTCCATCACCGCGGGCGTGAGGATGTAGCGGCCGATCACGGCGGTGCGCGAGGGCGCCACCTCGGGCTTCGGCTTCTCCACGAGGCCGCGGGTGCGGATCATGGTGCCCTCGTCCGACTCGATATCGAGGATGCCGTAGGAGGAGACGCTGCTCTCTGCGACGTCGAAGGCCGCGACCATGCAGCCGCCCTCACCGCGCGCATTGTATGCCTCCACCATCTGCGCCATGCAGCCGGTCTCGGCCTTGATCACATCGTCCGGCAGGATGACCGCGAACGGTTCGTCACCGATCAGGCGGCGCGCGCACCACACCGCATGGCCGAGGCCGAGCGCCTCCTGCTGGCGGATATAGGCGATGGCGCCGGAGGGCATCGTGGCCTTCTCGACCGCCTCCAGAAGCGCTGTCTTGCCCTTGGCCTTCAGGTCCTGCTCCAGCACCGGGTGGCCGTCGAAGTAATCCTCCAGCGAGGATTTGCCGCGCGCCGTCACAAAGATAAATTCCGTGATGCCGGCCTCGCGCGCCTCGTCGATCGCGTACTGAATCAGCGGGCGGTCGACGAGCGGAAGCATTTCCTTCGGCATCGACTTGGTGGCCGGCAGAAAACGCGTGCCCATACCGGCCACGGGAAAGACGGCAGTGCGGACGGGTTTGACCATCATAGACCCCTTTCATCGCGGACCGGCAGCGCCATCTGGGCGGAGGGGCCGGCCCCAATACTTAACGCCGAATCAGCCCCACCCCGGAGCCGGTTCACGGCGGTAGATGCCCGCGAAGTCAGGCGATTTTGCGGGCAGCCAGCGCGTCTTCCACGCGGGCGACGTCCTCCGGATTGTTAACTTCCCAGAACTCCGCGGCCGCGTCGGAGACGCGAACGCAGTGGATCGCTCGGCCGTGCTCGAGAAAACGGAGCTGTTCCAGCCCCTCCGCACGCTCCAGCAGGCCCGGGGCCCAGCCGGCATAGTCGGCCAGGGCTTCGCGGCGATAGGCGTAGACGCCGACATGGTGGAGGACCGGCGCACCCGTCTCGTCCGCGACGCCGCCGAACGGCAGCACCTCCTTGGAGAAGTAGAGCGCGCGGCCACACGCGTCGCAGACCGCCGTCGTGCCGCCCACCCGGCCGGCCGCGCGGTCCGCCCGGAAGCGCGCCAGGGCCTCTGCCCCGCAGGCCAGCACCGGGGTGGCGACGGCGATGGACGGATCGGCTCGCATCGCCGCGACGAGCGCATCCACGAAGCCGGGCGGCGTGAGGGGTGCATCGCCCTGCAGGTTCACCACGATCTCGGGCGCGGGCCGGGCCGCTGCCGCCACTTCGGCGCAGCGTTCCGTGCCATTTGCGCAGTCCGGCGAGGTCATGACGACCTCCGCGCCGAAGCTGCGGGCGGCTTCGGCGATCCTTTCATCGTCCGTGGCCACCACCACGCGGTCGATGCCCGAGGCACCCATGGCGGCCTCCCAGCTCCGCTGCACCAGCGGCTTCGGATCGCCCGTGGCGCCGCGCAGGGCCACAAGCGGCTTGCCCGGGTAGCGCGTGGAGGCATAGCGCGCCGGAATAACGATCCAGACGCCGCTCAAAGAGGGACCCCGGGGGCGTAGGCGATGAAATGCGGGTTCTCCCAGCCGGGCTTGCCGTAGCGGAGCATGCGGCCGGAGGGGTGCTCGATCACATCGCCGCCCGCAGCGACGAGGACCGCGTGCCCTGCCCCGGTGTCCCACTCCATCGTCCGGCCCATGCGCGGATAGAGATCCGCCTCCCCCGCCGCGACCAGGCAGAACTTGAGGGAGGAGCCGGCCGCGCGGCTCTCCGCCACCTTGAAGCGGGCGATGAACTCCTCGGTCTCGGCGTTGCGGTGGGATTGCGAGGCGACGATCACCAGCGCCGCCTCGTCGGGCTTGCGGACGGAGATGGGGCGTTCGCTGCCGTCGACGGGATGCAGAAGCGCATCGGTTTCCTCTTCCACCGCACCGCCAGCGGCGAGGCTGCGGAAGAGGCGCCGGCGCGCGGGCGCGAGGACGACACCCATCACGGGACGGCCCTGCTCGATGAGCGCGATATTGACCGTGAAATCGCCGCGACGCTTCACGAACTCTTTCGTGCCATCCAGCGGATCGACGAGGAAGTAGCGCTCAGGGGGCTCGCCCTCCTGGCTCTCCGCCTGCTCCTCCGTCACGATCGCGATGTCCGGAAAGGCGGCCGTGAGGCCGGCATGGATGATGCTGTCGGCGGCGAGATCGGCCTCGGTGACCGGGCTGTCATCCGCCTTCGCTTCGGCGGCGATATCGCCTGAGCCGCCATCACGCTCATACACGGCCATGATCGCGCGCCCTGCTTCGAGCGCGATTCGCCGGATCTCGGACTCGACTTTGTCCAGCATGCTCACTCCTCACCCCTGCGTCATCTCATACCTGCATGGGTCTTTCCGCGCCACCCCCGCGATATGCTGCAGGTGCGAAACACTGTCTCGCTGTGCCTTGCGAGCGTCGGGTCGGCCCCGCTATCACTGGCGCAACCACGGGCCCGGCGCGGAGGCGCATGGCGAGAGCTGCAAGAGGACCGACGCCATGGCGGTGACGCTGAGCCACGATATGCCCGATTTCGAGGCGCGCTTCGCCGCGCTCGCCGGGCAGAAGCGGGACGTGGAGTCGAATGTGGACGCGGCGGTGGCGGAGATCATCGCTCAGGTGCGCCGGGAGGGCGTCGACGCGATCCTTGCCCTCACGCGCAAGTTCGACCGCTGGGAGGCGACGGAGGACACGCTCGCCTTCTCGGACGCGGAGATCGATGCGGCGGTGGCCGCCGTGCCGGAGGCGGAGCGTGCGGCACTGACACTGGCGGCCGAGCGGATCCGCGCCTACCACGCCCGCCAGATCCCGGAAGATGCGGAGTGGGAGGATGGCGCGGGCCTCACGCTCGGCTGGCGCTGGACGGCGGTCGATGCGGCGGGGCTCTACGTGCCCGGCGGGCTCGCCTCCTACCCGTCCTCGGTTCTCATGAACGCCGTGCCGGCTGCGGTGGCGGGCGTGCAGAGGCTCGAGATCTGCGTGCCGACGCCGGATGGTGCGGTGAACCCGCTCGTGCTGCTGGCGGCGCGTCTCTCCGGTGTAAGCCGCATCTGGCGCATCGGCGGTGCGCAGGCGGTGGCGGCGATGCGCCAGATGCGGCTTACACCGGAGAGACGCGCCGCCAGC
>JBCBWF010000262.1:0-7238 GCA_039817245.1 Pseudomonadota bacterium | reverse complement strand
CCCAGAGACACCGGCGGTCCCTCCGGCCCTGATCGGGCGACCCGTGGCCGCTCGCTGCTGCACCATTTCGCGCAACTATGTGTGCGTGCAGGCCAAGGATGCTCAGTCTAAGCGAAATCTCCGCGAGACGAGCTTGAGTTCATGCTCTGTTCAGCAGAATCGGTCCCACCATGTCGTGGGAGGGCGCCGGCGCATGGGGCTCACGTCAAGCGCCCCCTGCACGCAGAGCCGCAGCCGACCCGCCGAAGTGCGGGAAATCCATCGGTCGCCGCAGGGAGGGGGCGCCGGTTTGCGGCCCGGCTGGCCCGCGAGGCTTGGGGCGTGCCGAAGCGTTCAGGAGGCGTTGACCGCTGTTCCGATGGGCCGGGGACCGCGCCGCCGGGCAGTGCCGGCGGCGCGGCGCGTCCTCGGCCTCTATTGGCGGCCGAGCTTTTCTGCGCCGCCGCCGAGGGCCGCTCCTTCGGTCGGGTCGTCGAACTCCGGCACATCGCCGATCAGCGTCTCGGTGGTCAGGATCAGCTTGGCCACCGACGCCGCGTTCATCAGCGCCGCCGAGACGACGCGGAGCGGATCGATAATCCCGGCCGCGCGCAGGTTCACGAACTGCCCCGACGCCGCATCGAAGCCCTCGCCGGGGCTGAGATCGGCGACCCGGCCCACAACCTCGTTCGGGTCCCGCCCGGCATTCAGCGCGATGCGTGCGAGAGGGCGCGAGAGCACCGACTGGACGAGCCGCATGCCCGCCTGGACGTCGCCCTCCGCGGCGAGGATCGGGCCCTCCAGCGCGCCGGCCGCGCGGGCGAAGGCCACGCCGCCGCCGACCACGACCCCCTCCTCCATCGCCGCGCGCACGGCGTTCAGCGCGTCCTCCACAAGCTGCACTGTGCGCTTCTGCTCGGCGGGCGTGACGCCGCCCGCATAGATCACCGCCGTGCCGCCGCAGAGCTTGGCGAGGCGCTCGCGCAGCTTGTCCTGCTCGATATTGGGCGGGGCACGGTCGTAATGGCGCTGCACCTGGGCGCGGCGTGCCGAGATGGCCTTCGGAACACCATGGCCGCGCAGGATCGTGGTCTCGCTCGCGGAGGCGCGCACCGCGTCGGCGGAGCCGAGATCGCCGCGGGTGATCTCCTCGAGCCGGCCGCCGAGGCTTTTCACGATCACGCGCCCGCCGGTGAGGATCGCGAGATCCTCCATCATCGCCTGGCGCCACTGGCCGAATTCGGGCGGGTGGACCACGAGATACTTGCCGGGCGCATCGGCGGTCAGCAGCGAGGCGAGCACTTCGGGGCCGCAATCCTCGGAGACCACGAGCAGCGGCCTTCCGTCCTCCGCCGCGATGGCGCGGGCGGTAGAGAGCTGGGCGGGGTCGGTCAGCTTCAGGTCGGTGAGCAGGATGTAGGGGTTGGCGAGCTCGGCCACCATCGCGTCCTGGTCGGTGACGAGGTGGTGGGAGATGTAGCCGCGCTCGAAGGACATACCCTCCACGACCTCGAGCGTGGTCTCGATGCCGACGCCGTATTCCGCCGTGATCACCCCTTCGGCGCCGACCGACTTGTAGGCCTTGGCCACGAGGGCGCCGAGGGCGTGGTCCGTGGCGGCGATATCGGCGACCGCCTCGATGGCGCCGTTGGCGGCGGGGCTCGCCGCCCCGCGCAGCGCCTCGAGCACCACGGTGACGGCCTGGTCGATGCCACGGCAGAGATCGACCGCCTTGGCGCCGCGGGCGGTCAGCTCCACCCCGCCCTGCACGATGCCGTTGGCGAGCACGATGGAGGTGGTGGTGCCGTCGCCCGCGACATCGTTGGTCTGCATCGAGACCTCGCGCACCACCTGGGCGCCCATGTTCTCGAAGCGGTCGGTGAGCTCGATCTCGGAGGCGATGGAGACGCCGTCGCGGGTGACGAGCGGGGTGCCGACCGGGCGGTCGACCATGGCGTTCATGCCTTTGGGGCCGAGCGTGGGCTCGACGGCGGCGGCGAGGCGGCGCACGCCCGCGGCCAGCGCCTGACGGGCATCGTTATTATGAATCAACAGCTTGGGCATGTTTCTTCCCCTGTTGGAGCGGTTGTTGTGGTTGTTGTGAGGTCAGCCGGCGGCGCTGCGCGGGGGCACGCGGTCGAGCATGAAGTCGACGAGCGTGGGCTCGCCATCCACCGAGACGACCTCCTTGTAGCGGCTTTGTTTGAGGCCCCGGCAGAGCGCGCCGCCGAACTCCATGTTGATGCGCACAGCGCGCAGCGCGCTCATGCGCTCCTTGAAGCCCGCCTCGGTGAGCGGCACGCCGTCGGGGTCCGGGAAGGCGGGATCGCCGGGCGCCTCGGCGAGGCCGCGCTCGCCGAGGATCTCGCGGTAGCGGCCCTGCTGGCGGCGCGCCTCCGGGTCCTCGAACCGGATGCGGTCGAGCGCGCCGAGGGTGAAGGCGGCGAGCTCGGCGGGCCCGTGACCGAGGGCGCGCAGCGCCACGAGCACGGATTCCTGGCGCCGCTGGAACGCCTTGCGGTGGAAGATCTCGCGCACCTCCGCAAGATCGCCGCCCTCCTCGCGGAGCGCGAGCGCCTCCGCGAAGCTGCGCCCGTCATTGACGGCGGCGTTCATCTCCTCGGCGCACATATGGTCCTCGAGATGGACGCGCACGGTGCGCACCCAGGGCAGCACCGCCACCTCGCGGCGGATGCCCTCGGCCATGAGGAACGCGAAATTGGGGCTGCACCAGTAGGTGGGCAGGCGGAAGGAGACGGTGACCGTCTCCTTCTCGACCCGCACGGCCTCGACGAAGCCGAGATCGGTCAGCGGCTCGTCGAGCTCCGGGTCGGTGACCCGGTCGAGCCGCTGCCAGACCGCCCGCTCGCGCGCCGTGAGGCTCTCGCTGGCGTGCATGGGCTCACTCCGCCGCGATGGAGACGGGCGAGGCCGCGAGCTTGGCGCGCTGCGACGGCACATCGATCCCGTAGAGGGCGGCGGCGTTGAGGCCGAGGATCTTCTCCTTGATCTCGTCGGTGAGCTGCACGCCGCGCTCGGCCGCGATGTCCTCGGGGATCTGGTAGGCCCAGAACTTCTCGACGAGCCAGCGCGGCGTCCAGATCGCGTAGTCCGAGCCGAAGAGCAGCTTGTCCGGCCCCAGCCAGAACAGCAGCTCCGCGATCACCTCGCCGAAATAGCGCGGGCGGGCATGGATGAAGGGCATGGCCACGGCGAGGCCGCCATAGACATTGGTCTCCTGCACCGCGATCCAGCAGAAGTCGTCGAGCCGGGGCAGGCCGCAATGCTCCACGATGAAGTTGAGGCCCTGGAAGTCGGTCGCGGCGTAGTCGACATCGTGGACGTCGAAGGCATCCTTGGAGAGCGGGATGATCGTCGGGCCCTTGTGCAGATGCACGTTGCGGATGCCGAGCTTCTCGCAGAGTTCGAGGCATTTGTAGGCGGCCGGCTCGTCCATCCGGTAGCCCTTGCTGTCGCCGTTCCACTCCGCGGTGTAGAACTTGATGCCCTTGATGTCGTAGGTTTCCTTGAGGAAGTGGATGTATTCGAGGGCTTTTTCGCCGTCGCGCGGGTCGCAGGCGCCGTTGACGATGAAACGGTCCGGGTATTTGGCGGCCACGGTGACGTTGCGCTCGATCGGGTTGAACCCGGTGTTGAAGAAGTCCCGCAGATGCGTGGACTGGATGATCGCCATATCGTCCGGCCCCTCGATGAAGAGGTCGCGATAGACGTCTTCCGGCCCGTATTTCACGAACTTGGATTTCTCCCAGCGCTCGCTCTCGGGGCTGAGATTGGTGTGGTAGGCGTAGAAGCAGTCGATGAACTGCTTGCCATGGACATTGCGGTGGTTCTCGGGGCTGCCGTCCCAGTAGTGGATGTGGCCGTCGATCACGAAGATCTCTTTGCCGTCAGGCGTTCTGTACATGCTTCCCTCCCTGTGCTTGCAAGAGAGGGCACCGCGGCGCGGGCCGCGGCGCCCGCGGCTGGCTCAGATATACTCCATCACGTCGTCCATGTTCCCGAACAGGACCACGGTGTTGTCGTCGACGCGGACCATGCGGCCGTAATGGGTGGAGGTGTTGACCTCGAAGATCTCGGCGGTCATCTCGCGGCCGAGATACTCGCTGATCTCGTCCATCTTGAAGACCAGCTTTCCGTGGCCGTCGATCCGGATCAGCGCGGGCTGATAGGTGACGGTGACGTTGGGGTCCTCGTCCATGAACTCGGCGATGGCGCGGGCCTCGACGGAGTCGTTCATGGTGACCCCGCACTGGTCGGAGATCGTCTTCTCGAAGGTGATGTCCTTCATCTCCTTGAAGATGTTGGCCTTCGAGGCATCGCGTGCGATCGTGCTCATGATCTGTCCTTTCCCGTTCAGCGGCTGAGGCCGAGTTCGCCGAGGATCCGGCCCAGGCGCTCGACCGAGACGGCGCGCGCGTCGTCATAGGAGAGCGGCTTGGAGTGGGGCTGCGACCAGATCGGGCGCAGATTGGCGGAGGCCTTGTCGGCCAGCGCGCCATGCTTGGCGATCCAGCCTTCGAAGAGCGCGCGGTTGGCCGCGCCGTGCTCCTCGTCGGTGACGAGCAGGAAGGCGAAGTCGATCGCGTTGGCGAGGTTGCGCTCGTAGTCGGCCTCGGCGGCGGAGATCACCGAGGGGGTGACGAAGTCGGAATTCGCGGCGGCGACCTGCATCAGGAAGCCGGAGCGGAAGAGCTCGCCCACCAGCGGCTCGAAGACGAGATTGGTGGCCAGGTACTGCTCCACATAGTCGGACGAGCCCATGATGGTCTCGATCGCCTCGCGGGTGCCCTGCCAGATCGGGTCCTCCATCCAGGCGCGCTTGCCGAGCTCGTCGTCCCAGCCCTCGATGTCCATGCCGATCTCGGCGAGGTAGAGGGTGATGTCCTGCGCGAGGCGGAGCTTGTAGGACGAGTTGGTCAGCGTCGCGTTGTTGATCATCTGGGTGTAGCCGTAGCGCTGCGCCTGCATGAGCGAGGTGCCGAGGCCAAACTCCGCGTGCTTCCACGCGCCGAGATGCGTCTGCAGGATCTTGAGCCAGGCCTGGTCGAAGGACTGGTTGGCGCCGGCGCGGCGGGCGTTCTGGATGACGCTCTGCACCATGGTCTCGATCTTGGACTGGCGCTGGTAGTGGGTGCGCTCCCACTCCTGGTCCGGCGCGCGGAAGGCGTGCCAGTTGGAGGATTTGGCGGCCGTGGCCCCTTTCACATAGGCGCCTTCGCCGTTGGGAAAGGAGATGATCCAGTCCTGCAGGAGGTAGCGCTCAGGGTCGGGCTGGACGTCGACGGTGACGTCCTCGTAATGGGTCGCGCGCCTGCCCTTGGGCTCGAAGTAGCGGTAGCGGCGACTGTTGGAGTCGGCGAAGATCGCGGCGCCCGCGGCACCGGAGCCGACGGAGCTGGACGTGGCTGGCATGGTTCGTGCTCCCTTGTTGTTGCGACAGTTCAGCGTGCTAGCGGTCGACCCGTCTCAGGGGGCCGACGAACCGGAAGCGGGCGTGAACCTGTCGAAGAAGATCCGGTCGGGGTCGAAGTCCTGCATGAAGAGGACCGGCGAGAGGGCGTCGATCATGGGCGGCGGGCCGCAGGCATAGACATCGCCGTCCCCCTCGATGCCGAGCGCGTCGAGATGCTCGCGCACCACCTCGTGGACGAACCCGCGCGCGCCGTTCCAGGTGGCGTCGTCGCCGGCGTCGCTGAGGGCGGGGATGAACTGGATCTCGCCATGCTCGCGCATGAGCGCCTGCAGCCGGTCGAGATAGAAGAGATCGGCCTGGGTGCGCGCGCCGTAGAAGAAGTGCACCGGGCGCGCCTCGCCGCTCGCGAGATGGTCGTGCAGGATCGACCAGATGGGCGACATGCCGGAGCCGGCAGCGACGAGGATCAGGGGTCCGTCTCGCTCTTCGCGCCGGAAGCAGCTTCCGAAGGGTCCGCGCAGCGAGACGCTGGCGCCGACATCGATTCCGCCTCCGTCGAGCTCTCCGGAGAACCGTCCTTCGGGGTATTTCTTGATGATGAACTGGAGTTTTTCGGCTTGCTCCGGCGTATTTGCCATGGAAAACGAGCGCGTAATCTTCTCCCCAGTTTTCGTGGCGACCGTGATGTCGGCATACTGGCCCGCCCAGAACTTCATCGGCGCAGACAGCGCGATCTCGACGGCGCGAATATCGTGGGTGAGCCGCTCGATGCTGGTGATCCGGCCCTGGTAGTCCTTGACCGCGATGGATTTCGACAGGAGCTCCTCGTCGAAGTTCAGGAGCTCCACTTCCATGTCGCTATAGGCGAGAGAGCGGCAAAGCAGGATCCCGCCCGCTTCCTTCTCCATGTCGTTGAGCGCAAAGGTGGAATACTTCAGAAGCTCCACATCACCCTCGACGAGATTGCATTTGCAGGCGGCGCACTGGCCCTCCTTGCAGCCATGGGGCAGCGAGATCCCCTGGCGGAAGGCGGCGTCGAGCACGGTCTCGCCCTCCTCGACCTCGAACTCCACATCCACGGGCATCAGGCGAACCGTGTAGGTCTCTGTCATCGCGAACTCCTCGCCAAAAGGCGGGAGCGGCACAGGGCCGCTCCCGCAGGGGCTCACAGGGGTCAGTGGCAGGGATTGATCGTGAAGCCGGCGCGGTACTCGGCGAGATGCGCCTCGCGCGCTTCCGGCGTCATGCCGCGCAGCGCGTTGAGCGGCGAGCCGAGGGTGTGGCCGCGCACATCGTCCAGCGTCCACATCTCCTTGTCTTCGAAGCGCAGATGCGGCTGCGGGATCAGGGTCTTGCCATCCGAGCGGACGAAGTTCAGGTCGACGATGGCGTCGGCCAGATCCCATCCGTCATAGAGCGTCTCCCACTCGCGCTTGCCGGAGAAGCGGCCCATGGCCGGCGTCGGGCGGCCGCGGAACTCGTCCGAGAAGCCCTCCACGGCGGTCCAGCGGTCGATCTCGTGCGCGAAGGTGTGGAGCTTGCCGTCGATCTCGTCGACCACCATGTCCTCGCGGATGAGGCAGGGCACGAGGCAGGACCAGCAGCGATGCGGGTACACGTAGCCCACATCCTCGTTGAAGGTGATGACCTTCGAGCCCTGCCTCATCCGCGAGGACATGGTGGTCGACGAGATCGACGGCAAGCTGCACACCTTCGCGCACGAGATCGACCGCTGGACCGCCGTGGAGGGCTTCTCGGACGAGTTCCGCGGCCGCCCGACGCCGGCCATGGGCCGCTTCTCCGGCAAGCGCGAGTGGGAGACGCT
>JBCBWF010000314.1:0-6108 GCA_039817245.1 Pseudomonadota bacterium | reverse complement strand
GTCGATCTTGATGTCGATGGGTATGATGATGGTGCCGCCCGTGGTGGTGTCGCTGCCGCTGAAGCTCGCCTTTTTCGTGGTCGCCGATGGCTGGAGCCTGGTGGCCGGCGCACTGATCCGGGGGTATGGATGACGACAGGGGCGCAGACGACCGAAGGAGCCGGCCCCGAGGGCCAGGCCGCCGCGGGTGCCGAGCGGTCCGGGACCGCCTATTCAAGGGAACACACGAAGGTGCCGGCCGCGCCGGCCCAGCTCGCGGCCCTCGGGCGCACGGAGAAGGCCGCGATCATCATCGGCGCGCTGGGGGTCGAGTCGGCCGGCCCGATCCTCGCCGAGCTCGACGAGAGCGCGCTCAAGAGTTTCACCGCCGCCATGGCGCGCCTGCGCCGCGTGAACCCGGAAGTGGTGCGCCACGTGATCGCCGAGTTCCTCGACGCGATCCGCCAGCAGGACACCATCGTGCGCGGCGGCCTGAACCGCGCGCGCGAGGTGCTCGAGCCGCATGTGAACGACACGGTGCTGAGCCGGCTGCTCGATGATGTCGATTCGCCCTCGGTCAACAATGTCTGGAAGAAGCTCTCCAAGGTGAGCGAGGAGGCGCTGGCGGATTTCCTCGCGCGCGAGCACCCGCAGACCGCCGCCGTCATCCTCTCGAAGCTGACGAGCGAGCATGCCGCGCGCGTGCTCAACCGCTTCGAGCCGGACCGCGCACGCGAGATCGTCCTCGGCATCACCCGCACGCAGAGCCTCGATCCCAACGTGATCGAGGCGATCGGCGCCTCGGTCAGCCGCGACTTCCTGGCCGGCAACCAGCATACCGGGCCGCGGCGCAACCCGGCCGAGCGGGTGGGCTCGATCATGAACTTCGTGAGCACCGAAACGCGGGACCATGTGCTCGGCCATATCGAGGAGCATCAGCCCGAATTCGCCGAGGAGATCCGGCGCAAGATGTTCACCTTCGACGATATTCCGCGGCGCATCGCGCAGCGCGACATCGCGGCGGTGGTGCGCGAGGCGGACCGGGATACGCTGCTGCGCGCGCTCCGCTTCGCCGCGGACAACGGCTCGGACGCGACCGAGTTCGTGCTCACCAGCATCTCCTCGCGCGTCGCCGAGCAGCTGCGCGGCGAGATGGCCGAGATCGACAAGGTCCGCCGCAAGGACGCCGAGAACGCCCAGGCCGCCGTCGTCGCGATCGTGCGCCAGCTCGAGGCGCGCGGCGAGCTGAAGCTCCTCGCGCCGGAGGAGGACTGAGCGGCGCGGCCTAGTCCAGCAGCAGGACCGCCGCGCTCGGATCCCAGGCGAGATGCACCGGGTCCTCCCAGGTGATCTCCGCCTCCTCGGCACGGATGCGGTTGGTGCGCGCGGCCTTGACCAGCGCGCCGCCGGCGAGGCGCACATGGTAGATGGAGATGTCGCCGAGATAGGCGATGTCCTCCACCTGCCCCGCGAGCGCGTTCTCCGCCGCCGGCCCCTCGGCGCGCGCGATGGAGAGCTTCTCCGGGCGCAGCGCCAATGCCACGTCGCGCCCCGCCGCGGGCGCCGCCCCGGTCAGGCGCACGCGCCCGCCGGCCTCCAGCTCCACCGTGCCATCCGCCTCCGCCCGGCCGGCCAGGATGTTCACATCGCCAATGAATTCCGCGACATATCGCGAGGACGGCGCCTCGTAGATCTGGCGCGGCTCGCCGAGCTGGGCCACCCGCCCCTCGCGCATCACCGCGATCCGCGTGGAGACGGTCATCGCCTCCTCCTGATCGTGGGTGACGATGACGAAGGTGAGCCCGAGGCTCTCCTGAATGTTCACCAGCTCGAACTGCGTCGCCTCGCGCAGCTTGCGGTCGAGCGCGCCCAGCGGCTCGTCGAGCAGCAGGAGCTTCGGCTTCTTGGCGAGCGCGCGGGCCAGCGCCACGCGCTGGCGCTGTCCGCCGGACAGCTGGTCCGGCCGACGCTTGGCGAAGGGCTCGAGCCGGGTGAGCGCCAGCATCTCCTCCACCCGCCGGCGCCGCTCCGGCCGCGCCATTCCCTCCATCTGCAGGCCGAACTCGATGTTCCGCGCCACGCTCATATGCGGAAAGAGCGCGTAGGACTGGAACATCATGTTCACCGGCCGCTCATAGGGCGGCACCCGCGCCAGATCCTCGCCGTCGAGCAGGATCTCGCCCGCATCGGGCGTCTCGAACCCCGCGAGCATGCGCAGAAGCGTGGTCTTGCCGCAGCCGGAGGGGCCGAGCAGCGCGAAGAACTCCCCGCCATGGATGTCGATCGACACATGGTCGATCGCCCGCACATCGCCGAAGCTCTTGACCACGTCGCGGATGCGCAGATGCGGAACCGCCGCGGGGTCGTCCCACGGCTTGGTCGCGCAGACCGGCTCCGCCGCCCCGCGGCTGCGGCGCCGGACCTCCGGCGCCGCGGCGGCCTCGCTCACGAGCCCGTCTTGACGCGCGTCCAGGCGCGCGTGACCGTGCGCTGCACCCGCGGCGGGAAGAGCTTGGTGACGTAGAGATTGTTCACCGCCTCGTCGCTCGGATAGATCGCCGGATCGTTGATCACCGCCTCGTCGAGCAGCGGCTTCGAGGCCGCGTTGCCATTGGCGTAGAACACGTAATTCGACGCCTTCGCAATGACTTCCGGGCGCATGATATAGTCGAGGAAGAGATGCGCGTTCTCGGGGTGCGGCGCATCTTTCGGGATCGCCATGTTGTCGAACCACATCAGCGCGCCCTCCTTGGGGATCGCGTATTCGACGACGATGCCGTTATTCGCCTCGGCCGCGCGGTCGCGGGACTGGAGCACATCGCCCGACCAGCCCACCGCGAGGCAGACATCGCCATTCGCGAGCCCGTTCACATACTGCGAGGAGTGGAACTGCGTGACATGCGGGCGGACCTTCTCGAGGAGCGCGAAGGCCTCCTCCATCTCGCCTACATCCTGGCTGGCGCCGTCATAGCCGAGATAGTTGAGCGCCGCCGGCACGATCTCCTCGGGCGTGTCGAGGAAATGCACGCCGCAATCGGTGAACTTGGAGAGCATCTCCGGATTGAAGATCACCTCCCAGCTGTCGATCTTCTCGGTGCCGAGGCGCTCCTTCGCGGCGGCCACGTTGTAGCCGATGCCGGTGGTGCCCCACATGTAGTTGATCGAGTGCTCGTTGCCTGGATCGTAGACCGCGGTGCGCTCGGCAATCCGGTCCCACATGTTCTTCAGGTTCGGCAGCTTCGACTTGTCGAGCTTCTGGTAGACACCCGCCTGGATCTGGCGCTGCAGGAAGGTGCCGGTGGGCACCACGATATCGTAGCCCGTGCCGCCCGCGAGGAGCTTGGTCTCCAGCACCTCGTTACTGTCATAGACGTCGTAGACGACCTTGATCCCGGTCTCCGCCTCGAAATCGGCGAGGATCTCCTCGTCGATATAGTCGGACCAGTTGTAGACGTTGACGACCTTCTCCTCATCGGCCGCCACGGATCCGGCGGCGAGGAGCGCGGCGAACTCCACGCCGGCAAAGAGAGCTTTCATCGGTGCGATCCCTTCTGCGTTACCCCCGCGCTCGGGCGCGGGTTCGGACGAGATGCTAGTGGCCCGCTGCATCGTGGAAAAGGCCAAAACCATGCGAATGCCGGGGTTTGCCCACCCTTTGGGCAGCGAACCCGAGGGAAGCCCGCTCCGCGCGCCGCCGCAAGCGCCAACGCGCTATGCAGACGCCGCGCGGGCGTCTAGCGTGAAGCCCGGCTCGAACAGGCAAGGGAGGTGGGCGATGCATTGGGGCAGGCGCGTGGTGATCCTGCTGCCCTTCCTGTGGCTGCTGGCCTTCTTCCTCGCGCCCTTTCTCATCGTGCTGAAGATCTCCTTCAGCGAGGTGGCGGTCGCACAGCCGCCCTACACACCGCAATGGGACAGCCTCGGCGACGCCATCGCGCATCTGAGCAATCTCGATTTCTACAACTACGACTTCATCTTCGGCGACGCGCTCTACATCCAGTCCTATCTCAACTCGCTGCGCATGGCGGCGATCTCGACGCTGCTGGCGCTGATCGTGGGCTACCCTGTCGCCTACGGCATCGCGCGCTGCGGCTCGGCCTGGCGGGCGATCCTGCTCGCTCTCGTGATCCTGCCGTTCTGGACGTCGTTCCTGATCCGCGTCTATGCGTGGATCGGCATCCTGCAGACCGAGGGGGTGCTGAATACCGCGCTGATGGGAATCGGGCTGATCTCCGAGCCGCTCAAGCTCTATCCGGGCGAACTCGCGGTCTATATCGGCATCGTCTACAGCTACCTGCCCTTCATGATCCTGCCGCTCTACGCCACGCTGGAGAAGCTGGACGGCGCGCTCCTCGAGGCCTCCGCCGATCTCGGCGCGCGCCCGGTCACCGCCTTTCTGCGCGTGACCCTGCCGATGAGCCTGCCGGGGATCGCGGCGGGCTGTTTTCTCGTCTTCATCCCGGCGGTCGGCGAATTCGTGATCCCGGAACTGCTGGGGGACAGCCAGACGCAGATGATCGGCAAGACGCTCTGGACCGAGTTCTTCCGCAACCGCGACTGGCCGATCGCCTCGGCGGTGGCGGTGCTCCTGCTGCTCGCGCTGGTGGTGCCCATCGTGATCTTCCAGCGCTATGCCCGCCGGGGCGGCGCCATATGAGGAGCGCGCGATGAGACGCGGCCCCGGCCCCACCCTGCGCGCGCTGATGCTGCTCGGCTTCGCGTTCCTCTATGCGCCGATCGTGATCCTGGTGATCTATTCCTTCAACGCCTCCAAGCTCGTCTCGGTCTGGGGCGGCTGGTCGGTGAAGTGGTACGCGGCGCTCCTGGAGAACCAGTCGCTGCTCGATGCCGCCTGGGTCTCGGTGCTGGTGGCGGTCACGGCGTCAAGCCTCGCCACCGTGCTCGGCACCATGGCCGGCTTCGCGCTGGCGCGGGTGCCGCGCTTTCTCGGTCGCACGCTCTTCTCCGGCATGGTGCTGGCACCGCTGGTGATGCCGGAGGTGATCACGGGGCTCTCGCTGCTTCTGGCCTTCATCGCGGTCTCCATCGACCGCGGGTTCCTGACCATCGTGCTCGCCCATGCGACCTTCTCGATGTGCTATGTGGCGGTGGTCGTGCAGGCGCGGCTGGCGGGGTTCGACCGCTCGGTGGAGGAGGCCGCGGCCGATCTCGGTGCGCGCCCCCCCACCGTGTTCCGGCGGGTGACGCTGCCCCTCATCATGCCCGGCATCGTTTCGGGCTGGCTTCTCAGCTTCACGCTCTCGCTGGACGATCTGGTGATCGCGAGCTTCACCTCGGGCCCCGGCTCCACCACCCTGCCCATGAAGATCTTCAGCGCCGTCCGCCTCGGCGTGACGCCGGAGATCAATGCGGTCGCTACCATCCTGATCGGCCTCGTCGCCTTCGGCACCATCGTCTGGTCGCTCACCCTGAAACGCGCCCTCGCCGCGCGCCAGTCCTGAGCCGAGAACGCGCCCGCGGGGTCCGGTTCGTGTCAAGGATCGCGCCCCGCGCGACCGGCCCCGCCGGCCCGTCCTTGACACGGAGCGGACCCCGCAAACCCTCGCGCTGAAGCCCCCCCGGGGCTTCTCCCCAGCCCCCCTCCGGCGCAACACCCGCCACGCCCCGGACCCTCCGCGCCCCGGGCGATCCACCAGCCCGGGGCGCCAATGCAGGACTCATCGCGGCGACCAGCCGCGATTCCGCTTGCCTCGCCTCAGCTTGCCAGCGCCGCCGCCGCTTCCTCGAACACGATGGCATGCCGCTCCGCCAGTCGCTCAGGGTCGTTGTCGTACCCCCCGCCGATGACGCAGACGAGCGGGATCCCCAGCGCGCGCACCCGCCCGATCACCATACGGTCCCGCGCCCGGATCCCCTCCAGGCTCAGACCCAGCCGCCCCAGCCGGTCCCCGCCCCAGACATCGACACCGGCATTGTAGAAGGCGATCGCCGGGCGCGGCCGCGCGAGCACCCGGTCGAGCCCGCCCGCCAGCGCCGCGAGATAGGCCTCGTCCCCGGTCCCGTCCGGCAGCGCGATATCGAGATCGGAGACCGCCTTCTCCGCCGGATAGTTGTTGGCCGCATGGAGCGAGAAGCAGAACACCTCCGGCTCCGCGGCGAAGATCCGCG
>JBCBWF010000445.1:0-4175 GCA_039817245.1 Pseudomonadota bacterium | reverse complement strand
TCCGCGTCGAACGCCGCGAGCAGGCGGTCGTGATCGGCTGCCTCCAGATCGGGCATATCCGCGAGCGCGATCAGGACCGCATCGGCCGTGGGCGCGAGCGCGGCCAGCCCGGCGGCCAGCGAGGTGCCCATCCCGTCCGCCGCGCGCGGGTTCTCGATCAGGCGAAGCCGGCCGGGCTCGTCCAGCGGTGCAAGTGCTGCGCGGCGGGCCATATCGCCGGGGCGCAGCACCACCACGGTCTCCTCCACCCCGCTCGCGAGCAGGCTGCGCGCGGTGCGGCGCAGGACCGGCTCGCCGCCGGCGAGCTCCAGGAGCTTGTCGCGCCCGCCCATGCGCCGCGACGCGCCGGCGGCGAGCAGCAGCGCCGAGACCCGCGGGCGGCGCGCGGGGCCCGGCTCGACTGACGCCTCGGCGGGCGCCTCGGCCGGGCTGCCCGGGCGCACCGCGAGCGCCGCCGCGCGCGGCGCCGGGCGCGCCGGGATCTCCTTCAGGAGCCCGCCCACGCCCATCCCGGCGATCGCCGCGGCATCGGGCATCCGCCCCGCCGCGACGCGCTCGAGCACCCAGTCCGCCCCGTTCAGCTTCGGCGAGCGCGCGCAGCCCGGCAGGCCGATCACCGGCCGCATCGCGCCGCCCGGCGCCGGAAGCTCGCCGAGAAAGAGCAGGTTGCCCGGGTCGACCGGCATGCCGAAGCGCTCGATCCGCCCGCCCTGCGCCGCCACGGCCGCGGGCCCCACATCGCCGCGGTCGGAGGTGGCGGAGCCCGTCAGGATCAGCACCATCGTCGCCTCCGGCCCCAAGGCCGCGAGCGTGGCGGCGAGCGCGCCCTCCTCATGGGGCGCCTCCAGCTCCTCCACCAGCGCGATGCCGAGGGCGCGCAGCCGCGTGCGCACCGCCTCCGCGCCCTTGCGCAGGGTGGCAGGCTTCATGCCGGGTGTGGCCGTCAGCACCAGCGCGGCCGTAGGACGCGCCAGCGGGTTGAGGCGCACGGGCGGCGGACAGGCCGTCAGCAACGCCTCCGCCGCCGCCACGGCCCGGGCGGGCGCGGCATAGGGGATGATCTTGACCGTCGCCACCATCTGGCGCGGCTCGACCCAGGTCTCGGACGCGAGCGTGGCCAGGGTCACCGCCTCGTCCAGCGCATTGAGCGCCGCGATCCGGTCCGCCTCGACGCTCACCAGTCCCGCCTCCGCCGCGTAGAGATTCAGCCGGCCGGTGAAGGGCGCGGTGCGGGTGAGCCCGATCGCGGCGGGATCGGGCGCCAGCGCCGCACCGATGCGCGCGGCCGCCTCGTCCTCGCCCACATCCTCCGGCCCGATCCGGGCGGCGACCACATCCGCATAGCCCGCGGCGGCGAGGCGGGCGCAGTCCTCCGCGCTCAGAACGGTGCCCTTGCGCAGCCGCCCTTCGGCCAGGGCCAGCGAATGCGCCAGGATCGCCCCCTCGGCCTCCGCCAGCGGGATGCGGGCGAAGTTCACGAGAGCGCCTCGGCAGGCTCCGCCGCGGCGTCCCCGGCCCCCGCGGCGCCGGGGCGCGTCGCCGGCCGGCGCAGCCGCTCGGTCATCTCAGCCATCACGCTCACGGCGATCTCCGCCGGCGAGCGCGCCCCTATATCGGCCCCGATGGGCGCATCGATCCGCGCGATCTCCGCCGCCGAGAACCCGGCCGACGCCAGCCGCTCCGCCCGGCGCGCATGGGTGCGCGTGGAGCCGAGCGCGCCGATGTAGAAGGCGGGCGAGCGGATCGCGGCCGCCAGCGCCGGATCGTCGATCTTGGGATCGTGGCTGAGGGTCACCACCGCGGTGCGCAGATCGATGCCATGCGCGGCGAGGGCGGTATCCGGCCAGTCATGGCTGAGCCGCTCGCCGGGAAAGCGCGCCTCGCTCGCAAAGGCCTCGCGCGGGTCGATCACGCTCACCGCATAGCCCGTGGCCTTGGCCATCAGGGTGAGCGGCTGGGCGATATGCGCGGCGCCCACGATCGCGAGGCGCAGCGGCGGGTTGTGGACGGCGACGAACCGGCCCGGATGCTCCGGCTCGAAGCCCGAGCGGTCGGCGTCGAACCGTTCGGCGGCGGCCTCGTAGCCCACCAGCCGGCGCGCCCAGCCGCCCTCGGTCTCGGTGATCACACCGACCGCCTCGCCGGCCGCGCGGGCCTCGCAGAGGGCGGCGAGCGTGGCCTCCTCCCAGCCCTCGCCCCGGCCACCGTCAGCGCCCACGGGCTCGACCATCACGCGGATGGTGCCGCCGCAGGCGAGGCCGACCGCGAAGGCCTCCTCGTCGGAGACGCCGAATTCGAGGATGCGCCCGCGCCCGTCCTCCATCGCCTCCATCGCCTCGACGACGACCGCGCTCTCCACACAGCCGCCGGAGACCGAGCCCATGATCTCCGCCTCGCCGGAGATGGCGAGCTGGGCGCCGACCGGGCGCGGGGCCGAGCCCCAGGTCTGGACGACGGTGGCAAGGGCCGCGCGCTTGCCGGCGCGGTGCCAGGCGAGAGCGTGCTCGGGGATGCGGTCGTGCTCGGAAAGGGCCATGGGCGGGCTGTCCTTCTGGGTGATACATTCCCAGATGGCCGACCCGGACCGCCGCTGCAAGGGTAGCGCTCCGCGGGATGCCCAGCCCGACGCCCCGCCCGACGCCAAGCCCGACGCCAAGCCCGACGCCAAGCCCGACGCCAAGCCCGGGCCTGGCGCGGCTGCGCTCAGCGCGAGGCCGCCACCAGCTCCGGCTCCACCGTGATCCGCCGGCGCATGGCCACGACCAGGGCGAGATCGAACAACGCCATCGCCAGGTTCCAGCCCGCAAGATAGATGGTGTTCGGCATATCGCCGCCCGCGAGATACACGCTCGCATCCTCGGCGATAGACGCGAGACAGGCCGCGCAAACAATAGCCATCACGGCTGGGCGCAAGGGGGACCATTCCCGGCGGCGCAACAACCGGGCAATTGCGATCATCCACACAGACGCAAGCACAACAACGCCGACGATCTCAAGCAACATAAGCCACATACTTTTGGTCCCCCTTGCGGCGTACTCCTCGCCGTCCTTCTGACCAGGTGTAGAATGGCTGTCCTATTCGTATTTCATTAGGCGTGTGCCGGGTCTTTTCGTGAAGCTGACGCATGGTTTCGCCGCAAACGCGCCCGTTCCGGCACGAGGGTACCGGTATCGGGCGAAATCCCGCCGGCTCTGTTCCAGAAACGGACAGGGGCGCGGCGGCGCGGCCCTCAGCCCCGCGCCATCCCGGCCAGCAGGCGCGCCTTCTCGCCCGCATCCTCCGGCCGGGCCAGCGTGTCTGCCAGATCGCGCAGGCTGTCGATGGAGTGCGAGGCGCGAAAGCTGTCCACATGCGGCAGCAGCGCGCGCACCCCCGCGGCCTTGGCCTCGAACCCGTCCCAGCGCAGCAGCGGGTTGAGCCAGATGAGCCGGCGGCAGGAGAGCGAGAGCCGCTCCGCCGCCGCCGAGAGCCGCGCGGGGTCGTCGCGCTCCAGCCCGTCGGTGATCAGCAGCACCACCGCCCCCTGGCCCAGCACGCGGCGCGACCAGTCGCGGTTGAAGGTCTCCAGCGCGGCGCCGATCCGGGTGCCTCCCTCCCAGTCCGTCGCCTCGCGCCCCGCGCGCGCCAGCGCCTCGTCCACGTCGCGCGCTGCCAGATGCCGGGTGATGTTGGTCAGCCGCGTGCCGAAGGTGAAGGCGTGCACCTTCGACCAGCCCGCCCCCTTGGCGTTGGCCGCGGCGTGCAGGAAGTGGAGCAGCATGCGGCTGTAGCCGGCCATGCTGCCGGAAATGTCGCAGAGGCAGACCAGCGCCGGCCAGCGCTCGCGCCGCGTGCGCATGGCGATCTCGCGCATCTGCCCGCCGCGGCGCATCGCGCGGCGCATGGTGGCGCGCCAGTCGGGCGTGCGGCCCTCGCGCGCGGGCCGGGTGCGGCGGCTGGCGATGGGGCGCACGGGCAGCGCGAGCCGCGCGATGGCGCGCTTGGCCTCGGCCATCTCGGCCGCCGTCATCTGCTCGAAATCGCGCGTGGCCAGCCGGTCCTCGCCGGACATGGTGAGCCGCGCATCGATCTCGATCTCCTCGCCCTCCTCCGGCAGCGGCGGGGGCGGCGCCTCGCTGCCGGCGGTCAGCGCCTCCGCCGCGCGCGCCTCGCCGGGATTGGGCGGGCGGTCCTC
>JBCBWF010000161.1:0-10512 GCA_039817245.1 Pseudomonadota bacterium | reverse complement strand
GGGCGCGGAGCCGGCGACGACGACGCGGAGATTGACGATCTGCGTCTCCGCCTCGCGGTCGGAATGGTCGTAGGCGCGGTGATGGGCGGTGTGGAAGGCGTCGGCGATGGCGTCGGTGTCGGCGCGCTCCAGGGCCCCGCGGTCGATGGCGGTCTCGATCTCGTAGGACTGGCCGCGATAGCGCATATCGGCGGACCAGATCAGCCGCGCCTCGCCGGCGAAGCCCTGCTCGGTGCGCAGCCAGTGGAGCGCCTCGGCCTGCAGCGCCTCGGCCACGGGCGCGAGGCGGGAGAGGCCGGGGCCGTCCACATCGGTGAGCACGGTGCGGATGAAGTCGTTGCGGATATCGGCGATGAGCCCGCCATAGGCCGACAGGACCCCGGGGGTGGGGGGCACGACGATCTCGGCCACGCCCAGCTCGCGCGCGAGGAGGCAGCCGGCCATGGGGCCCGCGCCGCCGAAGGCGAGGAAGCTGAAGCTGCGCGGATCGGCGCCGTGGCGCGAGAGGAGCTTGGAGGTCTCGAGGAACATGCCGGAGACGGCGATCCTGAGGATGCTCTCCGCGGTTTCCTGCAGGCCGAGGCCGAGGGTGCCGGCGAGCGGCGCGAGCGCGGTCTCGGCCCGGTCGCGGTCGAGCCGCACGGCGCCGTAGCCGAGCTCGGCCGCGCCGAGCAGGCCGAGGGCTGCGAAGGCGTCGGTGATGGTGGGCCGGGTGCCGCCGCGGCCGTAGCAGGCGGGGCCGGGAGTGGAGCCCGCGCTTTCGGGGCCGACCTTGAGCACGCCGAACTCGTCCACCCAGGCGACCGAGCCGCCGCCCTCGCCGATGGAGGTGACGGAGACGGTGGGCACGTAGATCGGGAATTCGCCCACCATTTCCCCGGAGCCGAAGGCGGGCGCGCCTTCGTGGATGATGGCCACATCGGCGCTGGTGCCGCCCATATCGAAGCTGAGCACTTCGGCGGCGCCGGCGCGGCGGGCGACATCGGCCGCGCCGATCACGCCGGCGGCGGTGCCTGAGAGGAGGACGGAGATGGGGTCCTCCTTGCCGAGCGCGGTCGACATCACCCCGCCATTGGACTTGTTGATCAGCGGGGGGGCCGAGACGCCGGCATTGGTGAGGGCGGTCTCGAGCGCTGTGAGGTAGTGGGCGACGCGGCGCTGCACATAGCCGGCGACCGTGGCGGTGACGGTGCGCTCGTATTCGCGGATCACCGGCCAGACATCGGAGGAGAGGGTGACCGTCATCTCGGGGCAGGCCGCGAGGACGAGGTCGCGGACCTGCCGCTCATGCGCGGGGTTGGCATAGCTGTGCAGGAGGGCGACGACGACGGTATCCGCCCCCGCCTTCTTCGCCGCCGCGACCGCCTCGGCGACGCTTTCGGGATCGACCGGGGTTTCGGTGGACCCGTCCTTCAGCATCCGCTCGTCGATGCCGTAGACGCGTTCGCGGGGCACCAGCGGCTCGGGGCGGCGGGAGAAGAGGTCGTAGGGATCGGGCACCTTGAGGCGGGCGAGCTCGAGCACGTCCTCGAACTCGCGGGTCACGAAGAGGGCAAGGGGGGCGCCCTTGCGCTGGATCACGGTGTTTACGCCGACGGTGGTGCCGTGGGTGAACCAGCCGATGCTGCCGGGTGCGATGTCCGCGCGGGCCTCGAGCGCGCGGATGCCCTCCAGGATCTCCGCTCCCGGCCGGTCCGGCGTGGACAGGATCTTGAGCGTGGAGAGCGCGCGGCTGGTCTCGTCGAACACGCAGAAATCCGTGAAGGTCCCGCCGATATCGACGGCCACGCGGTGGCTCATGAGCTGGCTCCCTCGATGCGCGGGACGGCCTGGCCCGCGCTGGCGAAGACGGTAGTCTCGATGATACGGGCGGCGGCCTGCAATCCCTCCACAATCTCGCGCTGGCGCTTGCGGAAACGCGGGGTGAGGGTGACGAGGTTAATGGCCGCGCGGGGCGCGCCGTCGCGGTCGAGGATGGCGACGGCCGCCCCGCTCGCGCCGTCGAAGCGCTCGTCGATATTGGTGGCGTGGCCGCGCAGGCGCGCGCGGGTGAGCCGGGCGAGGATCTCGCGCTCGTCCGTGGCGGTGCGCGCGGTGAGGGCCACGCGCTCGGTGCGCGCGAGATAGCCGCGCACCTCGGCCTCGGGCAGATGCGACAGGATCGCGTGGCCCATGGCGGTGCACCAGGCCGGGAGTTCCGGATCGCGGCTCACATCGAAGCGCACGGCGAGCGGGCTGAGCTTGTAGGTGGCGATGCGGATGTTGCCGGAGGCGGTGGGCATGCCGAGGACCACCGTCTCCTGGAAACGGTCCACAAGGCGGTGGATTTCCGGCATCGCGGCGCGCACGATGGCGCCCGCGGCGCCGCCGACCCAGCCGCCGGGCCCGCCGAGGCCTTCGGCGAGGATGTAGGCGCCGCGCCCCGCGGGCTCGAGATAGCCCTCCGCCACAAGGGTTGCGATCAGCACATGCGCGGAGCTTTTCGGCAGGTCGAGACGGCGCGCCACTTCCGCCAGCGCGAGCGGGCCGCTTGCTGCGCTGAACAGCTCCAGGATGCGGAGCGTACGGACGGCGGACTTAACGGCGGTGTTCATATATGTGAATGCACATCTCGATTGGTGAATCCTGATTGACCTCAGCGTGAGGCCTCCGTCAATGTTTAACCTTACCGGATCGGCGGAAGGCTGGCGGATTGGCGCTCGAGCGACAGGTAGCGATCGTAACGGGGGGCGCACGCGGGATCGGCCGCGGCTGCGCGCTCACGCTCGCCGAGCGGGGCTGCGCGGTGGTGCTCGTGGATGTGCTCTCGCCGGAGATGGCGCGCACCAGGGGCGAGATCGAGGCGCTGGGTGTCGAATGCCTGAGCTTCGAGGCGGATGTCGCCCTGCATGCCCGCGCCCGCGAGGTGGCCGGCGCGGTGCTGGCCGAATGGGGCCGGATCGACATCCTCGTCAACAATGCCGGGCGGGCCATGCCCAAGGGGATCCTCGAGATCGAGGAGGCCGAGTGGGACGCCACGATCGATGTCAATTTGAAGAGCTGTTTCAACTGGGTACAGGCGACAGCACCCGCGATGCTGGAGGCGGGGCGGGGGCGGATCGTGTCCATGTCCTCGCTCAACGCCCATTCCGGCGGCGTGACGGCGGCGGTGTCGAGATTCGCCTATGCCGCGGCGAAGGCGGGGATCCTGGGCATGACCCGATCGCTGGCGAAGGAGCTAGGGCCTGCGGTGCTGGTGAACGCGATTTGCCCGGGTCTGATCAAGACAGAGATCACCAAGAACCGGGTGATCGCCGAGCGCGAGCCGGAGCTGATCAAGGGCATCGCGCTCAACCGGGTGGGCGCGCCGCGGGATGTGGCGGAGATCGTCGCCTTCCTCGCGCTTTCGGATCCGTGTTTCATCACGGGCCAGGCCATCACGGTGGACGGATTTCAGTGGAATATGTGACGCTTTCGACCGGAGGCCGGTGGCCTCTTAATAATCGGCGGTCCCGCAAAGGGATGCGGCCAAGCGACAGGAGAGATGCAAACATGACGACGATGACCGGTCTGGGGCGTGCGGGTGCGCGCCTGCTCGGCGGCGCGGCGCTTGCCGTGGCGCTCTCTTTCGGCGGTGCGACGGGCATGGCGGAGGCGAAGGACAAGTTCGTGTTCGCGAACTCCTCTGCCTATGACACGCTTGATCCGCACGCGATTTTCGATGTGGGCCGGGTGGCCTCGCGCCTCAATCTCTATGACGGACTGATGCGGTGGCTGGACAATCCGCCGGTGCTGGAGCCCTGGCTGGCGGAGAGCTACACGATCTCCGATGACGGGCTGACCTACACCTTCGTGCTGCGCGAGGGCGCGACCTTCCATGACGGCTCGGCCATCGAGGCCTCGGATGTCGTCTACTCCATCGAGCGGATCCTGGCGCTGAAGAAGGGGGCGTTCTCGCTCTTCGCCGATGTGATCGAGCCGGGCTCCACCAAGGCGCCGGATGCGCGGACGGTGGTTTTCACGCTCACCAAGCCCTCCGCGATCTTCCTGGCCACCGTGCCGGAGATCCATGTGGTGAACGAGGAGCTGGTGCGCGCCAACGAGGTGGACGGCGACTGGGGCGGCGCATGGCTCTCGCAGAACGGCGCGGGCTCGGGCTCCTTCGAGCTGACCCGCTACGACCCGGCCATCGGCTTCCAGGCGAAGCGGTTCGAGGACCACTTCATGGGCTGGGGCGAGAAGTATTTCGACGAGATCGAGTTCCGCACGGTCGTGGAAATCAACTCGCGTGTGCTCGGCCTGCTGAACGGCGACTTCCACGGCACCGACGGCTACCTGCCGCAGGATCAGGTGAAGCGGCTGCGCGAGAGCGACGAGGTGGCGGTGGACGAGCAGGAGTCCATGCGGATCTTCTACTCGATCATCCACAACGGGCGCGAGCCGTTCGACGATGTGAACCTGCGCAAGGCGATCTCCTACGCCTTCGACTACAACGCCTTCATCGAGGACATCCTCTCGGGCTCGGTGGCGCGCAACCCGGTGCCGCTGCCGAACAACATCTGGGGCGCGCCCGCGGGCGTGGAGGGCTACACCTACGATCTGGAGAAGGCGAAGGAGTATCTCGCCAAGGTCGAGGGCGAGATCCCGGAGATCACCCTCGGTGCGCTGGCCGGCTACGGACAGACCGAGCAGGCGGCGGCCCTGCTGCAGAACGGGCTGAACAAGATCGGGGTGAAGACCAAGATCGTGGCCGAGCCCTGGGCCGTGGCCTCGGCCAAGATGCGCGACGAGCAGCAGATGTACGACCTTCTGTTCCTGTGGCGCTCGACCTACTACGCCGATCCCAACAACTGGGTGGGCGAGATGTATGCCTGCGACCAGGTGGGGGCGCGCAACAACTCCTGGTACTGCGACCCGGAGGTGGACAAGCTCCTGATGGCGGCCCGGGTCGAGACCGACCAGGACAAGCGCGCGGCGGCCTACGAGGCGGCGGCCAAGAAGGTGATGGACGATGCCGCGGGCGTCTTCGTCTACAACACCAAGTGGTTCGGGCCGTTCAACAAATCGGTGAAGGGCGTGCGCTTCTCGCCGATCGGCAACGGCCAGGAGATGCGCTGGGCGTATTTCGAGTGACCTGACGGCTCCTCGGGCGGCCCGGTGCGGCCGCCCAAACCCCTCGCCGCACGGGAGCGCCGATGCGCACGCTGGTCCTGATCGTCAACCGGCTTCTCTGGTTCGTGCCGACGCTGATCGGGCTGATGGTGATCACCTTCACCATCAGCCATATCATCCCGGCCGATCCGGTAGCCTTCTTCGCGGGCGAGAACGCGACGCCGGAGCAGATCGCGGCGCTGCGCGCGGAATACGGCTTCGACCAGCCGATCCATGTGCAGCTTTGGCGCTACTTCATCGGCGTGCTGCAGGGCGATTTCGGGGTGAGCCTCTACACCCAGCGGCCCATCGCGGACGATCTGGTCTCGCGCCTGCCGGCGACGATGGAGCTGACGATCATGGCGGTGCTGGTCTCCGCCGTGCTGGGCATTCCGCTGGGGGTGATCGCGGCGGTCTACCGGAACTCGCCGCTCGACCATGTTCTGCGGATCCTGACGGTGTCGGGACTGGCGATCGCCTCCTTCTGGCTCGCGATCCTGTTCCAGCTCTTCTTCGCGATGGAGCTCGGCTGGACGCCGCTGCAGGGGCGCATCGACGGCTGGGGGCCGGACAAGATCACCGGGTTCTTCCTGATCGACAGCGTGCTCGGCGATGACTGGGAGAGCTTCTGGAGCGCGCTTTCGCATATGATCCTGCCGGTGGCGACGCTGGCCTTTCCGGCGATGGCCACCATCGTGCGCTTCACCCGCGCGGGCGTGCTGGACGCGATCAACTCCAACTACGTGCTCTACGAGCAGGCGATGGGCTTCCCGCGCCGGGTGATCGTGTGGAAATTCGTGCTGCGCAACGCGCTGATCGGGACGGTGACGCAGATCGGCCTGATCTTCGGGATCCTGATCGCGGGTGCTGTGGTGGTGGAGGCGGTGTTCGACTGGCCGGGCCTCGGGCTCTATGCGGTGCAGTCGATCCTGAACTCCGATTACAACGCGATCATGGGCTTCACGCTGGTCTCCGGCGCGATCTTCATCGTCGTGAACCTGCTCGTGGATATCGCGCATGGGCTGATCGATCCGAGGGCGGCTGGCTGATGGAGGGGGTGCGCTACTTTTTCGCCAAGCTGGCGCAGGACCGCACGGCGCTGTTCGGGGCGCTCCTGATCATCGGGCTGGTGCTGGTGGCGATCATGGCGCCGGTGCTGGCGACGCATCCCGACGATGTGAGCGAGTTCCATCCCGCCAACCGGCTGCAGGGGCCGAGCCTCGACAACTTCTTCGGCACCGACCGGATGGGCTCGGATGTCTATTCGCGGCTCCTGTTCGGCGCGCGGATCACCATCACCATCGCGGTGATCGCCATCGGGGTCTCCGTGCTGATCGGCGTGCCCATCGGGCTGATCGCGGGGTATTACCGGAACTGGGTGTCGGACGCGCTGATGCGGATCTCGGACATCTTCCTGGCGGTGCCGCAGATCGTGCTGGCCATTGCCATCGCGCAGACGCTGGGGCCCTCCATCGAGAACGTGATCCTGGCGCTTTCGGCGACCTACTGGCCGTTCTGGGCGCGGCTGGTCTATGCGGAGACCCGCTCGGCGCTGAACGAGACCTATGTGGAGGCCTCGATCGCGCTCGGCGCCTCGCCGCTCAGGGTGATGATGCTCCATGTGCTGCCGAACATCTCGTCCTCGATCATCGTGCGCACCACCATCGGGATGGGTGGGACCATCCTCACCGCGGCGGCGCTGGGCTTTCTGGGCCTTGGCCCGCCTGCGCCCTCGCCGGAATGGGGGCGCACCATCGCCGAGAGCCGCGAGTTCCTGCCGGAGGCCTGGTGGTATGCGACGGCGCCGGGGATCGCGATCTTCCTCGTGGTGATGGGCTTCAACCTGCTCGGCGACGGGTTGCGCGACATTCTCGATCCGCGGATGCGGCGGAGCGGGGCAGCCGCGGGGGCGCGCGATGAGTGAGGCGCTGCTCTCGGTCGAGGGGCTGGAGGTCGGCTTCGCCACCGATGCCGGCCTCGCGCGGGTGCTCGACCGGGTGAACCTGACGATCGCGCCCGGCGAGATCATGGGGCTGGTGGGCGAGTCCGGTTGCGGCAAGACCACGCTGGCCCGCGCGATCCTCGGCATCCTGCCGACGAATTCGGCGCGGATCTCGGCGGGGGCGATCCTGTTTCAGGAGCGCGATCTGCTTGGGGTGTCGCCCAGGGCGCTGGAGGCGGAGGTGCGCGGGCGCGCGATCACCTTCGTGCCGCAGGACCCGTTCTCCTCCTTCAACCCGGTCTTCACCATCGGCGCGCAGCTCATGGAGCTCATGAAGTGGAAGTCGCCCGATGCGCGGCCGGCCTCCGGGCTGCGCTGGTACGGGCGGCGGCGGCGGCGGGCGGATCGCGCGCGGGTGCTCGAGCTCCTGCGCACCGTGCAGCTCCCGGATGCGGAGGGGATCCTGCGGAAATACCCGCATGAGGTCTCCGGCGGGCAGCGCCAGCGGCTGATGATCGCGATGGCGCTTCTGCCCGAGCCGCGGCTGATCATCGCCGACGAGCCGACCACGGCGCTCGATGTGACGATCCAGGCGCAGATCCTGAAGCTCCTGCGGCGGCTGGCGACCGAGCGCGGCGTGTCGGTGCTCTTCACCACCCACGATCTCGGCACGGCCTACGAGATCTGCGACCGGGTGACGGTGATGTATGCGGGCCAGGAGGTGGAGAGCGCGACCGCCGACAGCTTCTTCCTCGATCCGCGCCACCCCTATACCAACCGGCTCCTGGAGAGCCTGCCGAGCCGCGAGCACGGGATCCGCGGCATCCCGGGGCAGATCCCGGGGCTCGTGTCGCCGCCCGCGGGCTGCCGCTTCCATCCGCGCTGCGAGTTCGCGAGCGACGACTGCCGCGGGGCGCGTCCGGCGGTGAGCTGGCCGGCGCCGGGGCATATGCTGCGCTGCTACCACCCGGTGGAGCGGGCGGCGGAGGCGGCGCAATGAGCGAGACCGCGATGGCTGGGGCGGAGGGCGTGGAGAGGGAGGCGCCCGTGGCGCCCGGCGCGCCGATCCTCGAGATCCGCGAGCTCGCCAAATGGTTCCCGGTGCGCAATGCCTGGAAGCGGCGGGTGGGCTGGCTGAAGGCGCTCGACGATGTGTCGCTCACCGTGCATCAGGGCGAGATCCTGGGCGTGGTGGGCGAATCCGGCTGCGGCAAGTCCACCCTCGGCAAGACGGTGATGGGGATCCACGGCGCGACCGCGGGCTCGATCCGCTTCGAGGGTGCGGAGATCGCGGGCGTGCCGGCGGCCGAGGCGCGCCGGCTGCGCCGCCGGCTGCAATACACCTATCAGGACCCCGGCTCCTCGCTCGATCCGCGCTGGAAGATCGGCCGGTCGCTGCAGGAGCCGCTCGTGATCCACACCCGCCTCACCCGGGCCGAGCGCGAGACGCGGGTGCGCGAGATCCTGGCGGCGGTGAATCTGCCGGAGGCGCATCTCGATCTCTACCCGCACGAGATCTCCGGCGGGCAGCAGCGCCGGGTGGGGCTCGCGCGGATCCTGACGCTGCATCCGAGCCTGATCGTGCTGGACGAGCCCACCTCGGGGCTCGATGTCTCGGTGCAGGCGACGATCCTGAACCTGTTTCTCGAGCTGCAGCGGCGCTTCGCGCTCACCTATGTGTTCATCAGCCACGACCTCTCGGTGGTGCGGATGATCTGCGACCGGGTGGCGGTGATGTATCTCGGCAAGATCGTGGAGATCGGGCCCACGGAGCGGGTCTTCGCCAGCCCGCGCCACCCCTATACGCGCTCGCTCCTGGCCGCGATCCCGACGATTGGCGGGCCCCGGGTGATCGAGGATTTCTGGCTGGAGGGCGAGCCGCCGGACCCGGGCAACCTCCCCTCCGGCTGCCGCTTCCGCACCCGCTGCCCGATCGCCGAGGCCGGCTGCGCCGCCGCAATCCCCCCGCTGGTCGAACACACCGGTGGCCACGCCGACGCCTGCCTCCTCTCCGCCACCCGCTGAGCGGCCTTCTGTGCGCCTGGACAGGCAACGGGAGCCCCCGCTCCCTGCTCCGCGCAGTTCTGACCGGACAAACCTGCCCTGCGAGCGAGAAGGGACAGGCAAAACCACCCCAGGGACACGATCCAACCGCAACGGTTGAGTCCGCTCAGGGCTAATTCCGTTGAAAAACTCGTGTTGCGGTGCGGCTTAGTCGCTGATTCAATTCGTTGAATTGAGGAGGATCGGCGATTATGGGGCGGTGGCAGGTGGCGCTAGGCGCGCTGTTCTACGAGTTCAATCTCGAGGATCAGGTGCCGGCGGATCACCTGATGCGCTCGATCGACCGGTTTGTCGATCTCACTGGGGTCCGTGCCCATCTCGCGCCGTTCTACAGCGCGACGGGGCGGCCCTCGATCGACCCCGAGCTGATGATCCGCATGCTGATTGTCGGCTACAGCCACGGCATCCGGTCCGAGCGGAGGCTATGCGAGGAGGCACACCTAACGCACATTGCTGCGCAACGTGCGATCCGCCTGCCGGCGGCTCAAGATCCTGACTTCAAGCGGCTCTTCGTCGTCGCGATCTCGGCCCAATCCCTCATCTGAGGCGACGCACCATACGTCTGGAGCCTAAACCAGCATCCCCGGATCGGCGTAGGCAACTGGAAACTGCGGGCACACCCGGGCGAAAAGCGGAACTTCACTGCATGAGCGCGCCAAATTCCCGGCGACAACCGAAGCCGACATGGCGTGTCTGCAGCAGCCCGAGCTCTGAGGGCGTCGAGAGCGGTTAAGCTCGCCTCTCGCAACCTTTGAGCTTTAGGAGATACGACGATGAAGCGGTATGTCGGCCTGGACGTCTCACAGGATCAGACAGCGATCTGTGTCCTGCACGAGGAAGGTTCGATCCTTTTCGAAGGATCCTGCCGAACAGAACCCGATGCGATCGTTGAAGCGATCGCCGGTTTTGGTCCGATCGAGAAGATCGTCCATGAATCTGGACCTCTATCGATCTGGCTAACGCGAGAGCTGAAGGAGCGCGGCGCGCCGATCGTTTGCATTGACGCGCGAGCAGCTCACAAGGCGCTGTCGGCGCGGATGAACAAGTCCGACCGGTCGGACGCGGAGGCCCTGGCTCAGTTAGCCAGCACCGGTTGGTATCGCGAAGTTCATGTGAAGAGCGAGGCTTCCGATCGCCTGCGGCTTCTGCTCTCGGCCCGCGATCGCCTGATCAGGATCCGCATGGATATCGAGGCGCAGGCGCGCGGCATCCTGAAGACGTTCGGCATCCGGCTCGGTCCAGTGCGCGCCGGTTGGAGCCGCAAGAACTTCCGCGACCAGCTCTCGGAGATCGTGGCCGGCGATCCAATTCTCGAGGCGGTGTTCGCGTCGCTGATCGCGGTGCACGAGACGGTCTGCCATCAAGCGACGGAGCTC
>JBCBWF010000404.1:0-4605 GCA_039817245.1 Pseudomonadota bacterium | reverse complement strand
GCCCGCCCACGTCATTATACAAACGAAGATAAGAACAATGAGTGAACATTCTTGCCGTTTCGCGCGATTTCAGGCGCGCTCCACTGCGCTCACCGGATCTTCACGAAGCGGCAGTCACGATGACGCGGGTGGGAGCGGCCGCGACGCTGCGTTCTCGGCAGGGCGGCCCGGCTGCAAAACGCGATAGGGGGCTTCGGGCTTCGCGTCCGCGACAATCCTGCAGCGGGCCCTGGTCCGCGGTCAGTGCGGGGTCGGGGTTTGGCCGGACAGGATCTCGACGAACCATTCGCGGTCGATATTGCCGCCGCAGAGGATGACGGCGGCGCGCTTGCCGGCGAGACGGTCGCGTTCCTGGAGGAGCGCGGCGAGCGGAGCGGCACCGGCGCCCTCGGCAATGTTGTGGGTGTCGGCGTAGAGGGCCCGGATGGCGTCGGCCACCGCGTCGTCGCTGACCCGCAGGACACGCGCGGCGCCGCGGCGGATGATATCGAGCGGCGCCTCCCAGGGGGCACGGCAGGCCATGCCATCCGCGAAGGTCACGGCCTCGGCGGTCTCGACCACGCGCCCTGCCTCGAAGCTGCGGGCATAGGCATCGGCACCCTCCGCGACAACGCCCACGATCTCGGTGCGAAGCCCGAGCAGGTCGCGCACGGTGATCAGCGCGCAGATGCCCGAGCCCATGCCGATGGGCACATAGACCACGTCGAGATCGGGCACGGCGGTGAAGAGCTCGAGGCCGTAGCTCGCGACGCCGCGCACGAGAAGGGGGTCGAAGGGCGGGATGATATGGGCCCCATCCGCCTCCGCGACACGCACGGCCTCGAGCCGGGCCTCCTCGAAATCGCGCCCGAAAACAACGAGCTGCGCACCCCATGCCTCCATCGCGGCATTCTTCTCGCGGCTGTTGCCCTCGGGCACGAAGACCTTGACGGGGATGGCATGGGCGCGGGCGGCGAAGGGGATGGACTGGCCGTGGTTGCCGCGGGTGGCCGTGACGATGCCGCCGGTGCCGCCCTGGCGCGCCAGCGCGTCGAGATAGACGAGCCCGCCGCGGACCTTGAAGGCGCCGGTGGGCGTGTGGTTCTCGTGCTTGACCCAGACCTCGCAGCCGGCACGCCGGGCGAGAAGCGGCCAGGCATATTGCGGGGTCGGTGGCATATGCCGGTGCACGAGCGCTGCCGCGTCCTCCAGCGCCTCGCGCGTGAAAAGCGTGCTCTCTGCCATCCGACCCTCCCCGTTTGCCTGGCGCGACGCTAGCGCGCGCGGTGCGGCGGGTGAAGCCCGTTGCCGGCGATGCCGTCGGGGAGCGGGGCCGGACGGGGGGCGGACGGGGGGCGGACGGGGGGCGGACGGGGGGCGCGCAGGGGCATCCGCCGCAAATGCTCCGCGCCGGCAGCCGTTTGCCCGCCCTCCAAGCGGCGCAGGCGGGGCGTCGACCCTGCTGCGGCGGCGCTGGCGGGCAATCTGGGGCTGTCGGGGAACGCATCGCGGGACGGCCGGGCTGGCGGCCCCTCCGACGCCGCCTGGGCGCGTTTACCGGATCGAGACCCGGATCGCTTACTCAGCCTCTGATCGGCGGCCGGCCGAGGCCGTTGTTTCGCAGGCTTATCTTCGACATTGGGGCCCGGGGCCCGGAGGTTGCGTCATGACGAATTTCACCCGCAGAACCGCGCTCACGCTCACGGCCGGGACAACCCTGTCGATGGCAGCGCCGGGGCTGCTGCGCGCGGCGGCGCCGATCCGCCTCGGCGCCACGCCCACGGCAATCCTGGTCTGGCTGGCGGACGGGATGGGGCTCTTTCGCGAGGGCGGGCCGCCGGTGGAGATCGTGCGCTACGCCTCCGGCACCAAGACGGCGAAGGACCTGGTGGCGGGCACGCTGGATCTGGCGACGAGTTCGGAGTTCGCCTTCGTCTCGGTCGCCTTCGACCGGCCGGATCTGCGGATCCTCGCCTCGCTCTCGCGTTCGCGCACCATCGGCGTCTTCGCGCGCGCGGACCGGGGCATCGCCGGCTATGCGGATCTCGACGGCAAGACCGTGGGGGTGGTGAAGAACAGCTTCACGCATTTCGCCCTGCACAATGTGCTGCTGGAGAGCGGGGCCACGCCGGCGGAGATCCGCGGCATGCGGCCGAAGGAGATCGTGCAGGCCATGGTCGAGGGCACGATCGACGCCGGCACGGTCTGGGAGCCTTTCCTGCGCCAGGTGTCCATCGCGCTCGGCGACCAGTTCGTGCTGCTGCCGCGCCACGAGACGCACAGCTACGAGATGGTGCTCCATGGTGCGGAGGGCTGGATCGAGGCTAACCGGCCGGCGGCGGACGCCATCGTCGCGCGGCTCGTTGAGGCGGCACGCTTCGCGGCGGAGGACCCGGAGGCGGCGAAAAAGATCGTGGGCAAGCGCCTCGAGCTCGATGCCGAGACGATGGACTATCTCTGGCCGAAGCACACGCTGAAGCTGACGCTCTCGCAGTCGCTCCTGCGGCTGATGGAGGACGAGGCCTGGTTCCGCATCGATCTCGGCCTGTCGGACGGCGAGGTGCCGAACTATCTCGACCTGATCGCCGCCGATGCGCTCAACGCGGCAGACCCAGCGGGGATCAGCATCATCGGCCTCAACTGACGTGCGCCTCGCCACCAAGTCGAGCGTCGGCGCCGGCATCAGCGGGCTCCTGCTGGTGGCGGTGATCGGCCTGCTGATCTGGGGCGACTGGAAACAGGCCGCGGCCTACCGGACCTATGACCGCGCGAACGCGATCAAGAGCCATGTCTCGGCCTTCGCCTCGCTGGCGATGGAGGCGCTGCAGCGGCCGTCCAAGCGCATCGGCCAGCAATGGGAGCGCGAGACGGAGGTGGTGCGCGGCAGTCTCGCCGGCGCGATCGCGGAGGGCGATCGGGACGCGCTGCGGCTCGATGCGATCACCAAGGAGCTCTCGAAGACCTTCAGCGAGATCGTGTTCGAGACCGAGGCGGCGAGCCCGCGGCTGCGGCGGGTGCAGATCGGGCGGCTGATCGCGAGACTGCAGCAGATGTCCGAGCTGGCGGACCGGCTGGTGGAGCGCTCGCGGGTGAAGCGCATCCAGGCCGGACAGGTGCTGGCGGTGTCGGTCTGGACCACGGCGGGGCTGCTGCTGGTGGGCGTGCCGCTGCTCTGGGCGGGCTTTCGCTGGGCCGCGCTGAGGCCGCTGGAGCATCTGACGCAGGACGTGGCGGGGGCCAGCCTGCAGAAGCCGCTGCGCGCGGAGGCCTGGCAGCGCGCGGACGAGTTCGGCCTGCTGGGGCGCGAATTCGCCGAGATGCAGAACCGGCTGATCGCGACCTATGACGAGGTGGCGGACAAGGCGCAGCGGCTGGAGGAGAGCACGCGCGAGGCGGAGCGCGCTGCAAGCCTCGCGCGGGACGCGGAGCGCCGGGCCCGCGCGGCGGCGGAGACCAAGTCGCGCTTTCTCGCCACCATGAGCCACGAGATCCGCACGCCCATGAACGGCATCATGGGGATGGCGGAGCTGCTGTCGGCCACCGAGCTCGACGCCGACCAGCGCCAATGCGCCGAGACGATCCATGACAGCGCGACCGCCCTGCTCAGCCTGATCAACGACATTCTCGACATCTCCAAGATCGAGGCCGGGAAGATCGTGATCCTGGACGAGACGGTGCATCTGTCGCGGCTGCTGGACGATGTGGCGCAGCTCCTGTCCAACGCGGCGACGGAAAAGGGGCTGGAGCTCCTGGTGGAGGACCGGCTGAGCGAGGCGGGCGGGCGCGACGCGGGCTGGTATCTGACCGACTCCGCGCGGCTGCGACAGGTGCTGGTGAACCTCGTCGGCAACGCGGTGAAGTTCACGCTGCAGGGGCGCGTTCTGGTCTCGGCCCGCGCCGCGCCGGGCACGACCGCCGAGGCGCCGCACCGGGTGGAGATCGCCATTGCCGATACGGGCATCGGCATCGCCCCGGCCAAGCTCGAGACGATCTTCAGCCCCTTCGAGCAGGCGGACGACACGATCTCGCGCCGCTTCGAGGGCAGCGGGCTCGGGCTCACGATCAGCCGCTCGCTGGTGGCGGCGATGGGCGGGGAGATCACGGTGCGCTCCGCCGAGGGCGAGGGCACGACGTTCACGCTGAGCCTGCCGATGCGCCCCGTCGCCTCGCCGCGGGCGGAGGATCCGCGGGAGCGCGCGGAGCTTGCGGGGCGGCGCGCGGTGCTCGTGGCCGGGGACCCGGTGGGCTCGCGGATCCTCGCGGCGATGCTGGAGAAGGAGGGGCTGGCGGTGCGCTGCCACGCGCTGGCGGATCTCGGCGATCCCGCGGGGCTGGGGGACGGCGCCGATCTCCTGGTCCTGGATATGGACGGGGGCGGCGGGCTCACGGCGGAGCGGGTGTCGGCGCTTCTGCAGGGGCTTGCGCTGGAGCTCCACCGGCCGCTCGCCCAGATCCGGCGACACCCCGGCGCTGTTGAGCACGAGGCAGGGCAGCCGCGCATCGAGCCCCGGCAGAAGCGCCGACACCCGCTCCGCCGTGAGCCCGCCGCCCCCGTCCATATCCAGGACCAGGAGATCGGCGCCGTCCCCCAGCCCCGCGGGATCGCCGAGATCCGCCAGCGCGTGG
>JBCBWF010000605.1:0-2257 GCA_039817245.1 Pseudomonadota bacterium | reverse complement strand
ATGGTGATCGCGGTGCCGACGGGCATCAAGATCTTCTCCTGGATCGCCACGATGTGGGGCGGCTCGATCGATCTGCGCACGCCCATGCTCTGGGCGCTGGGCTTCCTGTTCCTCTTCACCGTGGGCGGTGTGACCGGGATCGTGCTGTCGCAGGCCGGGATCGACCGCGCCTATCACGACACCTACTACGTGGTCGCGCACTTCCACTACGTGATGTCGCTGGGAGCGGTGTTCGGCATCTTCGCCGGGTTCTACTACTGGATCGGCAAGATGTCCGGCCGGCAGTATCCGGAGAAGTGGGGCCAGTGGCACTTCTGGACGATGTTCATCGGCGCGAACATCACCTTCTTCCCGCAGCACTTCCTCGGCCGTCAGGGCATGCCGCGGCGCTATATCGACTATCCGGAGGCCTTCGCGCTCTGGAACTACATCTCGTCGATCGGCGCCTTCATCAGCTTCGCCTCGTTCCTCTTCTTCCTCTACATCGTGTGGTACACGATCAAGAAGGGCGAGAAGATCACCAACCCGAACTACTGGGATGACGATCGGCCGACGCTGGAGTGGAGCCTTCCCAACCCGCCGCCGGAGCACACCTTCGAGACGCTGCCCACCCGCCAGGAGTGGGACAAGCAGGGCGCGCACTGAGCGCGCCAGGCGGATCGTCCGTGACCGGATCGGACCAGAAAACGCACGCGGCCGGGGCATCGTCCCCGGCCGTCGTCGTTGGGCCTCACTGGGAGGAGCGGCGGGACGCGCCCGTCTACAGCGCCTGCCTCTGGCCCAACCGCTCGCTCAGCGCCAAGGGGCGGGGGCGGTTCATCCGGCTCGCCGCGCTCGGCATGGCGGTGCCGCTCGTGCCCATCGCGGGCACGCCGGTGCTCTGGATCCCACTCGCCTTCACGGCGCTGGTGCTCGGCGCGCTCTGGTACGGGCTGGTGCGCAATACCGCCGATGGCCGGCTGGAGGAGCGCGTCGCCGTCTGGCCGGACGAGATGCGCGTGGAGCGGATCGAGCGCAGCGGGCGGGTGCTGCGCTGGAGCGCGCAGCCCTTTTTCGTCCGTGTGCGCCTGCATGAGAGCGGGCCGGTGGAGAGCTACCTGACCCTCGCCGGCGGGGGGCGTGAGATCGAGCTCGGCGCCTTTCTGAGCCCCGACGAACGCGTGACCCTGAGCGACGAGATCGAGACCGCGATCCGCCGCGCCCTCGTCACCGGCCGCAGCTGACATCGCCGTACAGCGCAGGGCGCGTCCCCCGGGTTCAAGGGCCCGGCAGCAGTAATGCTATCTTTTGCCGTAGAAATTTTGCGTGGGAAAAAATCCCACCATTGAGCGAGAGACCTTTGGCCGACGCCCTCGCCCCATGGCGGACGCGGCTATCTCCGCCTGCAGGACGGGCAGCGGCCCGCCCCTGCAAACAGGAGACCAGCCATGCTGAAGAAACTCGCGCTCACCCTCGGCGCCGTCATCGCCCTCGGCCTCGGCACGCCTGCGGCCACCGCCGGCAGCGCCTCCAAGGACATCGTCGACACCGCTGTCGACGCCGGCAACTTCACCACGCTGGTGGCGGCGGTGAAGGCGGCGGGGCTGGTGGACACGCTGAAGGGCGACGGCCCCTTCACGGTGTTCGCGCCGACCGATGCGGCCTTCGCGAAGCTGCCGGCGGGCACGGTCGAGGACCTGCTGAAGCCGGAGAACAAGGACCAGCTGACGGCAGTGCTCACCTACCACGTGATCGCGGGCAAGGTGATGTCCGGCGATATCGCGGGCAAGGCGCTGGAGGCCGAGACCGTGCAGGGCTCGACGCTGGCGATCGACGCGACGGACCGCGTGACGGTCGACGGGGCGACCGTGATCCTGGTGGATGTGGAGGCCTCCAACGGCGTCATCCACGTGATCGACACGGTGGTGCTGCCGGACTGATCCGGGCCTGAGCGGGCGTCTCAGAGGCGCTCAAGGAGGTCCCGGGTCAAGCCCGGGACCCGCGGGGCGGCGCGGCCGCCCCGCCCCATCCGCCAATGCCCCTGACGGGCGGCATCGGATCGAAGCTCCCCCTCTGCCCTTGCGGCCTCCGGGGCCCGGACCGGCGCATGGCGGGTGGGTGGGTGGGGCCTGCGCCGGGTCGGGTCCCGGAGGCCGCAGCGTCGGAGGCCCGAGCCCGGCCGCTCAGTAGGGCCTGTAGCTCTTCTCCTCCACCAGCCGCGAGCCGAGCAGGTCGTTGATGCGCCGCTTCAGGGCCGCGCGCTCGTCATTGGTGCGGT
>JBCBWF010000519.1:0-3252 GCA_039817245.1 Pseudomonadota bacterium | reverse complement strand
CCGGCCAGCCGGGCCGCTACGTGGCCGAGCGCAACTTCCTGATGCTCGAGCGCCGGGAGAGCGCGTGGCAGGCGCGCTGGGACCTGGAGACGAGCGGCCTGACCGAACCCATGCCCCTCTGAGCGCGCACGGCGCCCCCGGGGCACGCCGCCCCAAAGCCTTCACAATTGGTTAACGCTGGCGTCACCGCCCTCGGATCTCCCGGCCGTATCGTCTTGCGACAACCGAGCGAGCGAATGGCGGAGCGCACGTGGCCCTCACCCAGCATCGATGGAGCCTTCCCCGGCCGCACCGCGCCCTCTGGTTCTGCGCGCCCGGTACGCTCCTCATGCTCGCGCTCCTCTTCCTGCCCGCGCTCACCGTGCTCGGCATCGCGCTCACCGACTGGCGCTTCGGCGCGCGGGACTTCGCCTTCGTCGGCACCGGCAATTTCGAGCGCCTCTTCGCCGACCGCCTCTTCTGGCAGTCCACCGGCAACACGCTCCTCTATGTGCTGATCGTGGTGCCGGGCTCCGTGGCGCTCGGCCTCCTGCTCGCCGTGGTCATCGACAGCGGGCTCTCCGCGCGCAGCCTCTACCGCTCCGTCTTCTTCCTGCCGGTGATGGCCACCATGGCCGCCATGGCGATCGCCTGGCAGATGGTGCTGCACCCCTCGCTCGGCCTCGTCTCGCACCTGCTGCAGACCGCGGGCCTGCCGCCCCAGCGCTGGCTCTACAGCGAAACCGGGGTGATCCCCGCGCTCGCCGCCATCGGGATCTGGCAACAGGCGGGCTTCAACATGGTGCTCTTCATCGCGGGGCTGCGCGTCATCCCCCGCGATCTCTACGACGCCGCCGCCGTCGATGGCTGGCAGGGCCCGGTCGCGCGCTTCGTTCTCGTGACCCTGCCCATGCTCGGCCCGGTCGTGATGTTCGTCGGCGTCATCACCACCATCCGCGCCTTCCAGGTCTTCGACACGGTCGCCGTCCTCACCGAGGGCGGCCCGCGCGACCACTCGGAGGTGCTGCTCTACACGATCTACCGCGAGGGCTTCGAGTTCTACCGCACCGGCTATGCCGCCTCGATGGCGGTGGTCTTCCTGATCGTCATCGTCGTCCTCACCCTCCTGCAGGCGCGCTACTTCGACCGCCGGGTGCACTACTCATGAGCGGCCGCATCTTCGGCGCGCTGGCGCGGCACCTGTTCCTCGCGCTCCTCGCCTTCGTCGTGCTGATCCCCTTCCTCTGGGGCCTCTCCGTCGCCTCCAAGCCCGCCTCCGAGCTCTTCACGCCGGAGCTGCGCATCCTGCCCGAGACCTGGCAGCTCGCCGAGAACTTCACCCGCGCCTGGACCAACGCGCCGACGATCCAGTACCTGCAGAACGGCATCGTCGTCGCGATCGCGATCATCGCGTTCCAGCTCCTCTTCGCGGTGCCCTTCGCCTATGCGCTCGCGAAGCTCCGCTTCCGGCTTTCCGGTTTCCTCTTCGGCGCGGTGCTCGTCGGCCTCCTGATCCCGCAGCAGCTCCTCGCGATCCCGCTCTTCGTGATGTTTCACCAGATGGGGGTGCTCAACACGGTCTGGGCGCTGATCATCCCCAACTTCATCTCGGTCTTCGGCGTCTTTCTCTTCCGCCAGTTCTTCAAGACGATCCCGGACGAGCTGCTGGACGCCGCGCGGGTCGACGGGCTCGGCGAGGCGGAGATCCTGGTGCGCATCGTCGTGCCGCTGGCGGCCCCCGCCATCACCGCCTTCGCCATCTTCTCGCTCGTGCTGAACTGGAACGACCTCTACTGGCCGCTCATCGCCATCAACAACCAGAACGCCGCCACCCCGCCGCTCGGGCTTATCTACTTCATGAACGGCGACGACGGCTCCGATGCCGGCGCGATGATGGCCTTCGCCCTGATCGTCACGACCCCGCTCCTGCTCGCGTTCCTGCTGGCCCAGCGCCGCTTCGTGGAGGGAGTGAGCTTCACCGGGATCAAGTAGCGCCCGGCGGAGCCAGCCAAGCCGACGCGGCCCGCCCGGGGCCGCGCATTCAACAGTGGAGGACTTCGATGAAAACGCTTCTGAAGACCCTGACCGCCCTCGCCGTCGCCACCCCGCTCGCCGCCAACGCCGAGACCGAGATCACGGTTCTGCACAGCCATGGCTGGCTCTTCGAGGAGCTGCAAAAGAACCTCGCGGCCAAGTTCATGGAGGCCAACCCCGAGATCACCGTCACGGTGCTGCCGCCGGTGAAGAAGTACGAGGAGGCCGCCCAGGCCGTCCTGCGCGGTGCGATCACCGACGACATGCCGGACGTGTCCTTCCAGGGCATCAACCGCGTGCGCCTGATGGTCGAGCGCGAGACCGTCCAGCCCATGACGCCCTTCATCGAGGCGGAGGCCGACTGGGCCAGCCTCGGCTACAACCCCGGCCTCATCACCGCCGGACAGTGGCAGGGCACGCAGTACGGCATCCCCTTCGCCGTCTCGACGCCGATCATGTACTACAACGCCGATCTCGTCCGTCAGGCCGGCGGCGATCCGGACAACATGCCGACCGCCTGGGATGACGTGATCGCGCTGGCCAACAAGATCGACGGCCTCGGCGACGACATCCAGGGCGTCCAGTACAACTGGATGATCACCGGCAACTGGATGTTCCAGGCGCTCGTCTTCTCGAACGGCGGCAGCATGCTGACCGCCGACGAGACCAAGGTGGCCTTCGACGGCCAGCCGGGCATCGACGCCATGAACACCTTCGGCCGCATCGTGACCGAGGGCAACATGCCGGTGCTGGCGCGTTCGGATGCGCGCGCGAAGTTCGGCGCCGGCCAGATCGGCCTCTACTTCTCCTCCACCTCCGCCATCGGCACGGTGAAGAAGCTGGTGGGCGACAAGTTCGACTTCCGCACCGCCGCCTTCCCGAAAGGCACCTCCGCCGAGGGCCGGCTCCCCTCGGGCGGCAACGTGGCGATGATCCACTCCACCGATCCGGAGAAGCAGAAGGCGGCCTGGGAATACGCCAAGTTCGTCACCGGCGAGACCGGCCAGCAGATGATGACGCGCGCGACCGGCTACATGCCGTCCAACGATCTCGCCGTCAAAGCGCTCGCCGATTTCTACGAAGTGAGCCCGCAGCACGCCGCCTCGCTCGCGCAGCTGCCGATCATGACCGGCTGGTACGCCTTCCCGGGCGAGAATGCGCTGAAGATCACCGATGTGATCTACAGCCAGCTCGAGGCCGTGGTGACCCGCACCGCCTGCTGCGGCTCGGCGGTGCGGG
>JBCBWF010000667.1:0-1687 GCA_039817245.1 Pseudomonadota bacterium | reverse complement strand
GGCCGGCAGTGGGCGCCGGACGGCCGCACGAGGCCCGCGGGATCAGTGAAGCTGCGTCGTGCCGCGGGAGGCGGTACCGCGCGGGCGACCGCGCGCGGGATCGAAGGGGTTCGCGGACACCTCGAAGCGCCGGCCCCGCGCCGCTCAGGCCGCCAGCCCCCGCATCACCGCGATCAGATCCGCCTTCTCCTCGAAGCCGATCCCGGGGCAGGCGGTCAGCGCCACCAGGCTGTCCTCCACCCCATGCGTGTCCGCGAACCCGCCGAAGGGGCGGAAGAGGTCCGGATAGCTCTCGTTGCCGCCGAGCTGCAGCCCCGCCGCCATGGCCGAGCTCATCATGTTGCCGCCATGGGGCACCACCCGCCGGCGCGACCAGCCATGGGCCTCCAGCATCTCCAGGATCCGCAGATACTCCACGAGCCCGTAGCTGAGCGCACAATCGAACTGCAGCCAGTCCCGGTCCGGCCGGAGCCCGCCATAGCGGATGAGGTTGCGCGCATCCTGCACCGAGAAGAGGTTCTCCCCCGTCGCCAACGGCCGCGCATAATGCTCCCCCAGCGCGGCCTGCAGCCGGTAGTCCAGCGGGTCCCCCGCCTCCTCGAACCAGAAGAGGCCGTATGGCTCCAGCGCGCGCGCATAGGCCAGCGCCGTCTCCAGATCGAAGCGCCCGTTCGCATCCACCGCCAGATCGGCGCCGCTCCCCAGCACCGCGATCGCCGCCTCGATCCGGCGCAGATCCTCCGCCAGCGGCGCGCCCCCGATCTTCATCTTGCAGACCCGGTAGCCGCGGTCGCGATAGCTCCTGAGCTCGTCCTGCAGCGCGCCGAGATCCTTGCCCGGGTAGTAATACCCCCCGGCGGCATAGACGAAGATCCGCGCATCCGCCGCGCCGCCATTGTAGCGCTCCGCCAGCAGGCGCCAGAGCGGCTGCCCCGCGATCTTCGCCACCGCGTCCCACACCGCCATGTCCAGCGTGCCGAGCGCCACCGAGCGCTCCCCGTGCCCGCCCGGCTTCTCGTTCGCCATGGCCGCGGCCCAGATCTGGTGCGGATCGAGGTTGTCGCCCGCCTCGTTCAGCAGGCTCGCCGGATCCGCCGCCGCCACGCGCGGCAGAAACCGGTCCTCCAGCAGCGGGGCAGGGCTGTAGCGCCCGTTCGAGTTGAAGCCGTAGCCCACCACCCGCCGGCCGTCGCGCATCACATCCGTCACCACCGCGACCAGCGCGCAGGTCATGCCCGTGAAGTCGATATACGCGTTGCGGATCGGCGAGGCGATCGGATGGGTCGAGACGCGGATATCCGTGATGCGCATGCGCCGCCGCCTCAGCCGCCCGCGATCGCGCGGATCTCCGCCAGGATCGGATCGGGCACCGACACGCCCTCGGCCGCCGCGGCCGCGCGCGCCTGCAGGCGGCGCGCCCCGGGCAGCCGCGCGCCCTCCTCGGCGGCGATCGCCGTGCAAAGCCGCTCGATCCGCGCGCCGACGCCCGCATCGCCAACGCCCGCATCGCCCATGCCCGCATCGCCCGCCGCCGGATCGATCGCGATCAGAGTCTGGCCCACCGCCGGCGGCGCGCCCTCCGCCTCGAAGAACGAGCTCGCCTCCGCGCTCAGGCTCGGCCCCGCCAGCGCGCCGGCCAGCACCTCCACGATCAGCGCCAGCGCGGAGCCCTTCGCATCGCCCGCCG
>JBCBWF010000303.1:0-6358 GCA_039817245.1 Pseudomonadota bacterium | reverse complement strand
CGCCGAAATACTTCGTGATCGCCGCCGTCAGCGTCGTCTTGCCATGATCGACATGCCCGATCGTGCCAATGTTCACATGCGGCTTATTCCGCTCGAACTTCGCCTTCGCCATCTCGCTGTCCTCGTCTTGTCACACCCCGGAGCGCCAGGACGCCAGGGTTCGCGGCGCGCTTACTCCACGCGCCGCAGCGCATCAAGCGGAAATGGCGCGGAATGCGGCGCGGAGGGGCGCAAACTGGCGTGTAGGCGGGCCAAAGGGCCCGCGAGCGGGGCGCGGGCGCGGGCGCGGGATCGCGCTCAGCCGGCCCGGGATGCGCCGCGCGACGCGCGCACGGCGCGTGCGGCGATCCAGAGCGCCTCCCCGGTGGCCGGATCGACGAGGGCGATGCCGGTCTGGCGGAGCGTGGGGCCTAGGGCGCGGAGCGCGAGGAGGCGCAGCGCCCGGACACGGCCCGCTTCGGCGGCGACGGCGCGGGCGAGGGCCGCGAGGGCCGCGCGCTCGGCGGTACGGTCGACGGTCCAGGCGTCGCCGAGCGCGGCCGCGACCGGTGCGACGGGGCCAGAGGCGAGGGGGGCGGTCTCGAGCGAGACCTCCGCTGCGCTGCCGGCGAGCGCGCTCCGGCGCGCGGGCGCCGCGAGGCCGCGCGCACAGTCCCCCGGCCCGGCGGCGAGGCGGGTCAGCACCACCGTGGCACCCGTGGGGCCACCGCCCTCGCCCGGCCAGGTGCGGAAGCCGGCTGCGGCATCGGCCAGCGCTTGGGCGCGCGGCGCGAGCGCGGCTTCGGCCGCCGCCAGCGCCACGCTTCGGAAGACCGCGATCGGCGCGGCGGACGGCGCCGCGGGGCGGGCGCCGGCCGCGACGATGCAGGCCGGGGCGGGCGCCTCGGCCGCGCTTGGGGGGGCCGCGACCGCCAGCGCGATCGCGAGAGCGGCGCGGGCCGGTGTCATCCCGCCGTCCCGGGATCGTAGGGGGTGTGCGGATCGTCGACGCCCGTGGTCAGCTCCGAGCGCTTGCCGAGGCCGCATTCGAGCACGGCGCGCTCGGCCGCGTGGCAGGCGGGCGTGAGCGTGGGGCAGGCGAGCCCGGTCGCGCTGCCGCCGGCGCCGTTGATATGGGCCAGCTCGTGGATGATCGTGGCCAGGATGGTCCATTTCCCGACCTGGATGGCGGAGGGGCCGACCCAGAGATCGTTGTTGTGAAAGGTCGCGCCGAAATCGGGCAGCGTCGGATCGAAGTGGATCCAGAGGCTGTTGTCGTTGATCAGATTGGTAAAGCTACGACCGCCCGGCAGCGAGCGGAAATAACTATTGGCCCGCGGGTTGCCGCGCGCGATGTCGAACATCTTGCGGCGCGCCCAGCGAAAGGAGCCGCGATTTGCAGGCGGGATCGGAGTGAAGGGAACGCCGTTTTCGTTCCCTGCTTTGTCGCCGATGTTTATCTGGATCATCATACGCTCCAACAACTGTCCGTTATTGAGACAGTATGCGGCGTCACGACGATGTGGGCTGTGCCGTTCGTCACAGACTGACGTAACGGCAACAGTATGGAGTCGGTGTGCAGAGTCGCCGGCAGGCCGGCCGATCAGCCGCCGGAGAGGGCCTTTACGCGGGCCACAAGGTCGGGCGCGTTGTGACCGAGCTGGTAGGCGCGCAGGAAATCCGCATTGGCGGCATCGGTGGCGCCGGAGCGTTCGTGGAAGCGCCCGCGCGCGTAGTAGGCCCCGCCCCATTCCGGAGCGAGCAGGACGGCGCGGTCGAAATCGTTGCCGGCGCGGGCCATGCCCCCGGCGAGGCGCGCTTCGCCGCGGTTGATCCAGGCGGTGGCATCGCGCGGGGAGCGGGCGATGACGGCGGAGAAGTCGCGCTCGGCGGAGGTGTAGTCGCCGAGTGCGTAATGGGCCCGGCCGCGCTCGAAGAAGGAGGCCGCCCAGTCCGGCTGCAGCGCGATGGCGCGGCCGAGATCGACCACGGCAGCCTCGTAGGCGCCCTGATCGGCGAGGAGCGCGCCGCGGCCGAGATGCGCGCCCGGATCGTTGGGATCGGCGGCGATGGCGCTCTCATAGTCCGCCAGTGCCGCCTCGATCCGTCCGCCCGCCTCATGAGCCTGGGCGCGGCTTACATAGGCCGCGGTCATGCGCGGCTGCAGGCGGATCGCCTCGCTCAGGCGCTCCACCGCATGGGCATTGCGCGACAGGGCGAGAGCGGCGACGCCGGCATTGAAGTTGAGAAGGGCGCGGTTGCGCGCATCGAGCCGGCGCCCACCCTCGTCGAGCGCGCGTTCGCAGAAGCGCAGCGCATCCTCGGCGCTGCTCTCGGGCGCGCTGCAGAGGCGCACGAACTCGGCCAGCGGGTCGGCCGCGGCAGGCGCGGAGAGCAGGCCCAGTGCCAGCAGCGCGGCGGCAAGGCCGCGCCGGCTTGCGCCGGCGGCGGAAAAGGAGGACGCTGGAGGCTGTTGCCCAGTCAGGCCGTTCATGCGCTCCTCATCCCTCCTCTCGCACCGGATCTCCGGCCTCTCCGAAAATGCGCGCGGGGCGCTCTGGATCCTCGTCTCGGTCCTCGGCGCCACGGCCATGACCATCGGCGTACGCGAGGTTGCCGCGGAAATCCACACGGTGATGCTCGCTTTCCTGCGCTCTGCGCTGGCGATGGTGACCGTTCTGCCGATCCTCTACCACCATGCGCGCCCGCGGCCGCATGGCGGCGGGCCCGGGCCGCTGCGGTTCACGGCCTGGAAGCTGCACCTGTTGCGCGGGCTCGCGATGGTGGTGGCGCTCAATGGCGGGTTCTACGCGATCTGGAAGCTGCCGCTGGCGACGGCGTCGATCCTGTTCTTCCTCGCGCCGATCTTCGCGACGCTATTCGCGATGCTGCTCCTCGGCGAGCGGGTGGGGCCGCGGCGCTGGGCGGCGATGCTGGTGGGTTTCTTCGGCGCGGTGCTGATCCTGCGGCCGGGCTATGCACCGCTGGAGTTTGCGATGCTGTCGGCGGTGGTCTCCTCCATGGCCTTCGCCGCGGTGCTGACGATCGGGCGCATGGCCTCGGATGCGGACGGCTCGGACGCGGTCTTCGTGTCGTCGACGCTGATCGTGGGCGTGGCGACGCTGCCGCCAGCGCTGTTGTACTGGGACCTGCCCGGGAGCATGGCGACCTGGGTGCTGCTCCTGGTGGTGGTGGCGGCCTCCTCGGTGCGGACCTATGCGGATATCCGGGCCTATGCGATGGGGGATGCGAGCTTCCTCGCGCCCTTCACCTATCTGCGGCTGATCACCGTGGGGCTCGCCGGGTATCTGATGTTCGGGGAGACGATCGACGGGGTCACGGCGCTGGGGGGCGCGGTGATCATCGCCTCGACGCTCTACATCGCGCTCCGCGAGGCACAGCTCAAGATGCGCAGGCGCGGGCCCGGCGCGGCGCCCTGAGGGGCCCTGAGGAGTGCCCTGGTGTCTGCCGCGGGCCCCGGCCCCGAGCCGGGGCCTCCCTGGACGCGTCAAGGCGGTCCAGGGTCGAGCCCGGGACACCCGCGGGCGGGGTCGCGCTCCACGGGCCGGTCGGGCGGCTCAGCCGCGGGTGGCGTCGTGGCCGTAGAGCCAGTCCAGCCGGCCGGCGGCGAGGGCGGGGGCGAGGCGGCTGACCGCGGCGATCCCGGCAAAGCTGGCGGTGCGGGCAAGGCCGTCGGCGCGGTGGAACATCCGGCCATTGGCGCGGCTCACGGCCTGCACGCGGGTGGTCCGCGGGCGGCGGAGGCGCTCGAAGCGGGTGAGGGCGGCGGGGATCGCGGCCTCCGCGTCGAGGCAGCGGGCCAGGACGGTGGCGTCCTCGATGCCCATGGCAGCGCCCTGGGCCATGAAGGGCAGCATGGGGTGGCAGGCATCGCCGATGAGGACCGCGGCGCCGCGGGACCAGGCGGGCGGTGCCGGGCGCTCGAAGAGCCCCCAGAGGAGCGGTTTTTCGACCGCATCCAGGGCGGCCGTGACCGCGGGGTGGAAATCGGCGAACGCGGCGCGGAGGGCGGCGGGATCGCCCGGCTCGGCCCAGCTCTCACCCTGCCAGGCGGTCGCCTCCTCCACCGCCACGAGGTTCAGAAGCGCGCCGCCGCGGATGTAGTAGCTCACGAGGTGCCGGCCCGGGGCGGCCCAGACGGTCGCTTCCGGCGCGATGCTGTCGGCCGCGATCCGGTCCGCGGGCAGGCAGGCGCGCCAGGCGGTCTGGCCGGTGAAGCGCGGCTCGGCGGGGCCTGCGATGGCGGGGCGGAGGCGCGAGCCGAGGCCGTCCGCCGCCACGAGGAGGTCGGCCTCGCGATCCTCGCAGGCGCCCTCTTCCTCCAGGGTCAGGGTGAGGGGGCCGCTGGCGGGGATGGCGGCAGGCGGGGCCACGGCCGTGGCGGTGCGGATCTCGACGCCCGCCTCCCCGGCGGCGGCGGCGAGCGCGGCGACGAGGTCGCCGCGATGGATGTGGAGATAGGGCGCGCCCCAGCGCGCCTCCGCCGCGGAGCCGAGGGCGGCGCGGTAGACGATCCGGCCGTCCCGCCCGTCGCGCAGCACGGCAGCGCGGGGGCGGAAGGCGGCGGCCTCCAGACGCGCGAGCACGCCGAGAGCGGCGAGGCAGCGCGTGGCATTGGGGCTGAGCTGGATGCCCGCGCCGAGCGCGCCCGTGTCCCCGCGCCGCTCGGCCAGCAGCACGCGATGGCCGGCGCGCGCGAGCGCGAGGGCCGCGGCGAGCCCCGCCACGCCGCCGCCGGCGACGAGCACGCGGAGAGCGCGGCGCCGATGCGCGGGTGCGCTCACTCCCCGGCCGCAGCCCCGCTCGGGCGGCCGGAGCGCGCAGGCGCGCCCTCGCGGCCGGGCTCGACGCTGAGCTCGAAGACCGGCAGGCCCTCGCGCGTGCTGCTCTCGCCGACGCGCACGGTGGCGCGGAGGTTGCGGCCCGGCGCGACGATCATGCCCGTGCGCGGCTCGGTGCCCCGGTCGATCAGCATGCGCGCGAACTCGTAGGTGAGCTCCACCGCCTCCTCCGGCGCGAGCTGGCTGGGGCGCACCTCCACCTCATGGCCGACGAAGGGCAGGAGGCCGCGGGTGATGACGCCGGCCTTCAGCGCGGGATCCTCCGGCTGGACGTAGAACCAGCGCATCCAGAGATCGAGGGGGGCGCGGCCCAGGATCACCTGCTCCACCTGGTCGACGAAACTCTCGATCGGGAGCGCGTTGCGCGCGGGATGCCAGAGAAGGCCGACACCCTTGGAGGAGGCGGCGACGGCGGCCATGGCGGCGGTGACCGCCGCGGCGCGGTTGAAGGCGCGGTCGAGCCGCTCCACCCCGCGGTCGCGCATGAAGCCGAGATCGCAGATCTCCACCCAGGCGGCGTGGTTGGAAAGGCTGGTGAGCCCCTCCGGCCAGACCTCCGGATTGGCCCAGCGCCCGAGCGCGCCGTAATGCTCGAGCGGGCCCTGCCGCGCGGCGATCCAGACGCCCACATGGTCGATCACGAGGAAGATCATCCGCGTCTCGGTGGGCTTGGCGCCGAAACCGAGGAGCCCGCCGGTCTCCGCCTTCTCGAGCTTGCGCATCTCGGGATGGAGCAGGACCTTGGCGCCGGAGGGCGCGACGATGCGCTGGACCTTGTGGACGAGGCCGTTCAGGTCCGGCTCATAGGCTTCGCTCAACGGCAGAATGGCGGAGAAATGCGCACGCTTGGCCAGGGCTTCCCGCGTCTTGCGTTCGATCCGGGCCGGCATCGTCCGTCGCCTCTCCCACAGGTTGTCTGGCCGTTAAGACCTTGTATCGCAGTTGGTAAACGCCAGGTCACGTCCGTTCCCGCAGCCAAGCCTAATCGCAAGAGCGAAAGGAACCGTAAGCGAACGCGCGCTCCCGCCTCTCGCCCTCAAATGTGGTGGGCGCGAGAAAAAACCGAGGCGTCGTGTGCTCTTCCTGCGATCACGAGACCGGGAGCTCATCCCACTATGGGTGGCCTGTCCCGGCGCGGGACGCAAGCCTTTCGCGCCACCGGCGGGCGTGCCCGAGCCGCGCAGGCCGCTGGCGTTAACACATGCCGGGGGCGGCGACGGCGCGCGGGCGGGGAAGGCGCTCAGTTGTCGAGGAAGGAGCGCAACTTCCGCGAGCGGCTGGGATGCTTGAGCTTGCGCAGCGCCTTGGCCTCGATCTGGCGGATGCGCTCGCGCGTCACCGAGAACTGCTGGCCCACTTCCTCCAGCGTGTGGTCGGTGTTCATGCCGATGCCGAAGCGCATGCGCAGCACGCGCTCCTCGCGCGGGGTGAGGCTGGCGAGCACGCGGGTCGTGGTATCCTTGAGGTTCGCCTGGATCGCGCTGTCGAGTGGCAGGACGGCGTTCTTGTCCTCGATG
>JBCBWF010000397.1:0-4706 GCA_039817245.1 Pseudomonadota bacterium | reverse complement strand
GCGGGCTTCGGCGCGGTCAGCGGCTCGTCGCTCGCGACCGCCAGCACCATGGCGAAGATCTCGCTGCCCGAGCTCCGGCGCCTGCGCTACGAGGAGGGGCTCGCGACGGGCGTCCTCGCCGCGGGCGGCACGCTGGGCATCCTCATCCCGCCATCGGTCGCGCTCGTGATCTACGCGATCGTGGTGGAGGCCTCGATCATCGAGATGTTCCAGGCCGCGGTGCTGCCCGGTTTCCTGGCGGTGGTCTTCTTCATCGCCGTGGTCCGCATCCTCGTGGCGCGCAGGCCCGGGATCGCGCCCATGGCCGAGGCGCTGCCGGCGGCGGAGCATCGCCAGGCGGTGCGCCGGCTGATCCCGGTGCTGGCGATCTTCGGGGCGATGATCCTCGGCCTCGGCCTCGGGCTCTTCACGCCGACGCCGGCCGCCTCCGTGGGCGTCTTCATCATCGCCCTCTACGGCTTTCTCTCGCCGGGCCGTCCGCTGCGGATGGCGGGCATCGGCAGCGCCGTGCTGGCGACGGCGAAGACCGCGAGTATGATCTACCTGATCCTCTTCGCCGCCGACATGCTGAAAGGCTTCTTCGCACGCACGGGCCTGCCGGCCACGCTGAGCGCGATGGCCGGGGAGAGCGGGCTCGATCCCTATCTCGTGGTCCTGATCCTGCTGCTCGTGCTGGTCCTGCTCGGCTGCTTCATGGAGTCGCTCTCCATGATCCTCGTGGTCGTGCCCTTCTTCTGGCCCATCCTCGTGGAGCTGAACGGCGGAGACTATGTGACGGCCGAGACCGCGGCCTTCGGGATGGGCAACGAGGACCTGAAGATCTGGTTCGGCATCCTCGCCCTCGTGGTGGTCGAGCTGGGGCTGATCACGCCGCCGGTCGGCCTCAACGTCTTCGTCATCAAGAGCTTCTCACCAGAGACGCCGATGGGCACCATCTTCCGCGGCGTCTTTCCCTTCTTCCTCGGCGAGGTGATCCGGGTCGGGATCCTGATCCTGCTCCCGGCGCTCTGCCTCTTCCTTCCGACACTGTTGAGGACCTGACCATGGACGCAGCGCTCTGCCGGAAGGCGGACCATGTCGTGAAGACGCAGGTTGTCGTGATCGGCGGCGGGCCCGCGGGCCTGCTGCTCTCCAGGCTGCTGGGGCTGGAGGGGATCCGCTCGGTCGTCGTGGAGCGGCAATCGGCGGAGCGGGTGAAGGCGCGCATCCGAGCCGGCGTGCTGGAGCAGGGCACCGTGGATGTGCTCGCCCGGGCCGATATGGGCGACCGGCTCGCGCGCGAGGGCCTCTGCCATGACGGCTTCGATCTGGCCGTGAACGGGCGGAACTGCCGCATCGCGCTCGGCGACCTGATCGGCCGGCATGTCACGGTCTACGGCCAGACCGAGGTCACCAAGGATCTGATGGCCGTGCATGCGCGCGCCGGGACCGAGATGCATCACGAGGTGACGGATGTCGCCCTGCACGACCTCCGGACCGACGCGCCCTTCGTGACCTTCGCGAAGGGGGGCGAGATCTGGCGTGTGGAGGCGGACTTCGTCGCCGGCTGCGACGGGTTCCGCGGCCCCTCCCGCCAGGCCATCCCGCCCGCCGAGCGGCGCGAATACGAGCGGGTCTACCCGTTCGGCTGGCTGGGGATCCTCGCCGATGTGCCCCCCTGCCAGGACGAGCTGATCTACGCCAACAGCGCGCGGGGCTTCGCGCTGGCCAGCATGCGCTCGCCGACCCGGTCGCGCTATTACATCCAGTGCGCCGCCGATGAGAACCTGGAGGACTGGCCGGACGACCGGCTCTGGGACGAATTGAAGGCGCGCCTCGGCCCGGAGATCGCGCCGAAGATCACGACCGGCCCTGCGCTGGAAAAGAGCGTCGCGCCGCTGCGCAGCTTCGTTTGCGAGACTATGCGGTATGGCCGGCTCTTTCTGGCCGGCGATTCAGCGCATATCGTGCCGCCTACGGGCGCGAAGGGGCTCAACCTTGCGGTCGGCGATGTGAACTACCTGGCCAAGGCCCTCACCGCGCATTACATGCGCGGGAACGACAGGGGGTTGGAGAGTTATGCCGCAGTGGCACTGCGGCGCGTCTGGAAGACGGAACGCTTCTCCTGGATGCTCACAACGCTGCTGCACGACTTCGATACGGACGACGAATTCGGCCGTCGTATGAAAATTGCCGATCTCGAATACATTTTCTCATCAAAAGCTGCACAAACATCCATTGCCGAGAACTACGTAGGCTTGCCCTACGAAGACGTTCTGGCGTGAGTGCAGCGCGTGGAGCGGAGAGGGTGATGCAGTTTGCGGAGGTGAACGGGGCGACGCTCCGCTACCGCGAAGCCGGGGACCGGAACGGCCCCGCGGTGATTTTCGCGAACTCGCTGGGTACCGACCTGACCATCTGGGACGAGGTGGTCGCACGGCTGCCGGCCGGGTATCGCTGCATCGGGTTCGACAAGCGCGGGCACGGGCTCTCGTCGATGCCGATGGGCGCGATGTCCATCGCCCTCTACGCCGCCGATCTTCTCGCGCTGGCGGATCGTCTGGGCGTGCGCAGCTTCGTGGTCTGCGGGGTCTCGATCGGCGGCATGATCGCGCAATCGGCGGCGACGCAGGCGCCGGACCGGGTGCGCGCGCTGGTGCTCTGCAACACCGGCGCCCAGATCGGGCCGCGTCAGACCTGGACCGACCGGATCGCCCGGATCGCGGCGTTCGGGATCGACTCGATCGCCGATCTGGCGTTGCAACGCTGGTTCCCGCCGCACTACCGCGAGGCAAACCCGGCCGTTCTCGCCGGGTGCCGCGCCATGCTGACCCGCACGCCGGCGGAGGGCTACGCCGCCGCCTGCACGGCGATGCGCGATGCGGATCTGACCGAGGATACCCGTCGGCTGAGCCTGCCGACACTCTGCATCGCCGGCTCGGACGATCTCGCAACGCCCCCCTCGCAGCTCCGGACGCTGGCCGACATCATCGACGGGGCGCGCTACCACGAGATCGCTGGCTGCGGTCACCTTCCCCCGGTGCAGGATCCGGAAGCCTGCGCGCATGCGATCACGGCGTTCCTCGCGAGCATCGAGGAGCAGGCCAGCTACGACCGCGGCATGAGCGTGCGCCGCCGGGTGCTGGGCGACGCGCATGTCGACCGCGCCGGCGCCGTATCGACGCCGGTGGACATGGCCTTCCAGCAGCTCATCACCGAGGGCGCCTGGGGCAGCGTCTGGTCGGGCCGCCATCTCACCCTGCGCGAGCGCTCCATCGTCACGCTCGCCCTGCTGGCCGCTGCCGGGCAGGACGAGGAGGTGGCCATGCATCTGCGCGCCACGCAAAACACCGGCGCGTCGGAGCAGGACGTGGCGGAGGCGATGCTCCATGTCGCCATCTATGCCGGCGTGCCTCGCGCCAACACCGCGCTGAAGATCGCGCGGGAGGTCCTCGCACCGCGGGAGGCGGAGTGATGGCCGCGCCGCCGGGCCGCCGCTGGGCGGACATGCCTGCGATGACCTTCGCGGACTACAAGTCCTCGACCACGCGGAGCCCGGAGCAGCCCCCGGTCGCGGTGCCCTTCTGGGACGCGTCGCTGAACCTCCGGCCCTGCTTTCCCGCCCTTCCCGCGGGCGATGCCGACCTCACGACGAACGGCCGCGTGAACGGCGATCCGATCGGCGAGCGCATCCTCGTCGAAGGCCGGCTGGCCGACGAGGCGGGCCGGCCCGTCGCCGGTGCGCTCATCGAGATCTGGCAGGCGAATGCGGCCGGGCGCTACATCCACCGCGAGGAGCGCCACCCGGCGCCGCTCGATCCGAACTTCACGGGGGCGGGGCGCGCGCTGACAGGCGCGGATGGCAGCTACCGCTTCATCACGATCAAGCCCGGCTCCTACCCATGGGGCAATCACCGCAATGCCTGGCGCCCGGCGCATGTGCATTTCTCGGTCTTCGGGGCGGGCATCGCGCAGCGGCTGATCACCCAGATGTACTTCCCCGGCGACCCGACGCTGCCCTACGACCCGATCTTCAACGCCACGGCGGATGCGGCCGTGCGCAACCGCCTGATCAGCCGGTTCTCGATGGAGGATACGGTCCCCAACTGGGCCCATTGCTACAAGTTCGACATCACGCTCGGCGGCGCGGCTGCGACGCCGTTCGAGGAGGGCCACGCCCATGGCTGACATGCCCGGCTTCGGCGCCATGGATCCCGAGGACCGCGGCGGCGCGCATGCGTTCCGCTACGAGGACGCTCGCGCCCTGCCCGCCTCGCCGGGCCCCACCCCGAGCCAGACGGTCGGCCCCTTCTTCGCCTACGGTCTCACCCCCGGCGCCTATGGCTACCCGCTGCCCGAGATCCACACGAACGACCTCGCCGGCCCGGACGTGCCCGGCGAGCGGATCACCATCGAGGGACAGATCTTCGACGCCAAGGATGCGCCGGTCCATGACGCGATGATCGAGATCCTGCAGGCGGACAGTCTCGGCGCCTTCGTCACAGCCCCCCGCAACGACGGCTTCACCGGCTATGGCCGCGTGGGCACCGGCGCGCAGGGGCCCGCCGAGGCCGGCGGCGACACCCGCTTCGTGTTCCGGACCGTGAAGCCCGGCCCCGTGACGCCGCCGGCCTCGGCGGGCCCCTGCGCGCCGGTGCCCACGCGGCCATAGCCGGTGAAGCCGTCGTTGCGGGGGGCTGTGACGAAGGCGCCGAGACTGTCCGCCT
>JBCBWF010000265.1:0-7145 GCA_039817245.1 Pseudomonadota bacterium | reverse complement strand
CGGCGCGGATGCGGTTGGGGTTCTCGCCGCGCACGAAGAGGCCTTCATGGCGGGTCGGCACCGGGTTGGGGCAGCAGGGGGCCGCATCGCCGGCGGAGTAGACGCTGATGAAGAGGGTGCGCGGCGCGGTGGAGCGGTTCGGCGCGGAGCCGTGGGCGACCTTCGTGTGCATCAGGCAGACCGAGCCGGCGGGGCCGTAGCAGCTCACGGCCTTGGCCTTCATGTCGGCCTCGATCTCCGGGGCGACGGCGCCCGCGAAGACGCCGTCGCGCCAGAGCGAGTGGATCGGCCCTTTGTGCGAGCCCGGCTGCACCTCCAGCGGGCCGTTCTCGAGCGTCACCTCGTCCACCATCAGGAGGGCGGTGACGAGGTCTGAGTTCGAATGCGGGGTGAAGGGGAAGTCCTGGTGCCACTTCACCTCGGTGGCCGAGCCCGGCTGCTTGGCGTTGATCTTGGTGTGGTGGAGCTTGACGCTGGGGCCGATCAGCTCCGCCACCATGTCGGTCATGGCGCTGTTCGACATGGCCTCGTAATAGGCCTCCGAGATCTCCGTCGGCGCGGAGACGCGGCGCAGGGCCGGCGCCGCGGCGCTGTGGCCGGGCTGCACGTCGTAGCGCGCGCGCCCGTCGATCATCTCGCCGAAGGGGCCGTCATGGCTGCGGCTCTCCTCGATCCAGGCGTCCATATCGGCGCGCAGGCGGGCGAGCAGCTCCGGCGAGACGGCGTTCTCGACGGTGATGAAGCCGTCGCGCCAGAACTGCGCGCGCTCGGCATCGGTGAGGATGGTCATCGGCTCTTCCTTTCGGCTCGTCGTTCTGCGGGCGTGCCGCGCGGCTAGGGGCAGGCCACGGCGGGAGTGGAGGCCTCCGGCTGGTAGGCGGCATAGGCCCGGCTGATGGCGATCTGGTCGGCGATGAAGCGCGCGTCGTGCCAGACGCCCCAGATGAAGGAGGAGCCGCGCCGGGTCTGCCAGGGCAGGCCGAGGAAGTAGACGCCGGGCTCGCGGGAGATGCCGCGCTGATGGATGGGGCGGCCCCTGTCGTCGAAGCTGTCGATCTTGAGCCAGCCATAGTCGAAGCCGTAGCCGGTGGCCCAGATGATCGTGCCGATGCCGGCCCCGGCGAGATCGAGCTCGCGGATCGGGGTCGTCACGCAGGCCGGATCCGCGGGGATGAGGCGCGCGCCGGGCTCCTCAGGCAGGTCGAGGCCGTATCGCGCGATGTAGGCGTCCGCCTCGTCGAGGACGGAGAGGTAGTTGGCATCGCCGCGCTGCAGGTTGGCGGCCAGATCCGGCGCGAACCGCGCCACGCCGTTTGCGAAACCGGTGGTCATGCCGAGCAGGGTCATGCCCCGATGGGCCAGCGCGCGGAACTCGACGGTCGCGCCGCCATGCGCGCCGCTGACCGCGATGGTGACATGCTCGGTGCCCGGGCCCGGCGTGTCGGCGTTCCACTTGCCGAGCACGCCGAGCCACCAGACATAGTCGCGCCCGCGATAGCGCCGGGGCGGGCGGTCGTGCGGGCCGACCGAGAGATAGACCCGGCGCCCGGCGCGCAGCAGATCGTCCGCGATCTGGACGCCGGAGGAGCCGGAGCCGACCACGAGCACGGCGCCCGGCGGGAGCTGGCCCGGATTGCGGTAGGCGTTGGAGTGGATCTGCAGCGGCTCGCAGGCGGAGGTGGCGACATCCCCGGCGATGGCGGGGATGAGCGGGCGCTGGAAGGCCCCGGTCGCCGCGATCACGTTCCGGGCCTCGAAGACCCCCGCGGAGGTCTCCACGCGAAAGCCAGGCCGGCCCGGCAGTCGGGCCACGAGGCGCACATCGACGCCGGTGCGCACCGGCGCGTCGATCGCCCGGGCATAGGCGGCGAAGTAGTCGGCGACGCTTTCCTTGTCCGGGAAGATCTCCGCGCCGCAGTCGAATTCGAGATTGGGGAAGCGGTCGTGCCAGGCGGGGCCGTTGGCGACCAGCGAGTCCCAGCGCTCGCTCCGCCAGCGCTCGGCGATGCGCGCGCGTTCGAGCACGACATGCTCGACCGACTGCGCGCGCAGATGCTCGCTGGCGGCGATGCCGGCCTGACCGGCCCCGACGACCACCGTGTCCGTCCGCTCCACGCTCTCGCTGGCCATTCCGGGTCCTCGCTTGGCTTGATCGCGAAAGCCTAGGATGGATCGGGCGCGCGGGAAAATCCGATTTCGCAAAGCATTGCTTGGGCTCCGGCTAAGCGCGGTTCGGGCGCGCCTAAGCCGCGGTAAGGTAATGGCGTGTTTTCGCCCCCGTTATGCCGTGAGAGCGTTTGGCGCACGCGCGGTCTCGGAGGATGATGGCTGCGACGCGGGCTTGGCGTTCGGCGGCGAGGAGGACAAAGATGGCGCATCGGCGGATCCGCCCATTCAACACGCGCGACACCTATCCTGAGCAGAACCTCGACAACGATCTGGCGCAGGCGGTGGTGACCCGCGGCGGAGCGACGGTATGGCTGCGCGGGCAGTGTCCGCAGAACCTCGACGACGCGAAGAGCATCGACAGCCACGACCCCGTCGAGCAGACGCACAAGGTGATGCAGAACATCCGGCAGCTGATCGAGGAGGCCGGCGGCTCGATGGCGCATCTCGTGAAGATCGTCGTCTACATCACCGATGTGCGCCATCGCGAGGCGGTGTACCGCACCATGGGCGAATACATTCGGGGCGTGCATCCGGTCTCGACGGGGCTGGTGGTGCAGGCGCTCGCGCGGCCTGAATGGCTGGTGGAGATCGACGCGACCGCGGTGATCCCGGACGAGGCGCCGGCGGGCGGGGCGGGGACATGACCTTCTCGCTGGTGGCGCGCTGCGCGGAGACGGGGATGTTCGGGATGGCGATCTCGTCCTCCTCGCCGGCGGTGGCCGCGCGCTGTGCGCATGCGCGCGCCGGGGTGGGGGCGGTCGCTTCGCAGAACGTGACCGATCCGCGGCTGGGACCCGAGGTGCTGGACCGGATGGCGGCGGGGGCGGGGGCGCCCGAGGCGGTTGCGGCGGTGGTGCGCGAGGGCGCGCATATGGCCTATCGCCAGCTCCTGGCGGTGGACCGGGAGGGGCGCACGGCGATCCATTCAGGGCCGAACGCGCTCGGGATCTGGGCCGAGGCGCAGGCAGGGAACGTCGCCGCCGGCGGCAACCTCCTGGCCGATGCCGGCGTGCCCCAGGCCATTGTGGCGGCTTTCGCGGCCGGCGCGGGCCATCTCGGTGACCGGCTGGTGGGCGCCCTGCAGGCCGGGCTCGCCGCCGGCGGGGAGGCGGGGCCGGTGCATTCGGCGGGGCTGTTGCTGGTGGACCGGGTGGCCTGGCCGGTCGCCGAGCTCCGCTGCGACTGGAGCGAGCACTGCCCGATCGCCGCCGTGGCCGCCGCCTGGGCGGTCTACAAGCCCCAGCTCGACGCCTATGTTCAGCGCGCCCTCGACCCCGGCGCCGCGCCGTCCTACGGCGTGCCGGGCGACGAATAGGGGGCGCGCATGACGGGGCGGTGTCCGCATGGTCTTGCCGGCGGCCGCGCGCCGTGCGGGGGGTGGGCGGACCCCCGGCCGGCATGATCCGATACACGCTCCGACAGCTCGAATACTTCGTCGCGGTGGGCGAGACCGGCAGCATCGCGCGCGCCTCCGAGCGCATCAACGTCTCCTCGCCGTCGATCTCGGCGGCAATCGCGCAGCTGGAGAAGGAGTTCGGCGTGCCGCTCTTCATGCGTCAGCACGCCCAGGGGCTGGTGCTGACCGAAGGGGGGCGGCTGATGCTGGACCAGGCGCGCCATGTGCTGCGCGAGGCGGGCGCGCTGATGGACATCGCCGGGGATATCTCGGGCTCCGTGCGCGGGCCGCTCAGGGTCGGCTGCCTCGTGAGTTTCGTGCAGCTCGTGCTGCCGAAGCTGCGGCGCGCCTTCGAGACCGCCTATCCGGAGGTGCGCTTCCGGCAGTTCGAGATGAACCAGGCCAATCTCCTCAGCGCGCTCCGGCGCTCCGAGATCGACGTGGCGCTCACCTACGACATGGAGCTGCCGGCCGATCTCGTCTTCACGCCCCTGTCCGAGCTGTCGCCGATCGCGCTTCTCGGCGCGCAGCATCCGCTTGCGGGCCGGGAGACGGTGAGCATCGAGGCGCTGAAGGACCACCCGATGGTGCTGCTCGACCTGCCGATCAGCGCCGACTACTTCCTGTCGCTGTTCGACGAGAGGCCCGTCATCGCGGAGCGCACCAGCGACATGGCGGTGATGCGCTCGATGGTCGGCAACGGCTTCGGCTATTCCATCGTCAACATGCGCCCGCCGAGCGACATTGCGCCCGACGGCACCCGCGTGCTGAGCGTGCCGATCGCGGGGCCGGTGCGGTCGCTGCGCATGGGGCTGCTCACCTCACGGCAGGGCGAGCGCTCCAACGCCGTGCGCGCCTTCAGCCGGTGCGCGAGCGAGATGGTGCCGGGCCGCCTCGCCACCGGTGCGGGCGGCGCGCCGCCTGCGTGAGCCCGGCCGGGGCGCTGCTCCTTGACCTCTCTGCCGCGATCGCCTAGCGCAGTGCCACCGCGGGCGTGATGTAGTGGTAGCCTGTCAGCCTTCCAAGCTGAACGTGCGGGTTCGATTCCCGCCGCCCGCTCCAGGAAAACCGTCTCCGGAAAACTGTCAGAGAGATCATCGGCTAAGGCCGCCGCTGCGGGGCCCCGGAGCGCGGCCGCGGCTCCCGTCCGCCTGCTGTCCCGCCCCGCCGCCCGAGCGTATGGCGGCCGGCCCCGCTCCCGGCTTTCCGCGTCGCGGGATCCGAGGGCGTGCCGGAAGACCACAGCGCGGGCTCAGACCGCTCCGAGATCGCGGGCGCTCATCTCGCATTCATTTATCGGCGCGAACAATGACGTGGGAGGGAGCGGCCGCAGCACCCGCTCCTCAGCCGTCCAGCGGGGCGTCAGATGGCGTCGAGGAAAGGGTTGAAGCCCGAGCGGGTCTCCACGCGGGCGAGGCGGCCGGTGAGGCGCGGCATCTGGCGGCAGAGCTGCAGGACGCGCGCCCAGGCCGTGCGGTTGAAGGCGCCGGCGGTGGTCGTCTCGGTGGTGTGGTGGTCGCGGCGGACGCCGGGGATACCCCGCTCGGCGCGGTAGAGATTGGTCACCGCGATGGCATGCACCTCCTCGGCGGTGTCGAAATGGTCGCCCTGCGCCTCGCAGCGCGAGAGGCCCGCCATCATCCGTGCGGCATGGACGAATTCGTGCAGCAGATCGGCGTCCGGCAGCGGGCCGGGCGTGCGCCAGGGCGTGAAGGCGATCAGCACGTCGCTGCCGCGCCCGGTGCTGCGGAAGGGCTGGCCGCGGCTGTCGGCCATGGGAAAGCCCACGAGCGGACCGCCGCAATACAGGATCATGCGCCCCTCGGGCCCGGAATCGCGCGCGTTGAGCGGCAGCGTCAGCGCGTTCAAGGTACTGCCGGTATAGGGCACGATGGTGAGCCTGCGGGTAAGCTCGGCGCGCACCGCGCGCCCGGTTTCGGTGCCGAAGATCTGCGCCATGCATTCGCGCACGCGACGGCGATAGCGGCGGGGGTTCCAGCGGTGGCTCGCGCCGCCGGGAAGGATGGTGATGTCCGCCATCGCATCGCTCCCTCATGGCTGGGCGGTCGGCCGCCGGTGCCGGCCCCGGGAGTGGCCGGGCGTCGAGGACGCCCGGCCCGGGGGTCGGATCGAGGACGGGGGGATGACCCGATCCGATTGACTGGAGGCCTAAACAACCACGCCGGCCTCCGAACACCACTCACTTGAAACGCACCCTCTGGATACAACCCTACGCTTTATCCGCCCGTGACGATTGTCACAGACGCACGCTTTTTTGCCGTTTTGTTAACGGTCCTTCTCCTCGCGAAAGATCGCGAGCAGGAGGCTCCGCATAACGGTTTGATATTTCTCGAAATCTCCTTCCGGCAGGCGCAGGGCCTTGAGATGGCCATGGGCGATGGCGTCGGATCCTTCGCAGAAGCTGAAGGTGACGGAGAAGCCTTCCGGTTGTGGCGCGCCGGTGCGGGCCGGCTCGCTGCGTCGGCAATCCGCGGCCGGGTTGGGCGGGCTCTGCGGGTTGAAATGCAGGACGGCGCGGGCCCCGTGGGCGGTGGCGCCGACGGGCACGGCGCGAAAGCGCACCGCCGAGGCGCCGGCCGGGCCCTGCAGCCAGCCGGCGAGCGCGTCCGGCGCCGCGCCGGTGAAGGGCGTGCCGTGGATCTCGGTGGGGATGCCGCCGCCCTGCTGCATGGCGAAGAGGTCGCTTTCGGTGACGCTCTGCAGCCGGTCCACATGGGTGATGACGGTCGCGTCGTCGCAGCCGGCGAGGGCGAGAAGGGCGGCCGCGAGCAGGCGCCGCGCGGATCGGCGCTCGACGCGACCCGCGATGTGTGGCAGACATGTCCCATAAGACGTGCCCGGGAGAGCACGGCGGCTTGATGTCATTGCCTGCGGTAAGTATTTGATATCAGGAGACTTTGCCATGAAACGCTTCTTCCCGATGCTGGCTCTTCCCGTGGTCGGTGTGCTCGCCCAGTCGCCCGTGGCGGCGGATGAGGGGCGCTATGCGCGGCCCGATCCGGCGGTGGAGATCGACGCGGTTTCGGTCCGCTTCCTGCCGCCCGAGGTGGTGAAGCGGCTGGAGATCACGCCGCTCCGGCCGAGTGAGCCGATCCCGCTCATCGTCGGCACCTACTGGCAGTGCCGCAACGAGACCATCGGCGGGCCGCTCTTCGAGGAGACCGTGGAGCGCTGCCGCCTGAAGCTGGTGACCTGCACGGACGACCAGTCCTTCTGCGTGGAGAACTGAGACGGCGGCGCCCTGGGCCGGCATCAGGGCGCCCCTCGCGCGGCCAGCCGACGCTCGCGATGGAACACATAGATGCCTGCGGTCACGATGATCGCGGTGCCGGTCCAGGTGAGCGCGTCCGGGAAATCGCCGAAGACCAGCCAGCCGAGCGCGGTGGCGCTGATGATCTCGAGATACTGGAGGGGTGCAAGGGCGCCGGCCTCGGCCCGTGCGAAGGCCTGGGCGAGGAGCTGATGCGACGTGCAGGCGACGAGGCCCATGGCGGCCATGAGGCCGATCTCGTGCCAGCCCATGGGCCCGAGCGCGGCCGAGGCGATGCCGAGCGGCGCG
>JBCBWF010000622.1:0-2087 GCA_039817245.1 Pseudomonadota bacterium | reverse complement strand
GGCAGCGATTTCCGCTTCGGCCGCGGCCGCGCCGGCAACGCGGCGCTCCTCCGGGACCTCGGCCGCGCGCTCGGCTTCGGCGTCGAGGTGCTCGATCTCGTGGGCGACGAGGCGGGCGAATACTCCTCCACCGCCGCGCGCGCCGCCATCCGCTCCGGCCGGATGGAGGACGCCGCCACCATCCTCGGGCGCTGGCACGCGGTCACCGGCTCGGTGGTCAAGGGCGACCAGCGCGGCCGCGAACTCGGCTACCCCACCGCCAATCTCGACTTCGGCGCCCAGGTGATCCCGCGCTACGGGGTCTACGCCGCCGAGGTCGCGGTGCTGGCGGGCCCCCATGCCGGCACCTATCCCGGCGTTGCCTCCATCGGCGAGCGCCCCACCTTCGGCATCAACGCACCGAATTTCGAGGTGCATCTCTTCGACTTTCAGGGCGATCTCTACGGTACCCCAATCACGGCCCGGCTCGTCCGGTTCCTGCGCGACGAGCTGGCCTTCGACGGCGTCGAGGCCCTCATCGCCCAGATGGACCGCGACAGCGCGGAGGCCCGCGAGGCTCTCGCCCGTGCCGAGATCGCCGCCAGCCGCGCTCTGGGAGGAGCCGCATGAACGACAGCACCGGCCCCGCTGCCGACACCGAGACCGGGGCGCGCCCCAACAGCCTGCATCCCGCCAACACGCGCCCCGCCAGCCTGCCCCGGGGCGGCCTGCGCTCGCTCGTCTTCAACCTCTTCTTCTACGGCTACACCTTCTACATCGCCTTCCGCGCCTATCTCCTCGCGCGCTTCTCCACCCGCGAGCGCATGCTCCCGGTGCTGCGCCGCTGGGGCGAGACCGTGCTGCGCGCCGTCGACATCATCCTCGGCGCCAAGGCCGAGATCCGCGGGCTGGAGAACATCCCCAAGGACCGCCCCGTCCTCCTCGTCTCCAAGCATCAGAGCGAGCTCGACGTCGTCTTCCTCGCGGCCCTCTTCCCGCATACCGGCGCCGTGGCGATGCAGGAGCTCGAGCGCTATCCCTTCTTCGGCACCATCCTCGGCAAGCTCCACCTCGTGCTCGTCGCCGTGGACAGCGGCCCGCAGAACCGCACCGAGCAGACCGTCGAGGGCACCCGCGCCACCTTCGAGCAGGGCCGCCCGATGATCATCTATCCCGAGGGCGAGCTCATGAGCCTCGGCGCCAAGGGCCGCTACCGCCGCGGCGTGGGCCATATCTACACCCGGCTCGACCCGGTGGTGGTCCCCGTCGTCACCTCCGCCGGCGTCATCTGGCCCCGGCGCGAGTGGAACAAGACCGCGCAGGCCTCCGCCGCCATCGAGTTCCTGCCGCCCATCGAGCCCGGGCTCGACTTCGACACCTTCATGGCCCGGATCGAGGAGACCATCGAGACCGGCACCATGCGCCTCATCCGCGAGCATGCCCCGGCCGACATCCTGGCCGAGGCCGAAGCGCGCCGCCGGGCCATCGCGGCCGAGGCCGCAAACGAGGCAGCAAACGAGGCAGCGAACGGGGCGGGCGAAGCCGCGAAGACCGGAAAGACCGGCACCGCCACCTGATCGCGCAGCCCGCGCCCGGCGCGTAAGGAACGTGCCCCGCCCCTTTCGCGCTTGACGCCTGCGGGGCGGCGCCACAGCTCAACCGCCGCAGCCCGGGGAGAACGCCGATGTCAGAGACGCCTGAGCCGAACCAGTTCGCGCTGCTCCGCACCCGGCGCTTCCTGCCGCTCTTCCTCGTGCAGTTCCTCGGCGCCTTCAACGACCAGGTCTACCAGAAGGCCTTCGTGGCGCTCGTCACCTACCGGCTCGCCGAAACGGTCGACACCCCGATCGCGCTTCTCGGCGTGATCGCCTCGGCGCTCTTCATCCTGCCCTTCGCCATCCTCACCCCCACCGCCGGGCAGATCGCCGACCGCGTGGACAAGGCGGTGATGATGCGCTTCGTGAAGGGCTGGGAAATCGTGGTGATGGGCCTCGCCGTCATCGGCTACCACACCCAGAACATCTACTTTCTCTATTTCGTGCTGTTCCTGATGGGGGCGCAGTCGGCCGTCTTCGCGCCGATCAAGTACTCGGTGCTGCCGCAATATC
>JBCBWF010000359.1:0-5140 GCA_039817245.1 Pseudomonadota bacterium | reverse complement strand
TGTAGCCAACCGCGAGCTTGGCGGCGATCTTGGCGATGGGAAAGCCCGTCGCCTTGGAGGCGAGCGCCGAGGAGCGCGAGACGCGGGGGTTCATCTCGATCACCACCATGCGCCCGTCCGCGGGGTTGAGCGCGAACTGCACGTTGGAGCCGCCGGTCTCGACGCCGATCTCGCGCAGGACCGCGAGGGAGGCGTTGCGCATGCGCTGGTATTCGCGGTCGGTGAGGGTGAGGGCGGGGGCGACGGTGATCGAGTCGCCCGTATGCACGCCCATCGGGTCGACATTCTCGATGGAGCACACGATGATGGCGTTGTCCGCCTTGTCGCGGACCACCTCCATCTCGAACTCTTTCCAGCCGATCAGCGACTCGTCGATGAGGATCTGGCCGACCGGCGAGGCCTCGAGCCCCGAGCGGCAGATCTGCTCGAAGTCCTCGCGGTTGTAGGCGACGCCGCCGCCGGTGCCGCCGAGGGTATAGGCCGGGCGGATGATGGCGGGCAGGCCGGTGGTGGCGAGTGCGGCGCGGGCCTCGGCGAGGCCGGCCTCGATGTCGCGCCCGCCATCCGCGCGCTTCGGTGCGGTGACGATGGCGGCGGCGGGGCTCTCGAGGCCGATCCGGTCCATCGCCTCGCGGAAGAGTTTGCGGTCCTCGGCCATGTCGATGGCGCTGCGATTGGCACCGATGAGCTCGACGCCGTGGGCATCGAGCACGCCGCGATCGGCGAGCGCCATGGCAGTGTTGAGGCCTGTCTGCCCGCCCATCGTGGGAAGCAGCGCGTCGGGCTTCTCTTCCGCGATAATCTTGGCGACGACATCCGGGGTGATGGGTTCGACATAGGTGGCGTCGGCCATGCCGGGGTCGGTCATGATGGTGGCGGGGTTCGAGTTGACGAGGATGACGCGGAAGCCCTCCTCGCGCAGTGCCTTGCAGGCCTGGGCGCCGGAATAGTCGAACTCGCATGCCTGGCCGATGACGATGGGACCCGCGCCGATGATCAGGATCGAGCGGATATCTGTGCGCTTCGGCATGGGGACGGGCTCCGGGAGGGGCTGCGCGGGACCGGCCCCCGCGCGGGCGCGATCATCTATCCGACAGCGCCGGGCCGCCGCAAGGCGGCGCTGCGGGCGGGCGGGTGCTCTTGCTGTGGTCGGGTGGCAGAATCCCCTGTGCGCCCGCACCCTCCCACGTCATGGTAGGCAACGATCTGCGAACATTAAATGAACAACAAAACAGGAAGCGAGATGTGCTCAGGCGAAAGCTGCCGGTCACCTGGCGTTCACGGACCGCGGTGAAAAATGTCGTGGGAGGGAGCGATCGCAAGGTGGATGTGTCGAGAGCCGGATCAGTGCGGCCTGGGTCAGGGCGCGACGGTGAGGCGGGTGACGGCTAGGCCGAGGGGGCGGTCGTCGGCTCCCTCGCCGGCGGCGCGCGGGCTTAGCGGCGCCTCCGGGATCAGGACGAGGCGGAGCGCTGCTTGAGGGGCGGCCTCAGCTATCTCGAAATCGGTGACGATCGGGCCGCCGCCGCGCAGATAGCGTGCGGTGCGGGTCGCGACGGGCTGCCATGGGGCATCCGGCGCGGGGCGGGCCTCAAGGATGATCTTTGCCGTGGTTTCGGGTCGCGCCTCCGGCGTGTAGCCCTCGGCATGGATGGCGACGTGGGCGAAGCGCCCGCCGGTGCCGCTCGGCAGCTCGATCACAGAGCGCGGGCCCGTGGACCAAGCGCCCCAGTCTTCCGCCGGGGAGAAGCCGGAGCCAAGGAAGAGCGCGCCGATCGCATCGCGCCCGGTGGCGTAGTCCGGCCCGAGCGGGCCGGCGAGCGGCGGGACGGGGGCAAAGCCCGGAGCGGCTTCGCCGAGGGCCGACCAGTCGCGGTGGCAGGCACCGATGGGCACCGCGCCGTATCCCGGCCGCGTGCGGCAGTCGATGCCGGCGGCTGTGAGCCAGGGCAGGAGCGTCGCGGGGGCGTCGATGACAAAGGCGAGCTCGCCCCGCGCCACGGCGGGCGCGATCCCGCCCGGTGCGGTTTCCGGGCAAGGTGCGTTGGGCCGGCCGGTGACGACGCTGTTGGCCGTGAGCGCGCCGGTCTTGAGGGCCAGGTACTGAAAGGCGTGGTAGGCCGCGATCGAGGGCCCGGCCGGCCGGCAGCCGAAGGGCGGGTGGTGCGAGACCGTGCCCGCCGCCCCGATCGCGCGGGCGAAGATGGGATCGGCGGAGACCGGGTCCGGCGGCGACGGCACGCGAGCCTGCAGGGGACCCATCTCCACCGCAAGGAGCAGGGCGGCGGCGCCGGCCAGCCCGAGGCCCGCGCGGCCGAGCCGGAGCGCGGCGGTGAGGGCCGCGAGCAGCAGCAGGTAGCCCGGGATCCAGGACCAGCGGCCGACCGCGCGGAAGGTGGAAAGGAGCGTCTCGGCCCATGCCGGCAGCGGGTAGGCTAGGAGCGTGGTCTCCGCCAGGCGTATATCGCGGGAAAGCGCGATGAGGGTGACGAGCGCGGCGGCAGCGAAGGTGAGGGCGAGCGCGCCCCCCGCCCCCGCCACCGCGAGGCGACCGGACCGCGCCCAGGCGATGACCGCACCGAGCGCCAGGAGGCCGCCGCCGAGGCCAATATAGGCATAGGCGGCGAACTGGCTTTCGGGGAAGGCCGCCCAGTCGGGCACGAGAAGGGAGAGCTCGGCCGGCATGAAGGGAGCCGCGAGGTTCAGCGAGAAGGCGGTGATATAGGCGCCGCCCGACACGCTCGGCACCATCCAATGCCCGCCGAGGCCCATGGCGACCAAGGCCACCGCCAGGATCGCGCCCAGCCCGAAGGCGGCGCGGATGAGGGCAGGGCGCGCCCCCGCCGGCGCTTCCCCGAGCGCGCGGCCGGCGAAGAAGAGCCCGCCGGCGAGCGCCGCGAACGCCAGGAGATAGGGGTGGAGCCAGGCGGCTGCGAGCGTCAGGGCCGCATACTCCGCCACGGGCCGGGCCGGGCGCCGGCCCGCGAGCAGCATCAGGACCGGCGTCAGCGCCATCACCAGCACCCAGTGATGGCCGAGACCGGTATGCTGCATCAGATGCCGGTGCAGGAAGGCGGGCCAGAGCGCCAGGATCAGCCCGCCGAGCGCCAGCGCGGCGAGCGCCGTGCCGCGGGTCCCGTCCGGCCCGACGATCCGCTGCACGGCGAGGGCGCCAGCCACGCCCTGGAGCAGGAATGCGGCGGCGAGCAGGAGATGCATGAACACCGCCGGCGCCGCCGCCCCGCCGCCGAAGAGCTTCCAGGGCAGCGCGAAGAGGGGCGCGCTGTCGCTGAACACGATGTTCTGGCCGGGCACCCCCGAGAGCCCCTCCACCGCGAAGAGCGGCAGGCGCCAGGCGTCGCGCGCATAGGCCGCAGCACCCGCCGCGCTCTGTGCGATGTCCCCGGCCAGCGCGTCATGCAGCACGGGGCCGTCGGCGCGCAGCAGACAGAGCACGAAGGCCGCCGCCCCCGCCAGCGCGCCGATGCCGGCCGCCGTCCAGCCGCCGGGATCGCGCGCCGGCGCCATCAGGCCGGGATGACGTTATGCGCAGGGCCGTAGGGAAAGCCGGTGATGTTCTCCGCCCCGTCCTCGCCCACCACGAGGATGTCGTGCTCGCGGTAGCCGCCGGCGCCGGGCATGCCCTCGGGCAGGGTGAGCATCGGCTCCATCGACACCACCATCCCCGGTGCGAGCACCGTGTCGATATCCTCGCGCAGCTCGAGCCCCGCCTCGCGCCCGTAGTAGTGCGAGAGCACGCCGAAGGAGTGCCCGTAGCCGAAGGAGCGGTACTGCAGGAGATCCTGCCCGGCGAGGAAGGCGTTGAGCTCCGCGCAGATCTCCGCGCATTTCGCCCCCGGCTTGATCAGCGAGAGGCCGAGCTCATGCGTGGCCACGTTCGCCTCCCAGATCCGGCGCGAGGCGGGGTCCGGCTCGCCGAGAAAGAGCGTCCGCTCCAGCGCGGTGTAGTAGCCCGAGATCATGGGAAAGGCGTTGAGGCTGAGGATGTCGCCCGGCGCGAGCGCCCGGCCGGTGACCGGGTTGTGCGCGCCGTCGGTGTTGAGGCCGGACTGGAACCAGACCCAGGTGTCGCGATACTCCGCGCCGGGGAAGGCCTCGGCGATGGCCAGCTCCATCGCGTCGCGCCCGGCCATGGCGATGTCGATCTCGCGCTGGCCGGGGCGGATGGCGTCGCGCACGGCTGCCCCCCCGATATCGGCGATGCGCGCGCCTTCGCGGATGAGCGCGATCTCGGCGGGGGACTTGACCATGCGCTGGGACATGGTGGCCGGCGCGATATCGGCCGCCTCCGGCGCGCCCAGGAACTCGGCGAGCTTCTCGGCGGCGGCGAGGCTCAGATGGTCGCCCTCCACGCCCACGCGGCGGGGCTGGCCGGCCGCGACATGCACGGCGCGCCAGAAATTGTCCCGCCGCCAGTCGGTATAGACCAGGTTCTCGCAGGCGGAGCGGCGGGCGGGCTGGCCGGCATCGATCAGCGCCGAGACCGTGACCGCCTTCTCGGGCGTGACCACCAGCGCGTAGGGCCGGCCGAAGCTGCAGTAGAGAAAGCCCGAGTAATAGGCGACGTTGTGCATCGAGGTCAGCACGACCGCATCGCAGCGCGCGCGCTCCATGATGGCGCGCAGGCCGGCGAGGCGCGCGGCATACTCGGTGCGCGCGAAGGGCAGGGTGGCGGGCGGCCCGTTGGCGACGCTCAGGAAATCGGGGCGGGCGGTCTCGGCGGCGTTGGGCGACATGGGCGTCTCCGGCGTGAGGGGGCTCGCCCCTCGCTCGCGTCCCGGCGTCCAGGACGGGGGCGGGCAGGTGCGCCGACCCGACCGCGAGCATGGGCGCAACACACCCCCGGCGACGCCATCGCCGACCGCTCGTCCGGACCCCTACCGTCCCGTCCGCCCCCTGCCAACCTCTAAGGCACCTCCACCGTCACACGCCCGCCGCCGCCGCCGGCCACGCCCGTTGCCTGATCGCAGAGGGGAGGTTCCGGACCATGCGCCGACCGCTCAGGCGAAGCGCGATCGGTGCAGAGCGCCCAATCGCGCCCTCCCCCTCAAACGCCCGCCGCGAGCCCCCTTCGACATTCCCGCCCGACCGACAGAACCTTCAGCGGCGGCAACTGGAC
>JBCBWF010000619.1:0-2097 GCA_039817245.1 Pseudomonadota bacterium | reverse complement strand
GCGCAGAAGACTGCCGTCGCAACAAGCGATGTGATACGGTTACCGAATTCATAATGTAGCGTTGCGCATGCGACCATTTCGTCGTCCGCCAATGGGCACGATGCACTAACGGTTAGCTGCAATCTCTCGACCTCCTTGGGAAGCAAGAAGAATATGTTCGCCCCTTGTTCACAACCCCCCAACTTTCCCGAAAACCCCACCCACCTGCCCCTCAATCTCACGAACTCCGGCCCACGCAGCGCCGCAACAATCGTCCGCACCGAGCCCCCGAAGCGGCGGATGGGTGCAGTGCAGGGGATGGTTGCTTGGGCGGTGTTGTGGTGCACTGCAGCGGGCAGAGGCGGCGGGTGCTTTGCCGCTCGCAGGGGGCTTTCGTCGGGCGTCAGGCCGTTCGCCGCCCCGAAGGGATCGCGTCGAGCGCCGTGAGGATACGCTCGCGGAGGGAGGCGGGCTTGTCGTAGATCTCGAACGCGCCTTCCAGAAAGACCAGGGGATCGCCATACGCCTCAATATACCGCGTCAGGCATTCATCGGCCTCGTCGAGGCGCCCGAGCAGGGAGAGGCAGATGGCCTCGTAGAGCTCGGGCCCTGTCCAGAGCGCATCGCCGATCTTCCGCGACGCCTCCAGCGCCAAGTCATACCGCTCCTCGATGAACTCCACCAGACAGGTGGCCGCGTGGAACCAGCCGGGCGGGTTGGGGCAAAGGTCGATCGCCCGGGAGATCGCGGTACGCGCTGCGGCAACATCGCCCTTAAGCGCCCGACAGATCGAGAGATCCGCCAGCATATCAGGGTAATTCGGGTTCGCCTTCACGGCACGCCGGGCCGCCTCGTCGAAGGCCGCAAGGTTGCCCTGGATGTAGTGGATCTGAAAGAGGGCGTGCAGACCCGTCGCGTTGGACGCATCGAGGTCGACCGCGCGTTGGGCGGCCGCGAGGGCGCGCTCCAGGACCTGGCTTTCTTCCGTGCTGTACCCATGACGCAGCGCGTCGAGATAGATGATGGCGAGCGTGCCCCATGCGCCCGCATAGTCCGGATCGAGCTCCAACGCCCGTTCGAGCAACGATTGGGTACGGGCGTGCGATGCGGGCGAGGGCGCCCGCCAATACTCGGTGGCGAGAAGGCGCGCCTCGTAGGCGTCGAGATTGTCCGTCCCGGCGCGGTGCCAGGTCCCCACGCGATGGATCATCCCCTGGGGCGCCGCGATCTTCGCCGCCGTCCGCCCGGCCACATCGTCCTGGATCTCGAAATGGCTCTGCGCCGACAGATCCCGGTCGAAGCTGTCGGACAGGATTTCGTCGCCGGTCGTGGTGCAGACGAGATGCACGGTGACCCGCACGGCGCTGTCCGTCCGCCGATAGGTGCCTTCGACGAGATACTGGACGCCGAGCTCGGCCCCGAGCGCCTTGGGGTCCGGCCTTTCGCCGATGTAGCGCCAGGTGACGTGGCGCGATAGCACCCGCAGCTCGCGAAACCGCGACAGCGCCGTCAGGACGTCGACGCTGAAGGCGAGGGCGAGGTTCTGCAGGGAGGGATCCGCGCTGAGGTTCTCGAAGGGCATGACCGCCACGGACGCACGGGGGTCGCCGCCGTTCGCGCGTAAGGTCGGGCCCGAGACGTCATCGGCGGCCTCGATGACCGGCACGTACTGGCCCTTGGGAAGCGTGATGCGAAGCGGGTCGCTGCGCCCTTCCAGAGCGTAGTAGGCCTCGAGCCGCGCGCGCAGCTTGCTCGCCTGGACCCGCACGATGGTGTCGCTGCTGGGGTCGAAATCCGCGGGCTTGTCGAACACATCGACGCCGAGGTCATAGCCCTTCAGCGTCTCGGGCCGCCCCTCCAGCGTCTTGGTCACGATATGGATCAGAAAGCGCTTGAGGCGGGTCGATCCGCGAACTGAAGGCTCTCGACACCGCGCGCCAGGTGGGCGTCGATCATCAGGCGATCGGGCTGTCGGGCGGACCCTTCAGGCGGCACCGGCATGTGGTCGTTCACCGTGACTCACTCCTTGCGCCGACTCTTCTCTGCATAGTCCGGCCCCACCGGGGAACGAGCTTCCAGGCAAAGCCCCGGCAAGAAGAGGGGCACAGGATCGCAATG
>JBCBWF010000410.1:0-4505 GCA_039817245.1 Pseudomonadota bacterium | reverse complement strand
CCCGGGATGATCGCGCGGTAATAGGTGTAGTAGACCTGCGGCGAGAGCCACAGAAACGCCCACCAGAGCGCGAGGCCCAGCAGGCCGCCGAGGAGCGCCCGGCGCGCCCGTCTCGCCATGGTTGCGGCGAGCCAGAGCATCCCTGCCGTTAAGAGTAGCGATAAGAGGGAGAGCCCTGCCTGCCCCGCAGGTGTTAGCGTGAAGAACGAATCGTTTGCATACATGACGGTTCCGTTACGCGGAGGACACGGTTCCCAGAATATGGGTTCCGCACCGCGACATGCCTCATTGCGATGCGGAAATGCGCCATAATGTTAGGTGAAAGATCACCTTAACGAAATAAAACGCAACGAACTGTCGCAAGGTGAGGAATCTCACTTCCCTGAGGCCTAAATCGCTTCTACCACAGGGATATACAAATTCGTTAACGGAGGCTGACATGCCGAGCGTACCTAGCCAGAAGTCGCGTAAGCGCGTGCCGACAGCGATGTCGGAGCCGTTCGCGTTCGCAGCACCGGATGCCATGGCGGCGGCGGCGCAGAACATGGCGCTGTTCTGGAGCGTGCCCATGCGCGCCATGATGGTCGTGCTGAGCGCTGCTGCGGAAGATCCGCGGCGTTAACGCCTGAACTGCCGGCGGAGCGCAGAAGCCCGGCCGGATCAAGAGGCCGTGTCCGCCTAACCGGGTGGGCGCAGCACCGTTACGCCGAGGCTGCCGATGAGGGCATCGTCGGTGCTGAGCGACATGCGGATCATGTCGCCGCGTCCCCAGAGCTCCGAGAGATCGTCGTAGTGGCGCGAGAGCGGATGCCCGCTCTGCCCCGTGGCTATGATCATCAGCGAGCGGTCGAGATCGGCGAAGTCGTAGATCACCCGCAGGCCGGAGGCGTGCACGTTGCGGAACGGCTCCGGCCCGTCGCCCGGCACCGCTCCGCGCAGGAGCGTGAAGTCGCCGCCGGACGTCTCCTGCGTGATTGAGAATAAGAAACCGAGCGGGCCCACATAGCCGAGGGGTGTGTGCCTGTGCTCGGCGCGATGGGCGGCCCCCCAGCGCCACCCTTCGATGTTCGGCCCGTAGTCGCGCGAGAGGCGGGCGAGCGCCTGGTCGAGCGCACTCGCGGCGATGTCGTCACAGCTCTCGCGCTCGGGCGTCTTGTCCACATCGCACCAGATCGCCGCGCCGTCGACATCGCGGAAGGCGCGCTCGACAAAGAGCGGTCGGATCCCCTCCACCAGCGGCATCAGTGGGCCGAGTTCGTCCGCCGCGAGCCGCCGGGTGAGCTGGCGCATCCACTCCGCGAAGATCAGCGGCTCCGGCCTGTTGCGGTCCATATCGCCGTTCCACTGCGCCAGGAGCGCAAGGGCGGCGGCGCGCCGCGCGATCGGGCCCGACGGCTCGGCCACCTCCGAACCCTGCCGCCACCAGAGATCGCGCGCGATCAGCGGCAGCATGGAGCGCGCCATCTCCGAGACCGCATCGTTCTGGAGGGCCAGGAAACCGTTCAGCGAGTGGAACTCGCGCGCCGAGAGCTCCTTCTCCAGCCGCTGGATGCGGTATGGCAGGTCCCAGTCGTTGGAGATGTGCTCCGGATAGGCGTCATCGGTCAGTCGGTTGTTCGCATTTGCGAGCGCGCCCGTGCGGGGCACGCGGATGCGCGGATTGCGCTCGGCCGGGCGCAGGCCGGTCCATTCGGTCTCGGCAAGCCAGCCGGGAGAGGGAACACGCCCGCGGCTCGGGCTGTCCGCACGCCGCTCGGGGATGGCACCGGCGACGGCCATGCCGATATCGCGCCCGTCCGCGACCGTGACGTTCTGGGCGGGGGCGAGCACGTCGCGCGCCTGGTCGAGCGCGTCGTCGACCGAGCCTGCGCGCATGAGCCCGATCGCGGCACTCATGGTGCGGTCCTCGTCCGTCAGCGCCGTCCACCGAAGGGCCGCGACATGGCCGTCGGGCACGACCGCGTCCACGCCGAAGAGATCGCCGTCCAGAACCGGCCCGTTGCGGCTGCGCCTCAGCGTCAGGCTGACCGGCGGGCCGTCGCGCACCACGATCCGGTCCGTCCGGGTCTCGAAGGCCTTCCAGCCATCGGGGGTGCGGTAGCGGGAGGGCTCCTCGGGATCGAGCCGCTCGATGAAAACGTCCTGATCGTCGACACCCACGGTGGTGAGGCCCCAGCCGACCGCGCGGTTGCGCCCGATCAGCACCACAGGCGCGCCCGGCAGCGTGCCGCCGATCACCGAGAGATCGCCCCCTTCGAGGCTGGCGAGATACCAGAGCGAAGGTGCGGAAAGCCAGAGATGCGGATCCGAGGCCAGCAGCGGCCGGCCGGTCGCCGACCGGCTGCCATCCACCGCCCAGGCATTGGAGGCGCCGGCAAGCTCCGGCCGCGGCGCGGGGCCGAGCGCGGCGAGGAGCGGATCCTCCGCCGCAGCCGGCTCCGCCTCGGCGAACCGCGCGCCCTCAAAGATCGCTGCGTAGCGGGGCAGCTCCGTCACGGCGCCCTCGGGCGCCTCGGGCAGGATGTCCGCCACCCGCTCCGGCGGCAGGCTGAGCAGGAAGCGCGCGCGGCGGATATCGTGCTGCGCGGCGCTGCCGAGCCGCAGCGCCATCATCTTCAGCACCGCCAGGCTGTCCGACGGTGTCCAGGGCGCGATCCCGTCGGTGCCGAACAGGAAGAACTCCGGCGCGCCGCGCCCCAGCGCCTCGCGGAAGACATGCGCGATCCAGGCGTTCACGCCCTCGGCATAGGCTTCGAGGAAAGCCTGTGCCTCGGGGCTCTGATGGGAGAGCGAGCGCCGGGCATAGCCGTAGAGATCGAGCGTCTTCACCAGCCGGTCGAGCGGCACCGTGCGCGCGCCCAGGAGTTCGGAGAGCCGCCCCTGCGCGGCGCGGCGGGAGAGCTCCATCTGCCAGAGCCGGTCCTGCGCATGGGCGACGCCGAGCGCGAACATCGCATCCTGCGCCGTCTCACCGCGGATATGCGGCACCGCATGGGCATCGCGGATGATCCGCACCTCGGCGCCGAGCCCGCGCATCTCCAGCTCCGCCGAATAGTCGGGCAGGGAGCGCTGCACAAGATAGAGCCCGAGGACGAGCGCGAGCGCGACAATCCCGGCACCGGCCGTGGCCAGCCTCAGCAGCCATTTGAGGAGGAGCCTCATCACGCGCTACGCACTCCCACCTCGCCCGCCCGCCATGCCGACGCGCTTTTGCCGAAACCGGCCGCTCCCTTGACCGGGACAGGCCGCCGCACCACCCTCTCGACCGCCGGCGCGCCCGCCTTGGTCTTATCTGCGCGCCGGGCCTTCCACGGCAACACCGAATGACCAAGCGAAAACGAGAGGGACGCGAGATGGCGAAGGTGGCTTTTCTGGGCCTCGGGGTGATGGGCTATCCGATGGCGGGGCATCTGGCCGCCAAGGGCCACGAGGTGACGGTCTACAATCGCACCACGGCGAAGGCGGAGAAGTGGACGGGCGAGCACAAGGGCAGCCATGCCGTCACCCCGCGCGAGGCCGCAGCCGGGGCCGAGATCGTGTTCTGCTGCGTCGGCAACGACGACGACCTGCGCGGCGTGGTGCTGGGCGAAGACGGCGCCTTCGCGGGCATGGCCTCCGGCACGATCTTCGTCGATCACACCACGGCGAGCGCCAATGTGGCCCGCGAGCTCTATGCCGAAGGCGCCAAGGCGGGGATCGCCTTCGTCGACGCCCCGGTCTCCGGCGGCCAGGCCGGCGCCGAGAACGGTGTGCTCACGGTGATGTGCGGCGGGGACGAGGCGCCCTTCGCCGTGGCTGAGCCGGTGATCGCGGCCTTCGCGCGCTCCTGCCGCCTGCTCGGGGGCTCCGGCGCCGGCCAGCTCACCAAAATGGTGAACCAGATTTGCATAGCCGGCCTCGTCCAGGGCCTCTCCGAGGGGCTGAACTTCGCCCAGGCCGCGGGCCTCGACGGGCGTGCGGTCGTCGACGTGATCTCCAAGGGGGCCGCCGGCTCCTGGCAGATGGAGAACCGCTACGACACCATGCTCGACGACAAGTTCGACTTCGGCTTCGCGGTGGACTGGATGCGCAAGGACCTCGGGATCTGCCTCGACGAGGCCAAGCGCAACGGTGCGCGCCTGCCGGTCACGGCGCTGGTCGATCAGTTCTACGGCGAGGTGCAGGACATGGGCGGCGGGCGCTGGGACACCTCGTCGCTGCTTCGCCGCCTCAAGCGCTGAGCGCGCCACTGCCGGGTTCCGGGCGATGACATCCGCCGTGGGTCCCGGGCTTGACCCGGGACCTCCCTGAGGCCGCCCGACTAAAGGAGGCCCCGGATCAAGTCCGGGGCCCCCGTCAGCGCCGCGCCTCAGCGGTCGATCTTGCTGTATTTCGCGCCCTCGATGCTCGCACCGGCCAGAAGCCCGTCCTGGCTGAACACGAAGGCCACGATCGGCTTCTGCGTCGCCGTGCTGTCCACGCCGAGATTGGTGCCCTTGTCGAGAAGTTCCGCCGCTCCGATGGCT
>JBCBWF010000217.1:0-8417 GCA_039817245.1 Pseudomonadota bacterium | reverse complement strand
TATGCGCGCACGCTACTCCATGGCCGCGATCACCAACGACATCTACACGCGCGAGGATGCCGAGGCGCTGATGCGCAGCCAGGCGCTGCCGCTCGAGCGGATCCTGGGCGTGGAGACCGGCGGCTGCCCGCACACCGCGATCCGCGAGGATGCCTCGATCAACCTTGCCGCGATCGCCACCTTGCGCGAGCGCTTCCCGGATCTCGACCTGGTCGTGATCGAGAGCGGCGGGGACAACCTGGCCGCGACATTCAGCCCGGAGCTGGCGGATCTCACGCTCTACGTCATCGACGTGGCGGCCGGTGAGGAGATCCCGCGCAAGGGGGGGCCGGGAATCACCCGCTCCGATCTGCTCATCATCAACAAGACCGACCTCGCGCCGCATGTGGGCGCGTCGCTCGACGTCATGGAGCGCGATGCGCGGCGGATGCGCGGCGATCGGCCCTTTCTTTTCGCGAACTTGCGGGCAGGCAAGGGCGTGGCCGAGGTCGCGGCCTTTCTGGTGGAGGCCGGCGGGCTGCCGGCGGCCGGGCCCGAGACGGGTTAAGAGGGTGGGCCAAGTCCTTACGGGACTCGCGTAAAGAGTGAGTCGCGGATTCAGGGTTCCCGCTCAAAGCGAAAAATCTTCCGTTACCGTATGTTATCTCGATTTCCCAGCCATCTCAGGCGCTTGTGTCCGAGCGTTGCCATCGAGATACAACTTTTGCGTGTCCGAAACGGGACACCCAAGCGCAAACCGCGAAAAAGGGCATCGCAGCGGCGGAACTAAGGCGCTATCTTAACGCCATCCCTCGCGAGAAGGGGTTGGAGCAAGCGAGTGTTGAGTGTCGGGGAGTTTCTGCTCTCAGTTTGGCCATGAGCAGGGACGCGTCGTTTCATCCCCGTGTACCGTGTAGAGTAAGTGTTGTGTGTGGTGACCGCCTGTGTGTTGGCGCCTGGGCGGTCACCGAAGCCCAAGAGCCCAACCCCTTAACCGATGGTTAACGAGGGTCTCGCTCAACTCCACCCCGCAGCCAATCAGTGTGTGTCTTGCTGAGACGCTGCGGGGGGCCTCCATTCAACCCCAGGTTGATCCGGCCCTGGCGCTGACAGAGCGCCCCTCCCACCTCCCCAGACCGACTCACCGGAGCGAATCAGGTTCGCCGAATTGACGCTGCGAAACCCGAATCGGGCTTGGCAATGTCTGAATCCGGCGTTTTCGGGGTTCCGTTACGGAAATTTCAGGCCTGGATCACAACCATCGGTTGGGCTTTTCCTTTCATTATGCAATCGAACATGCTACATAATGGAAGTCTGTTTCGTGGTCAGGCCGCAGTGATCCAGGCGCCTGATAGTCGAGTAAGTCGGATCGTGCAGTTCGTGAGTGTTAGCGTTCAGTCTCTCTCTGCGTAGCTTTCCCGAAAGCGGGCGTGTCCGCGCCCGCCTTTCTCGTTTAGTCTGTAGTTTCTTAACATCTCGTAAACACCTGCGCGCGATTGACGTCGACACTCGCAGCTTCGCCTATACCCCCGGGCACCGCATGAACAGCGGCGAGGAAGTCACGGAGATCGCGCGCAATTTTCTTCTGGAGCGAGACGTAGACGAAGGCCATGTTCGTCCGTTCGCGCACAAGATCCCCCGGAAACGGCATCCAGGCAAGCTCGCGAGAGCCGAAGGCCGGACTGGCCGTTCCGACCTGCCACTCGGTGGTTAGTGCGATATCCACAAGTTTCAGCGCCGGTCCGCCATCGGGGTCCGCGATCTCAAGGGGCACGCCGGCGAGCCTCAAAAACGCCGCTTTATCAGTGGCCGAGACGAAACCTTCGATGAACTGAGCGGCAAGGGCGCGGATCGCCTCGCCCGCATCGTCCTCCGCCATATGGCTGTGCAGGTGGTGCCCGCTCGACCCGTGGTTGTGCCCGTGCGCGCCGCCGTTGCCGTCGCCGTGACCGTGATCATGGGGCATTGGACCACCTCCGCCCCTCAAACGCGCCGGCCGGAATGCTCACCGGCTTGTCGATATGCGCCTTGTGCTTGCCGAGGACGCCGGCCGAGACCATCGAGCCCAGCACGTCCACGATCACCCGCACGCCCATCAGCGCCGTGATATCGGAGGTGTCGTAGGGCGGGCTCACCTCCACCAGCTCCATCCCGCAGATGCCGCTCGCCGCCACCTTGGAGGCCAGCGCCAGCGCCTCGCGCGGCAGGAACCCGCCGGGTTCGGGCCAGCCGGTGCCGGGCACGAAGCCGCAATCGATGCTGTCGATGTCGAAGGACATGTAGACCATGTCCACCCCGTCCCAGGCCATCTCGAGCGCCATCTCGGCGGTGCGGTCGACGCCCATGCGCTCCATGTCCGACATGGTGATGATGTTGGTCTCGCGCTTGCGCGCCTCCTTCACCGCCTCGCGCGGGACCTGCCAGCCGCCGATGCCCACCTGCACCAGGTTCTTCGCCGGCACGTTCGGCAGGTTGGTGGCGTGGAACCAGGGCGTGGTGTGCATGCGCTCGTCCAGATCCTTCTCCTGGATGTCCGCATGCCGGTCGAAATGCACGATGCCGATCTTCTTGGAGGTGCACTCCGCGATCCCGCGCACGGTCGGGAAGCCGATCGAGTGGTCCCCGCCCAGGATGATCGGCATCGAGCCCGACGAGAACACATGCGCGCAGGCGCGGCTGATCTGGTCGAAGGTCTTCTCGATATTTGCGGGGATGGTGAAGATGTCGCCCGCATCGCAGAGCGTCATCTGCTCGCGCAGGTCGATCCCCATCTCGTAGTTGTAGGGCGTGTAGAGTGCCGAGATCTTGCGCATCCCCTGCGGGCCGAACCGGGTGCCGGGCCGGTAGGTGGTGCCCCCGTCGAAGGGCGCGCCGAGGATGGTGGCGTCGTAATGCGCCACCTCCGCCACATCCTCCGCATAGGGCGCCTTCAGGAAGGTGTTGATGCCGGCATAGTGCGGCAGCTCGCCCCGCGCGAAGGTGGGGATGGAGCGGTCCTCCAGGCTGTCCGCCCCCGTCAGGCCCATCTTCAGCGCCCAGCGGCGCTCCTCGTCCCAGCGGCCCTCGGGGATCTCGCCCTCCGCCTGCATCGCTTTCCAACCCTGCAGCTTGGAGAGGTCCGGGTGGTGGTGGCGTCGGTCGGGCACCGCCTGCCGCAGGCCGGCGCCGCGCAGGCCTCGGCGATGGGGATCGATGTTCAGCATGGGGCAGCTCCGTCGGGCAGGGTGTGGGGCAGGGTGGATGTGACGCGGCTCACAGCAGCATGGGCGAGGGTGTGGCAGCAACAGGCTGTACCGCCGAGATCGAGGTCCCCGCGATGACGAGCCCCAGCGACGGTTTCCTGAGCGCCGGCGAGACCGGCGGCACCGAGGCCCGGACCCCCGACGTGGTGGGCGGGCTCTATTTCGTCGACGCCGACGGCAAGCCGATCGAACCGGTGCAGCTCATGCTCGACGACAGCATCCACTTCACCGACGACGCGGGCGAGAGCCTGGGCAGCGTCGCCTTTGGCGAGAAGGGCCTCGTCTTCACCGATGCCGAGGGCAGCGTGATCGGCGGCGCCGAACAGGGCCGCGACGGCTGGGTCTTCTTCGACGCCGATGGCCGGGCGGTCGAGGGGGACGCCTACGCGCTCGACTTCGGCATCCTCGCCATTGCGCCCGAAGCCGACCACGTCGATCTCGTCTAGCGCGGCCGGGGCCGGCCGAACCCGCGCCGCCGATGCCCCGCCGGACGATCTCCACACGCCGCGATCCGGGCCCCGCCCGCGCCGCTCCCGCCTTGCAGGCGCCTGCCATAAAACCTTTACTTTCGGCGCCCCGGCTCGCGGGGGATACGGATGGGCCGGCGACCGCATTGCGCGGCGCGCCGACGCTCCGGCGCATTGTGGAGGATCGTCATGGACAAGGATACCACCCCCGCCACCGACTGGCTCGAATCCGAACTCGCCGACGAGCTCGACGAGGACTACGAGCTCGAATTCGACGATGCCGAGCTCTCCATGAAGATCAAAGAGATCTACAAGGAGCGGCTGCGCGAGAAACTCGACCCGATGCCGCGGAGCGATTACTACGTCAATCTGCTGAAGCTCCAGGCTGAGCTCATCAAGATGAGCGACTGGGTCGAGCATACCGGCGCCAAGGTCTGCGTGATCTTCGAGGGGCGCGACAGCGCGGGCAAGGGCGGCGCCATCAAGCGCATCGCCCAGCGGCTGAACCCGCGGGTCTGCCGCGTCGTCGCCCTGCCGAAGCCGAGCCCGCGCGAGCAGAGCCAGTGGTACTTCCAGCGCTACGTGCCGCATCTGCCCGCCGGCGGCGAGATCGTGCTCTTCGACCGCTCCTGGTACAACCGCGCCGGCGTCGAGCGCGTGATGGGCTTCGCCAAGCCCGACCAGGTGGAGGAGTTTTTCCGCGACGTGCCCGAGTTCGAGCGCATGCTCGTGCGCTCCGGCGTCATCCTCATCAAGTACTGGCTCTCGATCACCGACGACGAGCAGCAGATGCGGTTCATGATGCGCATCCACGACCCGATGAAGCAGTGGAAGCTGAGCCCGATGGACCTCGAGTCCCGCGTCCGCTGGGAGCAGTACACCAAGGCCAAGGAGGAGATGTTCGCGCGCACCTCGATCGACGAGGCGCCCTGGCACGTGGTCGAGGGCAACGACAAGAAGCGCGCGCGGCTCAACCTCATCCATCACTTCCTCCAGCAGATCCCCTACGAGGAAGTGCCGCACGAGCCGATCGTGCTGCCCGAGCGCGTCTTCGACCCCAATTACGACCGCCAGACGCTGCCGGACGAGCTCTACGTGCCCAAGGTCTACTGACCGGCCGCGCCGAGCGCGCCGCCGACCGCGAACCGGGGGGCCGTCAAACGGCATCGGCCCCCCGGGGCAGGAACGCGCCGAGGCGCTGGAACGGGATCCCGCCATCGCGGGCGTCGAAATCATAGGTGATCGTCGCGCCATAGGCGGCCGGGTCGTCCGGATCCCAGCGCGGCTTATCGAACACCACCACCCGGTCCCCGAGCTTGAAGCCCTCCGAGAGGTCGTGCGTGACCATGAACACGGTCATGCCGTGCTCGGCGCGCAGCTCCGCCAGGAAGTCGTGCATCGCCAGCCGCGTGCCCGGGTCGAGCGCGCCGAAGGGCTCGTCCAGCAGCAGCACCCGCGGCCGGCCCGCCAGCGCCTGCGCGATCGCGAGGCGCTGCTGCTGCCCGCCGGAGAGCGTGTGCGGCCAGGCGCCCGCCAGATGGCCGAGCCCGATGCGCGCGAGCACCGCCTCCGCCCGCTCCGCCGCCGCGCGCCGTGTGCGGCCCCAGAACCGCCCGAGGCGCCGCCCGCCGCGCTGCCCGAACTCCTCTGCCGCGATCAGGTTGTCCCGCACCGTCATATGCGGAAAGACCGAGTAGCGCTGGAAGACCACGCCGCGGTCCCCGTTGGGCTCCATGGCGGGCGGGTGCCCGGCGATGGAGATCTGCCCGCGCACCGGCCGCTCCTGCGCGAGCAGCAGCCGCAGGAAGGTGGACTTCCCGCAGCCCGACGCGCCGACGATGGAGACGAAGGCGCCCTCCTCCACATCGAGGTTCACCCGCTCCAGCACCGGCCGGCCCGCATAGGACTGGAAGATGTTCTCGACGGTCACGAAGCTCATGACGCCGCCCACGGATAGAGCCGGCGCGCGGTGTAGGCGAGCAGGCGGTCGATCAGGAAGGCGAGCACCGCGATCCAGACCACATAGACCAGGATCACATCCATCGCGAGATAGCGGCGCACGAGGAAGATACGGTAGCCGAGCCCCTCGGTGGAGGCGATCGCCTCCGCGGCGATCAGGAACAGCCAGGCCGGCCCCAGCCCCAGCCGCACCGCCTGGAAGAGCCGCGGCATGAGTTGCGGCAGCGCCACGCGCAGCGCGATGAGCCCGGTGCTCGCGCCCAGCGTCTCCGCCTTCACGATCATCTCGCGCGGGATCTCGGCGGTGCGCTGCGCGAGGTCCCGGATCAGCACCGGCGCGATCCCGATCACGATCAGCGCGATCTTCGAGGTCTCGCCGAGGCCGAACACGATGAAGAGGATCGGCAGCACCGCCAGCGGCGGGATGAGCGAGACCGCCGACACGAACCCCCCGAGCCCCGCCGTGACCGCCGGCACGAGCCCGATGGCGAGCCCGAAGCCGAGCCCCATCGCCGCCGCGATCCCCACCCCCAGCGCCAGCCGCTCCAGGCTCGCCGCCGTATCCGCCCAGAGCAGCACCTTGCCGGAGCGCCGGTCCGGCTCCGTTGCCAGCCGCCCCGCCGTCTCCGCGATCTGGGGCAGCGAGGGCAGCAGCTTGTCCGCCGGGTTCTCCGCGCGCCGGATATCCGAGGCCACCGCATAGGCGATGATCAGCAGCAGGAAGGGCACGATCGCCAGCGCCGCGCCGAAAGGCGGGCCGGGTCTTCGGTTTATCCAGCGCATGGGTGTCTCGCAGGGGGCTTTCGCGGGGAAAGGGGGGCCGCGCAGCCGGCCCCCGTTGCCGGCCGGCTCAGAGCGCGCCGTCCGCCGCCATCTCCATATACGTGGTGTCGAAGCGGAACTTCACGTTGTTCGCATCGCCCGTGGTCGAGCCGTCCGGATAGGCCACGCCCACGAAATCCGCCGAGGGCGCGCCCTCGCCGAGGATACCCTTGTCGAACAGGAACTCGGCCACGTAGGTCATGGTCTGCTTCAGGCCCTCGTCCTTCGTGAAGGCCACCGCATCGGCCGGGGCGTAGAACATCTCGGTCGTCGCCAGCTGCGCCTTGTAGCCCGCGAGATCGGTGCCCGAGGCCTCCGCCATCGCAGTCAGCGCCGCCTCGTCGCCCGCCGCCATCAGCGCCATGGTCTCGTACCACGCGCCCACCAGCGCCTTGCCGAAGGCGGGGTTGGCCGCCAGCGTCTCGGTGTTCACCACCATCAGGTCGATGATCTCGCCCGGGATATCCGCGCTGTCGAACACCTTGGTCGCCGTGCCTGTCTCGAGAATGGTGGAGACCAGCGGGTTCCAGGTCACCGCCGCCTCCACATCGTCCGTCGCGAAGGCCGCGACCATATCGGCGTCCGAGGTGTTGATCACCGAGGCGAGATCCGCCTCCTTCAGCCCGTTCTCGTCGAGCGCGCGCGCCAGCAGGTAGTGCGAGACCGAGAGCTCCACGAGGTTCACCGGCTTGCCGGCCAGCCCCGCCACATCCCCCTCGCCCTTCACCAGGATGGCGTCGTTGCCGTTCGAATAGTCGCCCACGATCAGCGCGGTGGTGTCCACCCCGCCGCCCGAGGGGATCGAGAGCGTGTCCATATTGGTGGCGGAGACCCCGTCGAAGGCGCCGGCCGTGTACTGGTTGATGCTCTCGATGTAATCGTTGATCTGCACCACTTCGATCTCAATGCCGTTTTTTTCGGCATGTTTGTCGATGATGCCGGCATCGGCCATGTAGCCCCAGGGCATCCAGCCGACATAGATCGACCAGGCGACCCGGAACGAGGTTTTCTCCTCGGCCACGACCGGCTGGGCAATCAGGCAGGCCGCGAGGGCGAGGATCGTCCCGGTGATGCGCGTCATCGTCTTCTCCCGTCGCCCCTTCTCAACTCACGGGAGGCGCCGGCGGGGCGGGGCCGGGCGCCGCCAGTCCGGCCCGGTCGCATCGGCGGCCGGCCCCGAAGGCGCGCCACCCTGCTCCACACCTTTGGCGATACGGCGGGCAACCCCGCCGCCCCTACCGCAAAGCAAGCCGCGTGCCAGCCGCCGTCGCCGGCGAGGCCCCGCCATCGCGCAGCTCTGCCCGATACATCCCGGCGCAGACGCGCCAGCGGCAAACCCAAAAAAAACGAGATCTCTTTGAACCGTTTCGTCGCTGCGTCCCACTAACCGGTCAGAACATCGCGAAGAACATGTCGGCAGTGGCAGAAAAGCCCGATCCAAGGATCACCAACTTGTTTCTCCGCACATCGATCATGTGGAAAATATCGTAGGGACCGAAACAATGCCGAATGAAACGAGAATTGCCTTCATAATGAATCGCCAGTTTGGCGGTTGGGCTATGGCAAACTACAGCAATGGCTACGCGTGGCTTAAACATCCTAAGAGGGATCAGCCCACCGTTGCCACCCAGACACAGAAAGACGCGGACCGTCTACTCCATGCTGCCTGTAACGTTATGCGCGGAAAGAGGAAGAGTACGGCTCAAGTAACCCGCACCGGGCAGATCGCGTACAATAACGGCGCCGGAGTCTGCACCACCTCGGCCTTCGCCGTCGCTGCGCGATTGCTTGCAGACCCTAATGTCAATGATCGGATCGAGATCATGGGTCAGTCCGGCTTCTATGGCGGACATATGTGGGTTGTCGTCGGCCGTACCGGCGGAACGATCCTGAGCGGCAACGGGCTTCTTGCCGTGCGCAGGCCCGCCAACGCCCATGCGAACTGGGG
>JBCBWF010000374.1:0-4979 GCA_039817245.1 Pseudomonadota bacterium | reverse complement strand
GGCTTCGGGAAACCAGCCATCATAGCAGATCAGCGCGCCGATCCGGCCAAGCGGCGTGGCGAAGACCGGATAGCCGTGGTCGCCGGGATCGAACCACAGGTTCTCCGCGTCCCAAAGGTGGGTCTTGCGGTAGACACCGATCAGCCCATCCGGACCGACGACCGCCGCCGAGTTGAAGAGCTTGCCGCCCTCGCGCTCGCAGAAGCCACCGATGATGTGCAGGCCGCGCTTGCGAGCGACCTCGGCCCAACCCTTTACGGTGTCCGATCCGGTCGCCGTGCCCGACAGCGCGAAGGCCTCCGCGCGGGTCTCAAAGACATAGCCGCTGTCCGAGAGTTCTGGCAGCACGACCAGGTTCGCTCCAGCGTCTGCCACGGTCTCGATCATCTCGAGACCCGTCGCGCGATTGGCCGCGAGATCGCCAATCTTCGGCTCGAACTGCAAGCACGCAACGGTGACTTCGGCTTCGCCGGCAGGCATCTCGGTCGACACGTCGGTACTCCCGGATCTTGACGGACCGGCTGCATAGACCATCAGCTCTCCGTCATGCTCCGGCTCCCGGCATCGCAGTCAAGGAGCTTTATTCAGAGTGCGTGCATTTCTCCATGCAGGCAGCCTGAAGCTGCACAAGAAGCGTGCAGCTGGCCGCTTCTGCGCCAGCCAATCAGAACGTCGGCGGCGTGTTCACCCAAAGCACCCGAGCCTCGGTGCTGCCGAGATTGCGGTATCCGTGTGGGCGGTCGGACGAGAAGTAAAACGAGTCGCCAGGCCGGAGGTGGTACCGCTGGCCATCGACCTCGAGCTCCAACTCCCCTTCGAGGAGGAACCCGACCTCCTCCCCCAAGTGGCTGATGACCCCGTCGCTTCGTCCGCCGGCGGCGACGATGTGGATGTTGGCTTGGAGCATGCAGCCCTCGGCGTAGGGTGCAAGCCGTTCCAGTGTTACGCCGTCGCCGCGGCGAAGCGCGTCTGTATCCAGCCGCGGGCGGGTACCCGACCGCATGACGACCTCGCTCATCTGATCGTCGGCAAAGAACGTCGACACGTTGACGCCGAGCGCCTTGGCCAGCCGGCTGAGCATCGTGAGCGACGGGTTCACGCGTCCGGTCTCGACTTTGGACACCATGCTCTCGGAGCACTCGGCCTTCATCGCCAGGCTATGCAGGGTCATGCCGCGCAGGCGCCGCTGGTAGCGGATCTGACCACCAATCTTCGATGTCCCGCTGCTGCTCACGCCCCACCAATCAAGTTGCTAGAATTCGGCTCAAGGTTGACCGCTTCGTCCGGCGGGTCAAGCGATGGCGCGCAACCCAAGGGCGCACTGAACGCCGCGCTCCTCGCCTTCAAAATATGCAGATAGTGGAATAAATTGCCCTAATTATCATCATCTTGTTGAGATCGTATAGAAAATAGGCTTGATCGCCTTGCCCGAAGATCCGTGCGCACCATCAATCGCGATACCTCAACATCCCCCGTCCCAGAAAGGGAGTGCCCCCATGCACCGTCGTTCAGTCATCAAGGGCCTTGGTGCCGCTGCGCTTGGCGCCACGGCGTCGAGCTTTCCGCTGCCCGGTCTCATCCGGCGCGCCCACGCCGCCGACACCGTCAAGATCGGCTGCCTATTCTCGTCATCGGGAACGATGGCCAATATTGAGGGCCGCCTGAACTACGTCGCGCGCATGGCAGCCGAGGAGATCAATGCCGCCGGTGGCGTCCTCGGCAAGACGGTGGAGGTCGTGGTGACCGACCCGGGCTCGGATTGGCCGCTCTATGCGCAGCTGGGTCGCCAGCTGATCTCCCAAGAGGAAGTCTCGTCGATCTTTGGCTGCTGGACGTCGGTCAGCCGCAAATCTGTCCTGCCGGTGGTCGAGCAGAGTGACGCCCTGCTGTACTACCCGCTGCATTTCGAGGGCGAGGAGAACTCGAAGAACGTCGTGTACCTGAACTCGCCCCCATCCTCCTCAGTGCTGCCGGCGGTCGACTACCTGATGAGCGAAGAGGGCGGCTCGGCGAAGCGCTTCTTCATGCTTGGCTCCGACTATGTCTGGCCGCGCACGATCAATCAGCAGCTCAAGGGCTATTGGGGAGAGAAGGGCATTGGCCCGGATGCCTGGCGTGAGGAGTATGTGCCGGTTGGCCACTCGAATTTCCAGACGCTGGTCAACGAGATCCGGGCCTTCGCCGATCAGCCCGGCGGCCAGCCGATCGTGGTGCTCACGGTGGTCGGGAACTCGATCCCAGACTTCTTCCGCGAGTTCGTGAACCAGGGGATCGCAGCGTTCGACGTGCCGGTCTTAGGCCTGGACGCGGTCGAGGCGGATTTCGAGGGGCTCGACACGAGCGAGCTCGTCGGCCACCTCAACTGCTGGGCTTATCTGCAAAACGCCGCCGGCTCGCGCAACGAAGAGTTCCTGGCGAATTGGGCGTCCTATGTCGGCGCCAACGATGTGCCGTTTCGGCCCGACGTCGCCATCGACCCGATGGTATCGACCTATGACGGCGTGCACCTCTGGGCCATGGCGGCCGAGAAGGCGGGTTCGTTCGACGTTCCGGCCGTGCGCGAAGCCTCAGCGGGGCTCACCTTCGCCTGCCCGTCGGGCTACGAAATCTCGATGACTGCCGAGAACAACTACGTGAAGCGCGGCGTCTTCATCGGCTCGCTGAACGAGACGCAGGGTTACGACATCCTGTGGCAGTCCGAGGACACGCCGACCCCGGTGCCGTTCAGCCCGTACATGAACACCTAACACCGACCTATACGGGCGGCGCGCCAAAGGCGCCGCCCACCCAGACCTATTCGTCGTAGAACCGTCCGGGGTCACGCCATGGCGCGCTTTCTCGCTTTACTGATCTCGCTGATCTGCCTGGCGCTGCCGGGTGGTGCCGCCGCGCTCGACCGCGTGGCGATACTGGCCGAGATATGTTCCGAGGATTTTCGCGCACAGCAGACCGCGCTAGAGAACCTCGCTGGGGCTGGCGCCGACGACGGGCGCGAGGGCGCCGTCTGGGCGCGCGCTGTGGTCGAGGGCTTCGAGAGCCGCGATCTGCGCTGCGGTGTCGATGGCGCTTACATCGAGGGGCAGGATGGGCTGGTCTCGGCCGAGACGCTGGCGCCCGCCACGCCCGATGGCGATCTCTCGGCACCGTCCGTCAACCTGCGCCTCCGGGCCACTGCCGCCAGCGCCGGCTTCGTCCTGGCGCTCTTCACCGAGGACAGCCCCGAGGCCCGCCTGCGCGCCGCCGGCAGGCTCGATCGCCGACGCGAGGCTGTGAGCGCGCGGGTTCTGGCAGCGGCGCTCGCGATCGAGCGCGACCCCGCCACCTCAGCCGTCATCGGCGAGATCCGCACGAGCCTTCTGCTCGGCGATCCTGACCCAACGCGGCGCGCCGAGGCGATCGGCGCCATCGCCACCGACGCCACGCTAAGGAACCGGACAACCATCGCGGAAGCGCTAGAGAACGAGACTGACCCGACCGTGCGCGCGGTCGCGGAGGCAGCGCTGGCTGAGATCGACCAGACGCTCGCCATCGGCAAGGCGCTCGCGACGCTCTACAGCGGCGTGTCCTATGCCAGCGTCCTGCTGCTCGCGGCTCTTGGCCTTGCAATCATCTTCGGCCTGATGGGGGTCATCAACCTGGCCCAGGGCGAGCTGATCATGGTCGGCGCCTACGCCACCTATTTCACACAGGAGCTGATCCGCATCGTCCTGCCAGGCGCGCTTGACTGGTATCTGTTTCTAGCCATCCCGGTCTCCTTCGGTGCGGCCGCACTGGTCGGTATCGTCATAGAGGCGACGGTGATCCGGCGCCTCTATGCGCGCCCTCTCATGACACTGCTGGCAACCTGGGCGATCTCGCTTCTGCTGATCAACGCCGTGCGCGTCGGCATCGGCACGCAGAACCTTGAGTTCCACCAACCGGCCTATGTGTCCGGCGGCTTCCCGGTGATCGGGGACTTCATCATGACCTCCAACCGCCTTTTCGCGATTGCTATCGCCGTCGCCGCCTTCTTTGCAGTGCTCGCGCTGATCCGCTTCACCACGCTCGGGATCAACATGCGGGCGGTAGCGCAGAACAGGACGATGGCGGGCGCAGCCGGCATCGATACGCGGCGGACGGACCGGCTCGCTTTCGGCCTTGGCTCAGGGCTGGCAGGGCTGGCCGGACTGGCTCTTTCGCCCCTCTACAACGTGAACCCCACCATGGGGACGGGCTTCATCGTAGACAGCTTCATGGTGGTGGTCCTCGGCGGTGTCGGCAGCCTCGCGGGGACAGTTGTCGCGGCCTTCGGCATAGGTCAGATTAATGTCGCGATCGAGCCCGTATACGGCGCTGTTGCCGCCAAGATCATCGTTCTGCTGCTCGTCATCCTGTTCATCCAGCGCCGGCCCGAAGGGTTGTTCGCACCGAAGGGGAGACGCTGATGGCCGCCAAAGACGCCGTCGGCAGGGTCGAGCGCCCGGGCCTGTTCCGCGCAGTCGCAGCCGCCATGGCCGCGATCGCCGTGGCGCTGCCGATCCTCGGCGGGCCGATGGCCGACGGGCCAGCCGGCGTCTCGCCATACTTCGCCAACATCGTTGGCCAGATCGCGACCTTCGCGCTCCTCGCGATCGCCCTCGATCTGATCTGGGGCTATGCCGGCATCCTGTCACTCGGCCACGGGCTGTTCTTCGCCTTCGGCGGCTATCTCGTCGCGATGCACATGCTGAAGGCCGGCTATGTCTACAACGGCGTGACGCCCGACGTGATGACCTTCATGGGCTGGACGGAACTGCCCGTTCACTGGTTCGGCTTGGAGTTCTTCCCCTATGCACTACTCCTGATCTTTGCGCTGCCGGGGCTTCTGGCGTTCGCCTATGGCTACTTCTCGTTCCGCTCACGTGTTGCGGGCGTCTACTTCGCCATCATCACCCAGGCGCTGACCTACGTGGCAATGTTGCTGATGTTCCGCAACGACACCGGATTTGGCGGCAACAACG
>JBCBWF010000153.1:0-10893 GCA_039817245.1 Pseudomonadota bacterium | reverse complement strand
GCTCTACGGCCGGCTCGCGGCGGGCGATGGCTGAGCGAGCGATGGCTGGAAGGACGATGGCTGGGCGCGCGATGGCTGGGCGCGCGGGGCGCACGGTGTCCGGGCCTGACCGCTTGACCGGCGGGGGCGAAGCGGCCAACACCGCGGGGAAGCGCCCCGCGCATCCGCTCGTTTGCGGGGCGGCTTGCGCCCGTATCGTCACCGGGGACCTGCCAGCAAAGGATCGCCGATGCCCGCCGCTGAGCTGACCCACGCATCGCGGAGCCCGCGCCCGGCCCTGCCCGGCACCGCACTGCCCGGCCCCGCCCTGCCTGGCCCCGGCAGCCCGGCGCCCCTGGGGCTGACGCCCGTGGCGGGGGGCGTGAACGCCGCGGTCTTCTCCGAGCATGCGGCCCGCATCGAGATCTGCCTCTTCGAGGCGGACGGGCGGGAGACCGCCCGGCTGGCGCTGCCCGAGCGGACCGGGCCGGTCTGGCACGGGCATCTGCCGGGGATCGGGCCGGGGCAGCGCTACGGGCTGCGCGCGCACGGCCCCTATGCGCCGGCCGAGGGGCACCGGTTCAACCCCGCGAAGCTCCTGGTGGACCCCTATGCGCGGGCGCTCGACGGGCGGGTGCGCGAGCATCCCTCGCTCTACGGCTTCGTGGTGGGCAGCACCGGGCCCGATCCGCGCGACAGCGCGGCCTATGTGCCGAAGGGGATCGTGACCGCACCGCCAGGTGGGGGCCACCCGCCCGCCCCCCACCCGCCCGCGCCGCGCGTGCCCTGGGACGAAACGGTGCTCTACGAGGCGCATATCCGCGGGCTGACCATGCGCCTGCCGGGGCTGCCGCCGGAGATCGCGGGGCGCTGGGACGCGCTCGGCCATCCGCGGGTGATCGAGCATCTGCGCGGGCTCGGGATCACGGCGATCGAGCTCCTGCCGGCGCAGGCGCTGGTGGACGATGCCTTCCTGCTCCGCCGCGGCCTGACGAATTACTGGGGCTACAACACGCTCGCCTATCTCGCGCCGGAGCCGCGCTATCTGGGCCCCGCGGGCGCCGAGGGGGTGCGCGCCGCGATCGACCGGCTGCACGAGGCGGGGATCGAGGTGATCCTGGACGTGGTCTACAACCACACCGCCGAGGGGGATGCGACAGGGCCGACGCTGAGCTTCCGCGGGCTCGACAATGCGAGCTATTACCGGCTCGTGCCCGGCGACCGGGCGGCCTATGACAACCCGACGGGCTGCGGCAACGCGCTGGATCTGGCGCATCCTTTCGTGACGCGGCTGGTGCTCGATTCGCTGCGTCACTGGGTGGAGGCGTACGGGGTGGACGGGTTCCGCTTCGATCTGGCCACCACGCTGGTGCGCGAGGGTGACGCGGTGGTGCCGGAGGGGCGGTTCATGACGGCCCTGCTGCAGGACCCGGTGCTGTCGCGCGTGAAGCTGATCATGGAGCCCTGGGATATCGGCTATGGCGGCTACCGGCTGGGCGGCTTCGCGCCGGGCTGCGCGGAGTGGTCGGACCGCTTCCGCGACGATGCGCGCCGGTTCTGGCGCGGCGATGCCGGGACCGCGGGGGCGATGGCGGCGCGGCTGCTGGGCTCGGCGGAGATCTTCGACCGTGCGGGCCGGCCGGCCTGGTCCTCGGTCAACATGATCACCGCGCATGACGGGTTCACGCTGGCGGATCTGGCCGCCTATTCGCAGAAGCACAACGCCGCCAACGGCGAGGGCAACCGCGACGGGCATGGCGAGAACTTCTCCGACAATTTCGGGGTGGAGGGGCCGAGCGGCGAGCCGTCGGTGACGGCCGCGCGCGCGCAGCGGCGGCGCAACCTGCTGGCCACGCTGCTCCTTTCGCAGGGCACGCCGATGATCCTGGCGGGCGACGAGATCGGCAACGGCCAGAGCGGCAACAACAACGCCTATTGCCAGGACAACCCGCTGGGCTGGGTGGACTGGGCCGGGGCCGAGGCGGGGTTTCTGGCCTTCGCGCGCCGGCTGGTGGGGCTGCGCCGGGCGGAGCCGGTACTGCGCCAGGCACGGTTCCTGCACGGCGCGCTGGGGCCGGACGGGGCGCCGGACGTGGCGTGGTACGGCCTCGACGGCGGCGCGCCGGACTGGGACGATCCGGGGCTTTCGGCGCTGGCGCTGCGGCTGCGCGGGGCGGCGGAGGCGCCGGCGGGGCAGCGGCCGGCGGGAGATCTCTTTCTCGTGCTGAATGCCGGGCCGGCGGCGGTGGCGGTGCTGCCGGAGCCGCCTGCGGGCAGCGCTTCGGGCGGGGCCTCGGGCGGGGCCTCGGGCGGCTGGTGGCGCAGGCTCGACACGGCCGCGCCCGAGGCGCCGGCGGCGGCGGAGCGGGGGCCGACGGCGGCGATCGCCGCGGCCTCGGTGGTGGTCTTCGGCAAGGGGTGAGCGCAGGCATGCACGACCATTCCCACGGCACGGACGACCCGCTGATCCGGCTCGCGGCGGCGCATGGCGTGCTGCCCGCCTGGATCGACCTCTCCGGCAACCTCACGGTGACGCGGCGGGACACTGCCCTGGCACTCCTGCGCGCGATGGGGGCCATCGGGGAGGCGGGCGAGGCGGAGGAGCGGCTCGCGGCGCTGGAGGCCGCGCGGGCGGCGCGCGCCCTGCCGCCGGCGCATGTGGTGAACGCCTGGCAGCCCTCGCTCCTGCCGGCGCCGGTGAGTGCTGCGCGCTGGCGGCTGACCTTCGAGACGGGGGCGACGGCGGAGGGCGCGGCGGACGGGGCGGTGGCGCTGCCGGCGATGCCGCCGGGCCTGCACCGCCTCGAGATCGGGGCGACGGGCTGTCTCGTCGTCTCCGCGCCGCAGCAGGCGCCGGGGCCCGAGGCGCGGACCCGGCGCGAGCGGATCTGGGGCGCGACGGCGGCGCTGCACGGGCTCTGGCGCGTGGAGCAGGGATCGGCGGCGGCGCGGGGCAGCTACGCGGATCTCGCCGCGGCGGCGGAGACGCTGGCGGCGCTGGGCGCGAGCTTCGTCGGGGTCAATCCGGTGCATGCGCTGGGCGCGGCGAGCGGCGGGTTCAGCCCCTATTCGCCGACGCATCGGGGCTTTTTCGACACGCTGGCGATCCCGCTGGAGACGGCGGAGGAGGCAGCGCCCGATCCCGGGGGCCTGATCGACCACGCCGCGCATGCCGGGGCGCAGATGGCCGCGCTGCGCGCGCGCTTCGCCGCGGAGATGGCCGATCCGGCCGGGCAGGAGGCGGCGGGGCTCGCCGCGTTCCGCGCCGAGCGGGGCCGGGCGCTGGAGGATTTCGCGCTCTTCGAGGCGCTGTCGCTCCGCCACGGGGCGAACTGGCGCGCCTGGCCCGCGGGCTTCGAGAGCCCCGAGGCGCCCGGCGCGCGGGCGTTTGCCGCGGCGGAGACTGAGGAGATCGCCTTTCACGCCTGGGCCCAGTGGCAGGCGGATCGCGCGCTCGGCGCCGCGCAGGCGCGTGCGCGCGGCGCCGGCATGGCGCTGGGGCTCTACACCGATCTTGCCGTGGGCGTGCGGCCGGACGGGGCGGAGGTCTGGGCGAGCCCCGATGTCTTCGCGCGCGGGGTCTCGCTCGGCGCGCCGCCGGACCAGTTCTCGCCGAGCGGGCAGTCCTGGGGCCTCGCCCCCTTCGCGCCGGAGGGGCTGGAGGCGGCGGGCTATGCGCCCTTCATCTCCACCATCCGCGCGGCGCTGCGCCATGCGGGGCTGGTGCGGATCGACCATGTTCTGGGCTTCGAGCGCTGCTTCTGGGTGCCGGAGGACGGGACGCCCGGAGGCTACGTGCGCTCGGCGCCGGATGTGCTGGTGGCGATCGTGCGGCTGGAGGCCGCGCGCGTGGGCGCGGTGGTGGTCGGCGAGGATCTGGGCGTGGTGCCCGAGGGGCTGCGCGCGCGTCTGGCGGCCTCGCGGATCCATGGCTGTGCCGTGACGATGTACGAGCACTGGGACGGGCGGCTGCGCGCGCCCTGGCACTACCGCGTGGAAACGCTGGCGAGCTTCGGCACCCACGACACGCCGACGCTGGCCGGCTGGTGGCAGGGCCACGACATCGCCTGGCGCGAGCGGATCGGGCATACCGGCCCGGAGGAGGCCGAGGCGATGCGCAGGGCGCGCTGGGAGGACCGCGCGGCGCTGCTGGCACTGCTGGAGGAAGCGCGGATCCTGCCGGCGGATGTGGATCCGGCGCATCCGCCGGAGGCGCTGACCCAGGCGCTCGGCGAGGCGGTGCATGCGCTGATGGCGCGCTCGAGCTCGGCGATCGTGGCGGTGCAGCTCGACGATGCGTTCGGCACGCTGGAGCAGCCCAACATCCCGGGCACGACGGATGAGCATCCGAACTGGCGCCGACGCCACGCGGTGGCGGCGGACCGGCTGGACGAGCACCCGTCGCTGAAGCGGATCGCGCGGGAGATGCGGGCCTTCGGGCGGGCCTGAAGGCGGGCCGTTCGGGCGCTGGGCGGGGCTCGGAGAGGGGGCTCGCAGAGCGGCTGGCGCGGTTCGGGACAGCGCCTCGCAGGCCCTGTCCCATTGCGGGCTCGGGGCGCGCAGGGCGCCGCGGCATCGGGAAGCTTCGCGTCAGTATTTGCTTCTACAACCATGCCGCAGTGCGGTAGATGAGCGGACGCTGCCGGCTTTTGCCGCCGCGATGAGGGGATTGTTTCATGAACGAGATCGAGCGCCAGAACACCGGTGTCGAAGGCGTGCCGCTCGCCATGGTGACCGACGCGATCAGCGCCGAGGCGCTGCGCGAGGCCGTGCGCTACCACCTTGCCTATTCGATCGGGAAGGACGCTGCGGCGGCGGGGCTGCATGACTGGCGCCTCGCGCTGTCGCGCGCCATCCGCGACCGGGTGATGGAGCCCTGGTTCGCCACCACGCGGCGCGCCTATGACGGCGACCACAAGCGGGTCTACTACCTCTCCATGGAGTTTCTGATCGGCCGGCTCCTGGAGGATGCGATCAGCAATCTCGGCCTCGGCGAGGCGGCGCGCGAAGCGCTGGAGAGCCTGGATGTGGACTACGACGCGGCGCTGAAGGACGAGCCGGATGCCGCCCTCGGCAATGGCGGGCTGGGCCGGCTGGCGGCGTGCTTTCTCGACTCCATGTCGACGGTCGGCGTCCCGGCGCATGGCTACGGGATCCGCTACGACCACGGGCTCTTCAAGCAGAGCTTCACCGATGGTTGGCAGCAGGAGCGCCCGGAGGACTGGCTGACGCAGCAGCACCCCTGGGAATTCGAGCGGCGCGAGGCCGCGCACCGGATCGGCTTCGGCGGCCATGTGGTACCGGAGGAGGGATGCGCGCGCTGGCATCCGGGCGAGACGGTGGTGGCCGCGGCCTATGACACGCCGATCCCCGGCTGGCGGGGCGAATGGGTCAACACGCTGCGCCTGTGGTCGGCCAAGCCCACGCAGGTCTTCGACCTCGAGCCCTTCAACCGCGGCGACTTCTTCGGCGCGGCCGCGCCCGCGGTGCTGGCCGAGACCATCAGCCGGGTGCTCTATCCGGACGACACCACGCCCCAGGGCAAGGAGCTGCGGCTGAAGCAGGAGTACTTCTTCACCGCCGCCTCGCTCTCGGACATCCTGCGCCGGTTCTTCGCGCATCACGACGATGCGGGCCTGTTGCCGGCGCGCGCGGCGATCCAGCTCAACGACACCCATCCCGCGATCGCGGGGCCGGAGCTGGTGCGGCTCCTGATGGACGAGCGCGGGCTGGGCTTCGACGAGGCCTTCGCGATCACGCGCGCGACGCTGAACTACACCAACCACACGCTGATGCCGGAGGCGCTGGAGCGCTGGCCGGAGGAGGTGATGGGCCGGGTGCTGCCGCGGCACATGCAGCTCATCGAGGCGATGGACCATGCGCATGCGGCCGAGACCCGCTCGACCGGGCGCGAGCGGCCGGAGAACGCGGCGGTGCGCGCCCATGGCGAGGTGCGGATGGGCAATCTCGCCTTCATTTCCGCGCGGCGGGTGAACGGGGTCTCGGCGCTGCATACCGAGCTGATGAAGCGCACGGTGTTCGCGGATCTGCATGCGCTGCATCCCGAGAAGATCCTGAGCGAGACCAACGGCGTGACGCCGCGGCGCTGGCTGAAGGGGTGCAACCCGGCGCTGGCGGGGCTGCTGACCGAGGCGGTGGGGCCCGGCTGGGAGGCGGATCTCGACCGGGTGAGCGCGCTGCGCCCGCTGGCGGAGGATGCGGGCTTTCGCAGCCGCTTCGCCGCGGCCAAGCGGCACAACAAGGAGCGGCTGGCGCACTGGATCGAGGGCCAGCTTGAGCAGCGCGTGGATCCCGCCGCGATGTTCGACATACAGATCAAGCGCATCCACGAATACAAGCGCCAGCTCATGAACATTCTGGAGACGGCGGCGCTCTGGAACGAGATCCGGCGCAATCCTTCCGCCGAGATCCCGCCGCGGGTGCGGATCTTCTCCGGCAAGGCGGCGCCGGGCTATGCGATGGCCAAGCTCATCATCAAGCTGATCAACGATGTGGGCCGCACCATCAATGCGGATCCGGCGATGAAGGGCCGGCTCGCGGTGGTCTATCCGCCGAACTACAACGTGACCTCGGCCGAGCGGCTGATCCCGGCGGCGGATCTCTCCGAGCAGATCTCGACGGCGGGCATGGAGGCCTCGGGCACCGGCAACATGAAGTTCGCCATGAACGGGGCGCTGACCATCGGCACCAATGACGGGGCGAATGTGGAGATCCGCGCCCATGTGGGCGACGAGAACATCTTCATCTTCGGGCTGGAGGCGGACGAGGTGAGCCAGCGCCGCGCGGAGGGCTACGACCCCGGCGCGACGGTGGCGGCGTCGGAGCGGCTCTCGGAGGTGGTGGCGCAGATCCGCGACGGGGTGTTCTCGGGCGGGGATCGCGAGCGCTTCATCGGGATCGCGGACAACCTGACCCAGCATGACTGGTTCATGGTGGCCGCCGATTTCGACGCCTACTGGGACGCGCAGCGCCGAGTGGATGCGCTCTGGTCGCGGCCGGACGACTGGACGCGAAAGGCGGTGCTGAACCTCGCGCCGATGGGCTGGTTCTCGTCGGACCGCACGATCCGCGGCTATGCGGAGGATGTGTGGCAGGTGACGCCCGCGAGCTGAGCGCGCGCGCCGGATCGGCGAGGCAGCCACGACGCCCCGGTTCGGCGGGGCGGCCACGACGCCCCGGTTCGGCGGGGCGGCCACGACGCCCCAGTTCGGCGGGGCGGCCACGACGCCCCGGCTCGACGGGGCGATGACGACGCCGCGGAAGACGGCGACGAGCGATCGGGGGAGGACGGGATGGCGACATCTGGCTGGGCCCGGATCGAGGCGGAGGCCGCACGGCTCCGCCCGGTCCATCTGCGCGATCTCTTCGCCACCGATCCGGGGCGGCCGGCGGCGCTGAGCTTCACGGCGGAGGATCTCTCGCTCGATCTCTCGCGCGAGAAGCTGGACCGGGCCGCGCTGGATGCGCTGCTGGCGCTGGCGCGCGAGGCCGGGGTGGAGGCCCTGCGCGACCGGATGGCGGCCGGCGAGCCGGTCAACCTGACCGAGGGGCGCGCGGTGCTGCATATGGCGCTGCGCGGCTCGGTGGCGCCGGATGTGGCCGGGGTGGACGAGATCGGGCCGACCGCGGAGCGGTTTCTGGCCTTCGCCGAGGCGGTGCGCAGCGGCGCCTATGCCACCGCCGCGGGACCGGTGACGGATGTGCTGAATATCGGGATCGGGGGCTCGGATCTCGGCCCGGTGATGGCAGCGCGCGCGCTGATGCCCGATTGCGACGGGCCGCGGCTCCATTTCGTCTCCAATGTCGACGGGGCGCATCTGACGGACACGATCCGCGGACTCGATCCGGCGCGGACGCTGGTGATCGTGGCCTCGAAGACCTTCACGACCCTCGAGACCATGGCGAATGCGCGCTCGGCGCGGGACTGGCTGGCCGGCGCCGTGGGCGAGGCGGGCGCGGGGCAGCAGATGGCGGCGGTCTCGACAAACCTCGCGGGCACCGCGGCCTTTGGGATCGACGCGACGCGGGTGTTCGGGTTCTGGGACTGGGTGGGCGGGCGCTACTCGCTCTGGTCCGCCATCGGGCTGCCGGTGGCGATCGGCATCGGGGCGGCGGGGTTCCGCGCGCTCCTGGACGGGGCGGCGGCGATGGACCGCCATTTCCTGGAGACGCCGCTGGAGGAGAACCTGCCGGTGCTCTACGCGCTGGCCGGGATCTGGCGGCGGAACGCGCTGGGATACCCGACGGTGGCGCTCATTCCCTACGACCAGCGGCTGGAGCGGTTCGCGGCCTATGTCCAGCAGCTCGACATGGAGAGCAACGGCAAGCGCACGGCGCGCGACGGCGCGGCGGTGACAGAGGCGACCGGCCCCGCGATCTTCGGCGAGCCTGGGACGAACTCGCAGCATTCCTTCTTCCAGCACCTGCATCAGGGGACGGATGTGATCCCGGTGGATTTCATCGCCGCCGCCGAGCCGCGGGAGCGGCTGGGGGATCACCACGCGCTCCTGCTGGCCAATTGCCTGGCGCAGGGCGCGGCGCTGGCCTTCGGCAAGACGGAGGCGGAGGTGCGCTCGGAGATGGCGGCGGCCGGGCGGGGGGCCGACGAGATCGACCGGCTGGCGCCGCACCGGACCTTCCCGGGCGACCGGCCCTCGACCACGATCCTGCACCGGCGGCTCGATCCGTTCGCGCTCGGCCGGCTGATCGCGCTCTTCGAGCACAAGGTGTTCGTGCAGGGCGCGATCTGGGGCGTGAACAGCTTCGATCAGTGGGGCGTGGAGCTCGGCAAGGTTCTCGCCAAAGGGCTGATCCCGGCGCTGTCGGAGGGCGCGGCGGTCGACACCGATCCCTCCACCGCGGCCCTCATCGCGCGGATCGCCGCACTGCGAGGCTGAGCCGGCTCCACCACCTGCGGGTAGAAGGGGTGGGGCACCGGGTCCTTGGCGCGCAGGAAATGGGCGCGGAAAATCTCGGCATAGGAGCCGTAGCGGTAGTTGCGGTTGCGCCGCAGGATCTCGTCGCGCCGCACCCGGTAGAGCGCGGGCAGCCGGTACCAGGCCACCTTCGGGGCGGCATGGTGGAGCGCGTGCAGGTTGTTGTTGAGGAAGAGAAAGGCGAGCGGGCCGCGATCCTCGATGACGACCGAGCGGCCGGCAGCGCGCTCATGGGCGCGGTGCTCGAGAAAGGTGCGCACGCGCAGGATGCCGAGAGCGGCATAGGCGGCGGCCAGGATCTCCCACCATTGCGCGGTGCCGGCGAGCGCCAGCCAGGCGAGGACGCCGGCGAGGCCGAGGGCGTGGCGCATCCAGGCGCGGCGCACGGCCGGCTCGCCCCGGAGCGCGAGCGTCGCCTCTGCGCGCCAGAAGGCGGCAAGCCCGATGGCGGGCCCGAGGGCGATGCGCCCCGCGAGCGTGTTGTTGGCGCGCAAGAGCGCGCGCGCCGGCGCCGGCAGGCGGGACCAGACCGCGGGGTCGAGGTAGTTGCTCTCCGGGTCGTCATAGGGGTCGGTCAGCGCCTCGTCGCGGTGATGCGCGAGATGGGTGTCGCGGAACCGCTCATAGGGGATCGCGAGGCCGATGGGCAGGAAGACCAGCGCCTCGGAGAGCGCGCGCGAGGGGAGCGGATGGCCGTGGCTGACCTCGTGCTGCAGCGAGGAATGCAGCACGCCCGCGAGCGCCAGGATCGGGATGACGAGCCAGGGCCCGAGCGCCGCGGCATGGAGCGTGGCGCCGAGCCAGAGGAGATGCACCGCGAGGATCAGCCCGAGGGTGGGCCACTCGATCCCGGAGACATGACTGTTACGCGCCCCGGGAAGACCCGGCGGCCGAGAGGCAAGATTGGTTCGCATACGAGAATGGTGAAGCGAATCCGGCGGGCCCGCCAGCCGGAGGATCTGTGTTGAAATATGCGATTGCGCCGTGTTCTCGCATGGATTGTCGTGGATTTGCGGTGTTCGTCTCGGATATGCTGCGATATGGACAAAAGAGATCTCGCGGTGCTCTTCGCCGACCGTCTGCGCAGCCTCGTGGAGCGCGAAGGGGCGGGGCTGACCGGGTTCAGCCGCCAGACCGGGATCGACCGCTCGGCGCTGGCGCAGTTCCTCGCGCCGGGGGCCACGCGGCTGCCGCGGGCCGAGGCGCTGCGGCGGATCTCGGAGGCGACGGGGGTGTCGGTGGACTGGCTGCTGGGGCTCTCCAACACCGGCGAGCGGGCGCGGGAGCTGACGGCCTCGGTGGAGATCGAGCAGTCCGTGACGCCGGACGGGGAGAGCCCGATCGAACGCTGGCACCGCGAGGCGGAGGGGCACAAGATCCGCTATGTGCCGGCCACCCTGCCCGATCAGCTGAGCCTGCCGGAGGTGATCGACCACGGCGTGGAGCCGGCGCGGGCGCTGGTGCGGCTGGCGCAGGGCGAGGCGGTGATGGCGACGCTGGAGCTCGGCAGCACCGATCTGGAGATCGCGATGCCGGCACAGCGGCTGGAGACGCTGGCGGAGGGGATCGGGCTCTGGCGGGGCTTGAGTACGGAGCTGCGGCGCGCGCAGCTGCGGCGGATGGCTGAGCTGACGGAGGCGCATTACCCGTCGCTGCGGCTGCATCTCTTCGACGAGCGGCGGAGCTTTGCGGCACCCTTCACGGTGTTCGGCCCGCTGCGCGCGGCGCTCTATCTCGGCCCGGGTTATCTTGTGGTGACGGGATCGGAGGAGGTGCGGCGCTTCGCGCGCCTCTTCGACCAGTTGGTGCGCGAGGCGGTGATGGGGGCGGACAGGGTGCACGAGCATCTGGACCGCCTCGCGAAAGAATCGGTCTGAGGCCCGCCGCCGGGTTGGACGAGGACGCGCGCCGCGGGCCCCGGGCCCGACCTGGGGCCACCTTGACGCGCCCGGGCCTG
>JBCBWF010000503.1:0-3451 GCA_039817245.1 Pseudomonadota bacterium | reverse complement strand
CGACCGCCGCGAAGAGCGCGCCGAGCAGCGCGGGCGGGGCGGCGTTGAGATCGACGAGGCCGGTCTCGTCGGTCGCGCGCACCCGGATCTCGCTTTCCGCGAAACGGGTGGCGTGTGTCGCGCCCGCGGGCTGATGGGCCTGCGGGTCGTGCGCCAGCCGGTGGATGGTCGTCGCCACCGCGGCCTCCGCGGCCAGCTCCGCACGGGTGCGGTCGAGCAGGTTCGCCGCCATGCGCAGATCGTCCCGCGCGAGCTGGGAGGTCGCGCCGGCCAGGATGCCGAGGATGAGGCACACCCAGAGGACGCTGACGAGCGCCATCCCGCGCTCCCGGGTCCCGCGGCCGAAGGAGGAGAAGGGCGCCACCGCGTCCCCCCGCGTTATCTGATCGACGACGCCCCCATCAGCCCGCCGCCCTGTGACACAAATATGGAGCTTTTACGAAACAACTTTGGAATCGATGCCCACGCCTGGCTCACAGGAGACAGTAAATAGCAAGTGATTCTCTCACTCTGGGCCTGCGAACGGGAAAACAACAACTTGCAATCGCTTTTATATGTTATCCACAGCAGTATACAATTATGATGGCTACGCTTTACACAAATTTCGCAAAACTGAATGAACTCGACTCTCCTGATATGGCACAGTATCCGGGCAGTCGCTGATAACGTTTCTGACAACTCACGACATCGAAGACGACCAAAGCAACACCTCCCATAATTGGGAGGTGGTGGTGATGGTGTGTTCTCAAACTGCATTGCGGCGGCACGCAACTGGCGTGTCGGGCGGAAACTTCGGCGGCCGGCAAAGAAAAACAGTGATGCTTCTGGAGTGGACAATGACCCACAATATCAAGCGCCATGACCTCATCGCCGCGGCCGTGGCGGGCTTTGTGGCCGCGGCGGCCGCGCCGGCCCTGGCCCAGGACGGTACCTTCGATTTCACACCGACCCAGCAGGTCTCGGTCTCGCCCGAGCCCTGGAGCGGCTCGCGCATCAACGGCCGCGTCTGCGAGGATATCGATCTCGACCGCGCCTGCACCGAGGCCGACCGCTTCCTGTTCAACGTCTCGGTCTCCGACGGCCTGAACGTGGTGAAGACCGACCGCAACGGCGAGTATGTGCTGCCGGCGCCGACGGCGGAGGAAGAGGCCGCGGGCTTCTCGATCTTCGTGACCGTGCCGGACCGCTACCAGGCGCATCTGGACGAGGACAACGTCCCGATGTTCGCCTATGTGCACAAGCCGGCGGGCTCGCCGGAGTCCTTCGCGGGCGGCCCGTTCCGCTTCGGCGGCCTCGCGCCGACCGGCCCGCTGCCGACGGATATCGACTTCCCGCTGGTGCGCGTGCGCCCCAACCGCCTGTTCGACTTCAAGATCGCCGTGTCGGGCGACACGCAGACCTACTCGAACTTCGAGCTGGGCCTGTTCCGCGACACCGTGATCTCGGAGCTCGCCGCGCGTGACGACCTCGAGGCCTACATCATCGAGGGCGACGTGATGGGCGACGACCTGTCGCTTTACGAGCGCTACAAGGACGTCGTGAGCCAGGCCGGCATTCCGCAGTACTATGTGGCGGGCAACCACGATCTCGACTTCGACGCCGGCAGCGATCTCGACTCCTTCGACACCTTCCGCCGCGAATGGGGCCCCGAGTACTACTCGTTCGACATCGGCCAGGTGCACTTCGTCGTGCTCGACAACATCTTCTACCCCTGCCTCGCCGACCAGAACCCGAACGGCGCGCATGGCGGCTGCGACGACGACATCCTGTCGGGTGCCACCTACAACGGCGTGATCACCGATCGTCAGCTGACCTGGCTGGCCAACGACCTCGCCCATGTGGACGAGAACCGCCTGGTGGTGATCAACTCGCACATGCCGATCATCTCGTTCGTCGACCAGAACATCGCCCGCCAGATGGTGGACAACGTGGTCGAGCTCTACGAGGTGCTGGGCTGCGAGCGCGGCGATGACGGCATCTTCGCGCCGGAGGACTGTGCGCGCCCGCTGCTGGCGCTCTCGGGTCACACGCACACCAACGAGAACATCCGCCCCGGCGAGAGCTATGAGGGCTGGGAGACGACGCTCGACGACGCCATCGCCGAGGGCAGCTCGCCCGGGCCGGCGCCCTTCCCGCAGATCATCGTCGGCGCCGCCTCGGGCTCCTGGTGGTCGGGCGATTTCGACAGCGCGGTGGTGCCTGAATCCTATCAGCGCCTCGGCGCGCCGCGCGGCTACTACATCTTCGAGTTCGACTCCGAGAGCAACGGCGACACCGAGTGGCGCGACACCTTCAAGGCGACCGGCAAGCCGGTCGAGGACCAGATGTCCTTCGACTTCCTGACGCCGGAATTCGTCGACTGGTACACCGCCCTCGCGGACTGGAACGCCACCGGCCCGGCGCCCGAGGATGTGCCGCCGGCGAACATCAACACCCTGCCGGACACCAAGATCCTGCTGCCCGGCGATCTGGCCGAGACCTTCCTGCACATCAATGTGTGGAACGGCTCGAAGGAGTCGACCGTGACCGTCTCCTACAATGGCGGTGATCTGGTCGAGGCGGTCCGCGTCCAGCCGGGCGAGGGCGAGAACATCCTCGAGGCGCTCGACGTCTACGCGCTGAAGCGCCAGATGATGGTGGCCCGCCACGCCTATGTGTCGGACAGCGATCCGCGCGGCAACGGCTTCGAGCTCTTCCAGGGCGCCAACTTCTGCGGCGCGCAGGGCACGGCCTGCACCCCGCGTCCGCTCTCGAGCTTCTTCTGGACCGACCAGTCGAGCCATCTGTGGCAGGCGCCGGTGCCGACGGATCTGGAGATCGGCACGCACAAGCTCGAGGTGACCACGACCGACCGGTTCGGCCGCAGCTACACCGAGACCATGCTGTTCGAGGTGCGCGAGGAGCGTCCGCAGACCACCTACATCAACGAGAACGACCCGACGCCGGTGACCCCGGTGACGGCGCCGATCCCGCAGCAGTGATCTGCTGAGACGAGAGGGGCCGGTCCGCGCGCGCGGGCCGGCCTTCCTCCTGCGGCCGGCCTTGCGGGAGGGCTACTGCGCCGAGGCGCGCCGCCGCGCGATGCTTTCCGCGAGCTCATCCACGCTGACCGGCTCGATCGTGATCTCGTATTCGGTGGCGAGGTCTTCGACCGCGGCCCGGCCGAGCCGCTCGTTCTCCGCCTCCAGCCAATCGAGTGCGACCGCCTCGGCGACATCCTCGAAGCGGACCTTCTCGCCGGGCTCCACGAAGTCGAGCCGCACCACGTTCCACTGTTCGCGCCCCTCGACCGCCGCCCAGCGACCGGGCTCGAGCGCTTCGAGCTTCTCCAGCGTGCCCTCCGGGAGGGTTTGCTGAAGCTGGGGGCGCGGGAGGCGGAGGAAGGGGAAGGTCTCCGGCAACGCCTCGCCCTCCCCCAGCGCCACCTCGCCGTTCAGCACGCTGGCGGCGG
>JBCBWF010000337.1:0-5438 GCA_039817245.1 Pseudomonadota bacterium | reverse complement strand
CGAGCGCGGAGCGGCAGAGCCGGTCATAAGCGAACCAGCCAACCGCCAGCGAGCCGGCCGAGAGCAGGATCGCCTGCCAGGGCGCCAGCGCGAGCACCGCCGCGTCGATCAGGTACCGGCTCGCCTGCCAGTAATAGATCGTGGCGAGCAGGAAGAAGCCGGAGAGCCAGGTCGCGTAACTCTCCCAGCGGAACCAGTGGAGCTGGGCGGGCATCCCCTCCGGCGCCACCATGAACTTCCGCGTGTGGTAGAATCCGCCGCCATGCACCGTCCAGTTCTCGCCCTTCACGCCGGCCGGCATGCCCGGTGCGCGATGCAGCGAGCTGTCGAGCCACATGAAGTAGAAGGACGAGCCGATCCAGGAGATCGCGGCCACGATATGCGCCCAGCGCAGCGCCAGGCTCAGCCAGTCCTGCAGCACCGCTTCCATTCCACCCTCCACTACCGATCGCCGGATTGACGCGGATCGCCCCGCCGCGCCGCAACAAAAATCTTGCGCCCGCGCGCCAAGGCCGCGCCAATGGGGCCGACGGAGGCACCCATGACCGACCCCTATCCTCGCGACCTGGCCGGCTATCGCGGCCACCCGCCGCATCCGCGCTGGCCGGGCGGCGCGCGCATCGCCGTGCAGGTGGTGCTGAATATCGAGGAGGGCGGCGAGAACTGCCTCCTGCATGGCGATGCCGCCTCGGAGGCCTTCCTGTCCGAGATCATCGGTGCGGAGCCCTGGCCGGGCCAGCGCCATCCCAACATGGAGTCGATCTACGAGTACGGCTCCCGCGCCGGTGTGTGGCGGATCCTCGATCTCATCCGCGCGCGCGGCCTGCCGATCACGCTGTTCACGGTCGCCTCCGCTGCCGAGCGCACGCCCTGGATCATCGATCGCGCGCTCGAAGACGGGCACGAGATCGCCTGCCACGGCCTGCGCTGGATCGACTATCGCCACATGGCGGAGGCGGAGGAGGCGGCGCATATGGAGGAGGCGATTGCGATCCTCAAGCGGCTGACCGGGGCCGAGCCTCTGGGCTGGTATACCGGGCGGACCTCCGAGAACACCCGCCGCCTCGTCGCCCAGCGCGGCACCTTCCTCTACGATGCGGACGACTACTCCGACGACCTGCCCTTCTGGAGCCGGATCCAGCCGGGCCATCTCGTGGTGCCCTACACGCTCGACAACAACGACATGCGCTTCGCCACCGCGCAGGGCTTTCACTCGGCGGACCAGTTCTTCGCGTATCTGCGCGACGCCTTCGACGTGCTCTGGGCGGAGGGGGAGACGGCGCCGAAGATGATGTCGATCGGTCTGCATGCCCGGCTCGTCGGCCGGCCGGGACGGTTCCGCGCGCTGCAGCGCTTCCTCGACCATGCGGCGGCCCACGAGGATGTCTGGTTCGCCCGGCGCGTGGATATCGCGCGGCACTGGCGCGCAACCCATCCGGCGCCGGCATGAACCGCACAGCCTTCGTCGCCCGCTACGGCGGGATCTATGAGCGCTCGCCCTGGGTGGCGGAAACGGTGTGGGAGGAGGGGCATGGCGCCGCCGGCCCCGCGGCGCTCGCCGCGCCCATGGCCGCCGCGGTGGAGGCGGCGGGCGAGGCGGCGCAGGCCGCGCTTCTGCGCGCGCATCCGGATCTCGCCGGCCGGCTCGCGCTTGCCGGAGATCTCACGCCCGAGAGCGCGGCCGAACAGGCCGGCGCCGGGCTCGACCGGTGCAGCCCGGAGGAGCTGGCCGAGTTCCAGCGGCTGAACGGCGCGTACACCGCCCGCTTCGGCTTTCCCTTCATCCTTGCCGTGCGCGGGCATGACCGCGCCAGCATCCTCGCCGCGTTCCGCGCGCGCGTCGCCAACCCGCCGGAGCGCGAGTTCCGCACCGCCCTCGATCAGGTGCACCGCATCGCCCGACTGCGCCTTGCCGCCATGTCCGAGACGAAAGAGACCACCGCATGACCGACATCGTCGCCCCGCAGCCCGTCCTGCCGCCCTGGGCCGAGCGCGCCGTGAACCTCGCCTCCCCGCGCCTCGGCACGGCCGCGATGCGCTGCTCGGATGACAGCTTCGCGGCGATGGGCCGGATGCTGGAGGATGCCCCGGCCGTCTTCCGCCCCGGCGTCTTCGACGAGTTCGGCAAGTGGATGGACGGCTGGGAGAGCAAGCGTCGCCGCGATGGCGGGCATGACTGGTGCGTGATCCGCCTCGGCGCGCGCGGCCGGCTCGCGGGCGTGGATATCGATACCGCACATTTCACCGGCAACTATCCGCCCGCCGCCGCCCTCTTCGCTGCCGACACCGCCGATGAGCCGGGCGAGGGGGACTGGCGAGCGATCCTGCCCGCCACACCCCTCGGCCCCTCCGCCAACCATTTCCGGGAGATCCCGGCGGAGGCGGCCGGCCCCTGGCGCTGGCTGCGCCTCGAGATCTACCCGGATGGCGGCGTGGCGCGCCTGCGCGTCTACGGCCAGACCGAGCCCGACTGGGACAATCCCGCAACCGGCCCGGACGGGCTCCTCGAGCTCTCGGCGCTGGCCAATGGCGGCCGCGTGCTCGCCTGGAACGACGCGCATTACGGCGATGTCTGGGCCGTGCTCTCCGCGGGGCGCGGGCGCAATATGGGCGATGGCTGGGAGACTCGGCGCCGACGCGAGCCGGGGCATGACTGGCTCATCGTCGCCCTTGGCGCACCGGGCGTGGTGGAGCGTGTCGAGATCGACACCGCGCATTTCAAAGGCAACTACCCTGCCGCCGCCTCCCTCCAGGCCGCGATGGTGGACTGGGGCACGGACGCCTCGGCCCCCACGCAGGCGATGTTCTGGCCCGAACTCATGGCGCAACAGGCGCTCGGCCCGGACGCCATCCACAGCTTCGGCGCGGACGCGCTCGCCGCTCTCGGGCCCGTGAGCCATGTCAAGCTCTCGATCCATCCGGACGGGGGCGTGAGCCGCCTGCGCATCTTCGGCCGCCGGGCCTGAGTGCGATGGCGCAGGCCGGGCTGCCGCTTGTCGCCGAAACCCTCACGGCCGAGGCCTTCGCGCCGTTCGGACAGGTGATCGAAGCGGGGCTCGCGAAGAGCTGGCCGATCAATGGCGGCACCACCATCCGCCATCACGCGCTTGCCGAGGCCGAGACCGGCGCCGAGGGTCGCGCCATCCTCTCCATCTTCCGCGCCGAACCCTGGCCCTCGCGCCCGCTCGACATGCTGGAGCGCCATCCCCTCGGCAGCCAGGCCTTCATGCCGCTCGGCCCCCATCCGTGGCTGGTGCTGGTGGCGGGGGAGCCGGAGGCGCGCGCCTGCCGGCTCTTCGCCGCGCGCGCGGACCAGGGCGTGCAGTATGCCACCGGCGTCTGGCATCACCCGCTGCTCGTCGAAGCGGGCCGACAGGACTTTCTGGTTGTCGATCGCGAGGGACCGGGGCAGAACCTTGAGGAAATCCGTCTCGATCCTCCCGTCCTGCTGCCGCGCTGAGCCGCGGCCGGCCCCGCGTTCACTGGAGTTCCGATGCGCCTCCTCGTCGTCTACTGCCACCCGGACCCGGAGAGCTTCAACGCCGCCGTCTGCGAGCGGGTCGTCCGGGCAGCCAGGGGCGCGGGGCACGAGGTGGATCTGCTGGATCTGCACGCCGAAGGCTTCGATCCGGTTATGTCCTGCGAGGAGCGGCGCGGCTATCACACGCCGGTGGAGAACGAGCGGCCTGTCGCGGGCGAGATTGCGCGGCTGAAGGCGGCGGAGGGGCTTCTCTTCGTCTACCCGACCTGGTGGTACGGCCAGCCGGCGATGCTGAAGGGCTGGCTCGACCGGGTCTTCGTGCCCGGCGTCGCCTTCGCCATGCCGGTGCCGGGCAGCCCGATCCGCCCCGGTCTGCCCAATATCCGGCTGGTCGGCGCGGTCTCCACGCTCGGCTCGCCCTGGTGGTGGTGGACGGTCGGTATGGGCGCGCCGGGGCGGCGGATCCTGCTGCGCGGCGTGCGCGCGATCTGCAATCCGCGCGCCAGCACCTTCTGGCTCGCGCTCCACGAGATGGACAGCTCGAACGAGGCCAAGCGCTCGGCGTTCCTGGATCGCGTCGAGCGTCGCGTGTCGGCGATCCGGTAGGCAGAGGAGAGGAGGGAGCGGCAATGGCCGACGGGTTCGAGGCGCTTCTGCCGGGCGGGATCCATCCCCCCTTCTCGCGCTACAGCCACGGGATTGCGGTGCCGGAAGGCGCACGGCTCGTCGCCTGCTCGGGCCAGCTCGGCATCGACGCAGAGGGCGAGGTGCCGGAGGGGGCGGAGGCGCAGACCCGGCTCGCGCTCACCAATCTCGCCGCGGTGCTGGCCGAGGCGGGGCTCGGCCTCGGCGATGTGGTGCGTCTGAACGCCTATGTGACGGGGCGCGAGCATCTGGCCGGGTACATGAAGGCGCGCAACGCGGCCTTCGCGGATGTGCATCCGGCGCCGGCCTCGACGCTGATGATCGTCTCCGGCTTCGCGCGCGAGGAGTTTGTCGTCGAGATCGAGTGCATCGCAGCGGGCCGCGCGGGATGAACGCCCCGGAAGGCCGGCCGGCGGCTTACTGGCGCGACATGGCCACGACGGATTTTCGCGATTGTGCGGACTGGATCGCAGTGCTGCCGATCGCGGCCATCGAGCAGCACGGGCCCCATCTGCCCGTGGGCGTCGACAGCCTGATCGCCGAGGCGATGGTGGCGCGCGTGGTTGCCCGCCTGCCCGAGGGGATGCCGGCGACCTTCCTGCCGGTGCAGCAGGTCTGCAAGTCCGACGAGCATCTGGGCTTTGCGGGCACCCTGACGCTCGGCTGGGAGACGGCGATCCGCAGCTGGCTCGAGATCGGTGCCTCGGTCCGCCGCGCCGGTGTCGCGAAGCTGGTGATCGTGACCGCGCATGGCGGCAATGTCGCGCCGATGGGCGTGGTTGCGCGAGAGCTGCGGGTGCGCGAGGGGATGCTCGCGGTGGCGACCGCCTGGGGCACGGGGGCGGAGACGGCGGATCTGCTGCCCGAGGGCGAGGGGCTCTACGGCATCCATGGCGGCGCGGCGGAGACGGCGATGATGCTGGCCATCGCGCCGCATCTCGTGCGTATGGGCGCGGCGGAGGATTTCCGGACCGCGCAGCTTTCGCACATCCGGCGCTTCCGGCATCTGCGCGCCCATGGCGGCGCGGCGATGGGCTGGATGGCGCAAGATCTCCACCCGGCCGGCGCCGCGGGCGATGCGCGCGCGGCGACGGCGGCGATGGGTGATGCGCTCCTGGAGCGCCATGCCACCGCCTTTCTGGAGCTGCTCGCGGATGTGGCGGCGGCGGATCCGGGCCTGCTGCTGCCTGAGGGCCCGCTCGGTTCTCCCGCCTAGGGCAGAAGCGAGGGCGGGCATGCGTGGGGCAGGCCCCGCGCCCGTGCCGGCCCAGGCAACCGCCCCCCCACCCCCCCGGGGCCGGCACCGGCGCGG
>JBCBWF010000339.1:0-5421 GCA_039817245.1 Pseudomonadota bacterium | reverse complement strand
TCAGGGCCGCGCGCTCGTCATTGGTGCGGTAGACCGCGCGGGCGAGCGCGATGAAGCGCTCTGTGAAATCGCCGGCGCGCTCACAGTCGCGGATATCGTCCTCGATCTGCCAGAGCGCCTCGTTCACCCGCTTCAGCGCCGCCGTCAGCGTCTCGAGCGCCTCCGAGGCGGGCAGGGCCGCCGCCCGGGCGGCAACGAGCGTTTCGAGCTCGCGGGCGACATTCGCGCGCTTGGCCGCATCCGCGATCCGCTCCGCCTTGATCTCGAGGATGGTGATCTTGTCGACGAGTTCGCCGGCGGCCACCTCGATCGTGACGGTGCCGGCGCTCATGCGCCGCCTCCCGCCCCGTCCCGCGCGGCGCGTTCCGCTTCGACGGCCGCCTCCACCCGCGCGAAGAGCTCGCCCCATTCGCCCATGCGCGCCTGGCGGAAGAGGCGCATGGAGGGGTACCAGGGCGTGCGCTCGCCGCGGCCGTAGAGCCAGAAGCCCTCCGCGCTCAGGAGGTTCCAGACCGGCAGGCCGAGCGAGGCGGCGACATGGACGATCCCGGTATCGGTGGTGATCATGAGATCCATCGCCTCGGCCACGGCCGCGCTGTCGGCGAAGTCGCGATCCGCCCCGCAGGCGTCGACGATCGCGCCCGCCGCGCCGGAGGCCAGGAAATCGGCATGCGCGTCGCCCTTGTAGAGGCTGAAGAGCTGGACCCCCGGCATCGCGGCGAGGCCGAGGAAGTGCTCCGGCGTGACCGAGCGGCGCCGGTTGCCGCGATAGGTGAGGCTGCCGGTCCAGACGATGCCGATGCGGAAGCGGTCGCGGAAGGGGGCCACCAGCTCCGCGGCGCGCGCGCGGCTGTCTTCCGGCACCGTGAGGCGGGGGGCGGGCGGCGGCGCGTCTTCGGGCATGCCGACGAGATGGGGCAGGCTCATATTCGGCGTGAAGAGGTCGAACTGGCTGCCGGCCTCCACGCGCTCCACCACCGCGTCCACCCCCTCCAGACCGGAGAAGAGGCGCCGGAGCGGGCGCTTGGCGAAGAGCGTGACATGCGCCCCCATCGCCTTCAGCCGCGGCAGGAAGCGCGCCATCAGCACCGCATCGCCAAAGCCCTGCTCGGCGGTCACCAGCACGCGCTTGCCCTCCACGGGCCCGCCGGTCCAGCGCGGCAGCGCGAGCTTGGGCAGCGTCACTTCCCCCCCGGCGAAGCGCGCCTCGAAATCCGCGAAGCCCGCGCGGTAGCGGCCGAGCATCAGGTTGGAGAAGCCGCGCTGCAGGCGGCATTCTTCATCGGCCACCCCGTCCGCTTCCGCCGCATCCACGAGGGTGATGACGTCCTCGTGCCGGTCGATCGCGCGCAGCGTGGCGGCGAGGTCGCGCAGGCGGAGCGGATTGGTGGGATCCTCGATCAGGAGGGCGCGGCGATAGGGCTCGGCAGCGGCGAAGCGGCCGCTGTCATGGAGCGCATTGGCGAGGTTGTTGCGTAGCGCGGCGCGGTCCGGCGCGAGCTCCACCGCCTTGCGGTTGACGGCCACCGAGGCCTCCAGCCGGTCGGTGTTGCGGTAGAGGACGCCGAGATTGCTCCAGGCCGAGGCGTTGGTCGGATCGGCCTGGATGGCGGCACGGTAGAGGGTTTCGGCGCGCTCGAGATCACCCTTGCGGTGGCGCTCCAGCGCCTGGTTGAAGCTGGCATCGGCCGCGCTCTGGGGCGGCCGCTCGGACTTGCGTTTCTTGCGCCCGCCGGGGGCGCTGCCCGCCCCGATCTCGGCCTCTCGCTGCTCCGCCATGGCTCGCAAACCCTCCCGAAGCCCCGGAAAATCCCGCGCCGGCTGTTCCGCCTTCAGCCCATAAGGGATAACACGGGCACCCGCAAATGCGCAGTCGCGAGGGCCGAGCGATGACCGAGACCCCCCAGCCCGTTTCCGCAGAGGACGCGCGAGAGCTCGGGCGCGAGGATGAGCTCGCCCTCGATCCCGCCCTGGTGGGCGATGTGATGGAGGCGGTGGATGCCGGCGCGCGCGATGCCGCGCTGGCCCGGATCGCCGATCTGCACATCGCCGATATCGCCGATCTGGTGGAGCAGCTCGGCAGCGAGCGGCGCCGCCGGTTCATCGCGCTGACCTGGGGGGCGCTCGATCCGGAGCTCCTGATCGAGGTCGAAGAGGGCGTGCGCGACGACATCCTCGATTTCCTGAAGCCCGCGGATGTGGCCGAGGCCGCGCGCGAGTTCGAGACCGACGATGTGGTCTATCTGCTCTCCGATCTCGACCCGGACGAGCAGCGCGAGGTGCTGGAGGCGCTGGATCCGGCGGACCGGGTGGCGGTCGCGCGCTCGCTCACCTATCCGGAATACTCGGCCGGGCGGCTGATGCAGACCGATTTCGTCCGCGCCCCCGCCTTTTGGACGGTGGGGCAGATGATCGACTTCCTGCGCGCCTCCACCGATCTGCCGGAGCAGTTCTACGACATCGTGGTGGTGGATCCCTCGATGAAGCCGGTGGGGCTCATCCCGCTCGCCGCGATCCTCGGCAACCGCCGCCCGGTGGTGCTGAGCGGGATCATGAACGCCGAATTCACCACCTTCCATGTGGAGGACACGCAGGAGGATGTGGGCTACGGCTTCAAGCAGTACCACCTCGTCTCCGCGCCGGTGCTGGACGATGACGGGCGGATCGTGGGCGTGATCACCATCGACGACGCGGTCGAGGCGCTCGACGAGGAGGCGGAGGAGGATCTGAAGCGCCTCGGCGGCGTGGGCGACGAGGAGATCTCGGACGCGATCTGGGCGATCACGAAGCGGCGCTTTCCGTGGCTGGCGGTGAACCTCGCGACCGCGATCCTCGCGAGCCTGGTGATCGCGCAGTTCGACGAGACCATCGCCCAGATCGTGGCGCTGGCGGTGCTGATGCCGATCGTGGCCTCGATGGGGGGCAATGCGGGCACGCAGTCGCTCACGGTGGCGGTGCGCGCGCTGGCCACGCGGGACCTCACGCCGACCAACACCCTGCGCGTGGTGTGGCGCGAGGCGGTGGTGGGGTGCCTCAACGGGGTGGGCTTCGCTGTGGTGATGGGGCTGGTGGCCTATGTCTGGTTCGGCGACCCGGAGATCGGCTGGGTGATCGCGGCGGCGATGGTGGTGAACATGATCGCGGCGGCGCTGGCGGGGATCCTGATCCCCATCGCGCTCGACCGCGCGGGTGCCGATCCGGCCCTCGCCTCCGGCACGTTCGTCACGACGGTGACGGATGTCGTGGGCTTTCTCGCCTTCCTGGGCCTCGCCGCGCTCGTGCTGATCTGAGCGCGGGCCTGCGGAGGGGCGCGCCCTCCGCCCTGTGCGCCGAGCCTCAGGCGGTTCGACGCGCGCCGACGATGCCGAGCCCGACGAGTGCCGTCAGGAGCAGCGCGATCGGCGCCGGCACGGGGACAGCCGTTGCGCCGCCCAGATCGCCGTTCAGCGTGAAGTCGACCGCGGCGCTGGAATTTCGCACATCCGCGGAGCCCCAGTTGGCGAAGTCGTTCCGGTTCTGCAGATGGCTGGTTCCGTTTATCGAGTCGGAGGTCGGTGTCCCGCCTGCGACGCGGGCTTCTTGGGTACCTCCGTCCAGCTCGATCAGCTGGTAGGCGAACCAGTAGCTGCCCGGATCGAGCGTGATCTCGAGGTTCGAGATCGTGCCGGTGTAGATGTCGTGGCCGGTGAAGATACTCGAATTCAGACCCGTATCGACATTCGAGAGTGTCGCGCGTTCGACGCCGAACAACGTGTTGAACGCGCTGTCGTAGATCGCGAAATCGACCTCCCCGATGGCGGCTTCGTTCGTGTAGCTGAAGTCGATGCTGGTGATCGTCGCAGTCTGCGAGAACGCAAAATCGTCCGCGATCGACCAGCCGCCTCCTCCTGCCGTGCTGTTGAAGTAGGTGGTCATGTCTGTCACCAGCGCGTCGGCATTGTCGTGCAGAACGACGGCGTTGGCCGGACCGGCAGTGGCGAGCACCGCGACCAAGGCGCAGGCAGCGATGCTCGTCTTCGTCATGGCGTAAACGGCCATTTCACATCCCCCTCAAGTACAGGCGGCGGCCCCCCGACCCCCGCGTCGAATCCATATCGAGCGCGTCCGTGCATGGATCGGTAAGTCGGATGGGTGGCGTGCGTCAATCGGGGATGCGAAAGCGAGTGCTGTTGGTGAAGTTTTAGTGCGCCTATACTGTCCCTGAAAGAAATTCTAAGAGTGTTTTGACCACAGTGGTGCCAAAATTGGCAGGACTTAGGCAGCTTCACTGCGCTGCCGGCGTGGAGGTCCTTCAATGCGTCGGGCGAGCGCGCGGGCGCTGAGGGGGCGGCGCGGTCCGGTGTTGCGCTATGCGGCGGTGTCGCGCGGCGCCGTCGCCCGGGCGCGGCGGGCGATGCGGCGGGTGCATTGGCGGAAGGTTGCCAGCGCGCCGACGGCGCCGAGAAGCAGCCAGACCGAGGCCGGGAGCGGGATGATGCCGTTGATCGTGCCGGTCAGGCCGATCTCGGTGAAGTTGACGCCGCCCATCCCGTCCGGTGTCGCGAACAGGATCTCGTCGATCCCGGTGGAGGCGGTGATCGAGTACTGCACGTCGAGGCTGGTGGCCGGCAGCCCGTCCACCAGGAAACCGTCGGTGCAGCAGACGAACCAGGTGAAGTCCGCGATGAGCGAGGAGCCGTTCAGGGCGGCCTCGTTCGGATCGTCGGAGACCGCCAGGGTGGGCGAGCCGAGCAGGTTGATGAGCTGCATCGAGAGCGTGCCGGCGGACCCGTCGGTGACCGCGTCGACGATGGTGCCGATGGAGATGCCGCCGGTCCCGGACGTCGAGGAGTCGAGCAGGAACATGACGACCGCGTTGGACTGCGCGATCGGCACCGGCGTATTGGCGGAGGCGCCGACCGGCGAGCCGAGGCTGTAGAAGCCCGCGCTCGTGTCCGTGGTGACAAACGGGTCGACATTGAAGGTCGATCCCGCGCTCGTCACTGAAAAGACCGCGGCCTGCGCATTGAGCGCGCTCAATACGAGCGCGGCGGCGGCGAGCAGTCCAAACAACCGAGCCATCATATCGACTCCTCCGTGGCCCCTTCGGCGGGCGCAGCGTTGCGGTTTCAACAATCGATTTCAGAAACGGATCGCTACCGGATCATTGAGCGAATACGCACGATCGCTCTCGGTAGTCAGGGCCGCAGGGCGTCGGGCCGATCTTCCCGACTGCATGCTGTTACTTAGCGCCAATATGGATAATTCAAACAGGTGCGCTGCAGCAAGAAGAAATTGGGGCGATACAGTCGTTTGAAGGCCAGGCGGGCGGCGCCTTGCGCCCATTCGACAGTCGGATGTGGCGTAGCGGCATCGGTTCGCCCGTCCGGCAGCGCGCAGGCGGGGCTGGTCGCCATCAGATTGCCGCCGTCACCGGCGGGG
>JBCBWF010000249.1:0-7676 GCA_039817245.1 Pseudomonadota bacterium | reverse complement strand
TGCCGGCCGCCTGGCCGCCACGAGTCTGAAGGCCGCCGGCACGAAGTAGAAGGACACGAGGCTCGAGAGCAGCACGCCGCCCGCGATGGCCGTGGCGAAAGGCGGCCAGAAGCCCCCGCCCGCGATGATCAGCGGCAGGAAGCCGCCGAAGGTCGTGATCGTGGTCGACAGGATATGCCGGCCCGAGCGTGCCACCGTGTCCGCGATCGCCTCTCGGTCGCCGGAGGCCGCCCCCCGGTCCTCCTGCAGCGCGGTCAGCACGATGATCGCCGCGTTGATCGAGACCCCGATCGCCCCGATCACCCCGATCAGCGCCTGGATGCCGAAGGGGTAGCGGAAGATCTCCAGCGCCAAGAGGCTGAGCCCCGCCGAGAGCAGCGCCACCACCAGGGTCACCCCGCTCAGGCGCCACGATTCGAAGGTCAGCACGATGGTGGCCACGCTCGCGATCACCACGAGCCCGACCACCGAGAGCAGGTTGCGCACTGTCTCTCCGCGCGCATCGCTGTCCCCGCCGAACTCGATCCGGTAGCCCGCCGGCAGATCCAGCGGCGCCGCCTCCAGCCGCGCGCGGAAGTCGCCGAGCGCCTTGTCCGGCAGCACCCCGTGCACGAGGAAGGCCTGCACCGTGTTCGTGCGCTCACCGTTCCGGCGGGTGATCGCCCCGTCCGAAGGCTCGATCGCGAAGTGCCCGAGCGCGCCGAGCGGCAGGACCGCGAACCCGCCCGCCGCCACGCCCGGACCCCCTCCCTGGGGCACGATGGCGAGATCCGCGAGCCGGTCCGCTGCCGCGCGGTCGGGACCGGCCACCCGCACGCGCACCGGCAGCTCCTCGGTGCCCTCCACGAAGGACCCGCCCACAGCGCCTTCGGACAGCGCATCGAGCTGGCGCGCGACCTCCGTGAGGCTCAGCCCCGCCATCCGCACCGCATCCTCGTCGAGCGCGAAGACCAGCTTCGGCGCCCCGCCCGAGAGATCCGCGCGGCTATGCGTGATGCTCGGCACCTCGGCCATCAGGCTGCGCACGTCCTCGCCGAGCCGACGCAGGGTGTCGAGCTCCGGGCCCACGAGGCGCAGCTCCAGCGGCGCATCCACGGGCGGGCCCTGCTTCAGGCCGCGCACCAGCACGCGCGCGCCCGGCACCGCCGCATCGAGCCGCGCCTGCAGCCGAGGCACCGCGCGGTTCGTCGCCTCCTCCGACCGGCTGGTCACCAGCGCCTCGGCAAAACCCGGATCGGCGTCGCGATTGTCCAGCATGTTGTAGTAGAAGGCCGGCGCGCTCCGCCCGATCACCCAGTGCACCCCGGCGATGTCCGGATCGGCGCGCAGCACGGCATCCACCGCGACGGCCGCGCGCTCGGTCTCCGCGATCGCCGCGCCCTCCGGCATCTCCAGCTGCACATGGAACTGGTCGCGATCCACCTCCGGGAAGAATTGCGCGGTGAGCGTGCCGAACGCCGCAAACCCCACGATCGCGGGCGCGGCGGCCGCCGCCAGCGACAGCCCGCGAAACCGCAGCGACGCCATCAGGCTTGCGCGGAAGAGCCGGCCGAGCGCCCCGGCGCCGACACCGTCGCGCCAGATCCGCCGCTCCGCCCCCGCACGCCCCGCCGGCAACAGCCGCCCCGCGATCGCCGGCGCCACCGTCAGCGCCAGCACCAGCGAGGCCACCAGCATCACGATCACCGAGATCGCGATGGCGCCGACGAAATCCCCCGCCGGCCCCGGCAGCGCGGCCATGGGCCAGAAGGCCAGCACCGTCGTCGCCGTCGAGGCCGCCAGCGGTGCCGCCAGCCGGCCGACTGAGCCGCGTACCGCCTCGAGCCGCGTCTCGCCGGCCTCCAGCCGCTTGCGGATCTCGTCCGTCATCACGATGGCCGCGTCCACCAGGAGCCCCAGCGCCACCACCAGCCCGGTGACGGACATCTGGTGGATCACGACCCCCAGCCGCTCCAGCACGACGAGGCTGAGCAGGCTCGTGAGCGGCAGCATCGCGCCGACCACCAGCGCCGAGCGCCAGCCCATCGTCACCAGCAGCACCGCGATCACCAGCGCCATGCCGATGGCGAGGTTGACCGCCACCGCCGTCAGCCGCTCGGCGGTGTAGCGGCTCTGGTCGAACACCAGCTCCAGCCGCAAGCCCGCCGGCAGCGCCTCCGCCGTCCGCGCGATCTCCGCGCGCAGCGCCGCGGCCCACACATCCACCTGCCGGTCGTCCTCCACCCGCGCGGCCACCAGCACCGCCGGCACCCCCTCGGCCAGCGCCAGCTCGGCGAGCGGCATCCGCACGCTCCGCCGCACTTCTGCGATGTCGCCGAGCCGCGCGGTACGCTCCTCCGGCCCGGTGGCGAGCGTGATCGCGCGCACCCGCGCGAGCCCGTCGATCTCGCCCGCGACCTCGACCACCAGATCCGCCTCCGCCCCGCGCACCCGCCCGGCCGAGACCTTGGCATCCGCCGCCTCGATGGCCCGCGCGATCGCCTCCGGCGTCAGCCCCATGGTTGCTGCGCGGTCCGCATCGATGGCCACCAGGATCTCCTCCTCCGGCTGGCCGTAGACGCGCACATCCTTGGTGAGCGGGATCTGGCGCAGCCGGTCCTGCAGCGCCTCGCCCACCCGGCCGAGCAGCGCGCGGGACACGGCGACGCCCTCCTCCGCCGTCAGCGACGCGATCGCCGTGAAGGCCCCGGTCCGGTCGTTGTCGAAGGCCGGCTCCGGCACCCCCGCCGGCAGCTCCGCATCGGCCAGCGCGTCGCGGATCTCCCCCCAGACCTGCTCGATCCGGGCGTTCGGCAGAAACGAGGAGAGCTCGATGCTGATCGCGGAAAGCCCCGTGCGCGAGGTCGAGGCGATGGTGTCGATCTCCGGGATCTCGCGCAGCTCCGCCTCGATCTTCTCCGTCACCAGCGCCTCGACCCGCGCGGGATCCGCACCCGGATAGGGCGTGATCACGGTGGCGAAGAGATTGGTGATCGTCGGGTCCTCCTGCCGCCCGATGGTCGAGAAGGAGAGCACCCCGAGGGCGAGGACGGTCAGCAGCACCGTCGAGAGATAGACGGGCCGGCGGAACAGAAGATCGCTCATCGCGCCCGGGCCCCCGCATCCGCGGCCACCACCCGCTGGCCCGCGGCTCCGCGATGCGCGCCCTCGGTCACCACCGGCATGCCGTCGCGCAGGCTGCCGCGCACGAAGGCCCGGTCGCCTGCCACATGCAGCACCTCCACCAGCGCATGGCCGAGGCGCCGCGCGTCCTCGGGGCCTTCCGCCACCTGCAGCGACCAGAGCCCGCGGCTCGCCTCGCGCAGCGCGCCGACCGGCACCCAGGCGCCCCGCGAGGGCACCGCCCGCTCCACGCCCAGCCGCACGATCTCGCCCGCCACCGGCAGCGCGTCGGCCGGCAGGTCGAGGATCGCCGCCACCGTCCGCGTCGCCGGATCCACCTCCGGCAGCACCGCCACGAGCCGTCCCTCCACCGCGCCGCCGCGCAGCCGCAGCTCCAGCGCCGCGCCGGGGACGAGCCCGCGCGCGATCTCCACCGGCACGCCCACGCGCGCCTGCGGCCGGGTGCTCTCCTGCAGCACCAGGAGCGGCGTGCCCGCCTGCACCACCGCGCCCTCATCCACCCGCCGGCGCGCAACGATCCCGTCGAAGGGCGCCAACAGCGCGGATTTCGCGATATCGAGCAGGATGCGCCGGCGCTGCGCCTCCACCGCCTCGATCCGCGCGGCCAGCGCGCCGGCCGAGAAGCGCGCCTCGTCGAAGCTCTGCCCGGTTTCGAAGCCGCGCCCCTTCAGGGCCTCGCGCCGCTTCGTGGTCGCTTCGGCGAGCTGCAGCTCTGCCCTCAGCGCCTCGCCTTCGGCGCCGAGCCGCGCGTCCTCGATCTCGAGCGGCTCCGTATCGAGCCGTGCCAGCACCTGCCCGCGGCGCACCGTCGTGCCCTCGTCCACGAGCACTGCCTCGACGAGCCCCTCGCGCTCGAAGGCCGCGCCGGTCTCGCGCGCGGGCTCCACCCGGCCGATGAAGCTCTGGCGCACCGTGTAGGCCGGCTCGATCCGCAGCGGTTCGAGCCGCGCGGTCAGCGGGGGGCGCGGCGCCGGCCCCACCTCCGCCGCCGAGCGCGCCTCCAGAAAGAGCACCGCGCCCACGGCGCTCGCCGCCACCAGCCCGCCGAAGAGCGTGGCGGCCAGCCAGCCGCCGGGCCCCGTGCCGCCTCCGCGCACAACCGCATTGCCCGTGCCGCCTCCGCGCACAACCGCATTGCCCGTGCCGCCTGCGCGCACACCGGCGTCACTCGTGCCGCCGTCGCGCAGCGCGGCGCTGCTCGTGCCGCCCTTCCGGACCGTTCCGCCCGTCGCGCCCGCCGGCGCCGTCTCTCTCTCGGCCATGGCTGCCATCCGTCAATGTAATTGCAACTCACATTGCAATCTAAGTGAGAGCCGCTTACTTTCCAAGGGCGGGGACGGGACGGAGCGGAATTCCTTGAGCAAGGCCTATCATCACGGCGATCTGCACGATGCGCTCATCGCGGAGGCGCTCGGCCAGCTGCGCGACCGCCCGGCCGATGCGGTCTCCGTGGCCGATGCTGCGCGCGCCCTCGGCGTCAGCAGCGGCGCGCCCTACCGCCATTTCAAGGACCGCGACACGCTCCTCGCCCATCTCGCCGCGGCCGGCTTCGACCGGCTTCGCGCGCGCATGGAGGAGGCCGCGGCGGAGGAGGCCGCCGGCTCAATCGATCGCATCGTCGCCCTCGGCTGCGCCTATATCGCCTTCAGCGCCGAGAACCCGAACCTCTTCCACCTCATGTGGAGCGCCCCGCAGCTCGCGGTCGACACCGATGTCGCACGGCTGAGCGGCAAGGCCTGCTACGCCTGCTTCATCGAAGCCCTCGCGCAGAGCATGGCGGCCAACGGCTTCGCCGATCGCGCCCCCGACGCCTTCGGCGCCCCGCTCTGGACCATGGTGCACGGCTATGCGAGCCTCGTCATCGGGCGCGCGCCGGCGCTGGACGGCGATCCATCCGCCATCCGCGCCCAGGTTTCCGCGGCCACGCATGCCTATTTCGGCGGTGTGGCCGCCCAGCCTGCGCCCCAGCCAGAGCCCCAGCCAGAGCCCCAGCCAGAGCTCCAGCCAGAACCCGGGGAGGCCGCCGACCCGGCGCCACTGCCCGACCCGTTTCGCGGCGGCTGTGTCGCCTTCGGCCTCCGCCGCGCCAGCCGCGTCGTCACCCGCCGGTTCGAGGCGGCGATGCGCCCGCTCGCCCTCACCGCGTTCCAGTTCACCGCCCTCGTGGCCCTCTCCGGGCGCGCCAGCCTCGCGCAGACCACGCTGGCGGAGATCTTCGGGATGAGCCTGAGCACGCTCAATCGCAATATCGGCCCGCTCAGGGCCCGAGGCGCCGTCGCCGTCGCGCCCGACCCGGAGGACCGGCGCGTCCGCCGCGTCTCCATCACCGATGCGGGCCGCGCTCTCCTCGCCGAGGCGGTGCCCCACTGGCAGGCCTCCCAGCAATCCGCGCTCGATCGGCTCGGCGAGGGGCGCTGGGACGCGATCCGCACCGATCTCCGCCGCCTCGTCGACTGAGCCGCCCGCCGGCCGAAACTGACGCACCCCGTCCGATTCAAACAGTCGCATATGCAATTATATGCGGCCGCGCAGGCTGCCCGCCAGCCCGGCCGCGTCAGGAGAGACCCCATGCCCCCTGCGGCGCCGCAGCCGCCCGCGCGCCTGCCCGCTTGCCTGTGCAGCGCGCTGACCGCCTGCGCGGCGCTCGCCCTGCTCATCGCCGGTTCCTTCCGCGCGTGCCTGCTCGACCCTCCCGGGACCGGCCAACTCGCCCTCGGGGACGCGGACTGACCCGCGCCGCGCCGCTCGCGCCGCCCCACCGGCCGCGCGCCAAATTCACCGCCCATCCGCCGCCGCCTGTGCCATCCTCCCCGCCTTGGCAGGCAGAGGAGGCCCCATGTCGCCCATGGACGCGCTTGAACGGGACATCGGCGCCCTCGGCATCGCGATCGCGCCCGGGGAATGGGCGGCCCTCCGCGCCGATCTCGCCGAGGCCGCCTTCCCCGCAGGCGCCGTCATCTCCAGCCAGGCCCGCATCTCGGAGCACTGGGTCTTCCTCTCCGCCGGTATCGCCGCCTCCGAGCAGGCCGCGCCCGACGGCACGGCCACCATCGCGCGCTTCTTCGAGGCCGGCCAGTTCTGCGCCAACCTCACCAGCGTCTGGCGCCGGACCATCGCCTCCGACGACCTCCTCGCCATCACCGATGTCGCGGGCGTCTTCGTCCCGGACCGCATCTTCCGCCCGGCCTATCTCCGCGGCGGTGCGTTCGGCGAGTATCTGCGGCTGAAGGCCATGGAGGCGATGCTCTTCGACAAGGACCTGATCTGCGCCAAGACCTCCCCCAGCACCGAGGCGCGCCTGCGCTTTCTCGAGGAGCGCCACCGCGACGTGGTCCGCCGCACCCCGCAGAAGCACCTCGCCCGCTTCATCGGCATCACGCCGCAGGGGCTGAGCCGGTTCCTGCGCAACCGCCGCGCCCCTGCGGCCCCGGCGACGTCTTCCACCCCGCCGGCCCGGGCGGGTTAACCGAGGTGCATTCGCGCCGCTGCGCTCTTCGCTACCCTCCCGCCACCACAACCCGGGAGAGACCGCGATGTCCGAGACGCTCCAGACCCTCCGCGCCGCCTGGCCCATGCTCTGGCGTGCCATCCGGAGCGGGCAGCTCTTCCGCCCGCAATGCCGCCTGACCGAGCCCGATCCGGACATCCGGTGCGACGTCGATGTCGAGATCCCCATGGCGGACGGCTACAGCCTCACCGCAAACATCTTCCGCTCGAAGCGCCGGCTCGCGGCGGGCGAGCGCGTGCCCGTCATCATGTGCGCGCATCCCTACGACAACCACCTGACGCCCGCGCTGAAGCGCACCCCCTTCGGCGGCCCGCCCCAGCAGTACCGGTTGATACCCCAGGCAGGCGGCGCTCCCAGCTTCTCCACCCTCGCGAGCTGGGAGGCCCCCGATCCCGGCTTCTGGGTGCCCGCGGGCTATGCGGTCGTGAACCTCAACCTGCCGGGCTATGCCAATAGCGGCGGGCCCGCCTCCATCATCTCGCACCATCAGGGCCGGGCCTATCGCGAGGCCATCGCCTGGGTGGGCGCGCAGCCCTGGTGCGACGGGGGCGTCGGCCTCTGCGGCGTGAGCTACCTCGCCATCAGCCAGTACCACGCGGCCGCCGCTCCGGCGGAGGAGCTGCCCGCCGCGCTCAAATGCATCTGCCCCTGGGAAGGCGTCAGCGATCTCTACCGCGACCTCGCCTGCGGCGGCGGCGTGGCGGATATCGGGTTTCTCGACTTCTGGTGGCACACCGAGGTCAAGGGCTCGCTCAACACGCCCCGCGAGGCCTTCCTCGAGACCGAGCACGCCATCCCGCCGGAGGTCCTCGCGCGCCACCCGTTCTTCGACGCCTACTGGGCCGACAAGGCCGCCGCGCTCGAGGCGATCTCGGTGCCCATGCTCGTCTGCGCCTCCTTCTCCGACCACGAGCTGCACACCACCGGCTCCTTCCGCGCCTATGAGCGCGCAAGCTCGGCGCGCAAATGGCTCTACACCCACCGCACCGGCAAATGGGCGAGCTTCTATTCCGACGACGCAAAGGCTCTGATGCGCGACTTCATG